>NZ_JBJGZK010000032.1:0-48089 GCF_054050475.1 Geodermatophilus sp. SYSU D00525
CCCCCCCCACCCCCCCCCGCCCGCCCCCCCCCCCCCCCCCCCCCCCCCCCCCCCCCCCCCCCCCCCCCCCCCCCCCCCCCCCCCCCCCCCCCCCCCCCCCCCCCCCCCCGCCGGGGCGCTCACGCCGTGGCCGGGGCCGTGCCGGCCGGCCCGACCCAGACGTCGTCGACCCGGACCGCCGACGGCGCGGTGGCGCTGCCGGACACGTACTCCTCGAGGAACACGACGCCAGAACGCTGAAGCGCGGCGGTGGTGTCGGTGCGCTCGAGCAACCAGGCGGCCGGCTCGGCCGTCCCGGTGACCCACTGCTTCACCCGCAGGGTCGTCGTCCCCGTCCCGGCGGTCTCGAAGCGGACCGTCAGCGAGGTCCCGGGCGCGTAGGTGCCGGCCAGCCGGGCCGTGCCGAGCACCGTCTCCACGTTGCGCACCATGCGGACGAGCGAGAGGTCCACGGCACCGGTCGCGGTGAAGCGCAGCTTGACCCGGTAATCGGTCAGGCCGACGCGCTGGGTGCCCAGGCTGACGTAGGTCCCGCCCCCGGTGGGTGCCTGCGGCAGCGTCAGTTCCGCCTGGACCGCCACGTCGGTGCGGGAGACCGCGTCCAGGGAGGCCACGGTCCCCTGACCGGCCGCACCGCGCAGCTGTCCCGCGCCGCCGGTGACCGAGCCGTTGCCGGCCATCCCGGCGACGGTCCACGGTCCCCCGCTGTCCGCGGTCCCCCAGCCGTCGGTGACCTGCCGCTCGAAGGAGTCGGTCGCGAGGGCCGGGGACCCGGGCGTCGGGGTCGGCGTCGGGGTCGGCGTCGGGGTCGGCGTCGGGGTCGGCGTCGGGGTCGGGGTCGGCGTCGGGGTCGGGGTCGGCGTCGGGGTCGGCGTCGGCGTCGGGGTCGGGGTCGGCGTCGGGGTCGGGGTCGGCGTCGGGGTCGGCGTCGGCGTCGGGGTCGGGGTCGGCGTCGGGGTCGGGGTCGGCGTCGGGGTCGGCGTCGCGACCGTGACCTGGCGGGTGGTCGTACCGGTCGTGCCGAGGTCGTCGACGACGGTCAGCCGGACCGTGTAGGTCCCCGCAGCGCCGTAGGCGTGCGTCGCGGTGCGGCCGGTGGCCGACGTCCCGTCGCCGAAGTCCCAGGTGTGACCGGCGACCGCGCCGTCGGCGTCGACCGAGGCCGAGCCGTCGACGGCCACCGACAGACCGTCGGGGGTCGCGGTGAAGGCGGCCGTGGGCGCCCGGTTGGCCACCGTGACCGTGCCGGCCGGCTCCGCGCGGAGGTCGTCGACCCGCATCGTGACCGGCGCCGTGGCGCTGCCCGAGGCGTAGAGGTAGAGGAGCACGGCGCCGGGCCGCTGCAGGGCAGCCGTCGCATCGGTCGCGGTGACCGCCCAGGCGGCGGGCTCGGCGGTCGCGCTGCGCCACACCTTGGCCCGCAGCTGCGTCGTCCCGGTCCCCTGGACCTCCACGCGCACGGTCAGCTCCTCACCGGCGGCCACGGAGCCCGGCACCGCGTACTGGCCGAGGGTCCGCTCGGCGCCGTTGACGACTGCGACCAGCATCGCGGTGAGCTGGCCGGTGCTGCGGTACCAGAGCTTGAGCCGGTAGTCGCTGCTGCCGGACCGCCGCAGCGCCAGGCTCGCGTACGCCCCGCCACCGGTGGGGACGGCGGGGAGCACGAGGTCGGCCTGCGCGGCGACGTCCGTCCGCGAGACCGCGGCGAGCCGGGCCGAGGCGTCCCTGCCGGGCGCGGCCGTCAGCCGCCCGCTGCCGCCCGTGACCGCCGAGCTGCCGGCCGCCCCGGTCACCGTCCAGGCGCCGCCGACCTGGGCGGTCCCCCAGCCGGTGGCGACCTCGCGGTCGAAGGCGTCCGCCGCGATCGACCCGATGCCGGTGGGCGGTGCGGAGGCGGTGACCACCTGGCTGCTGGTCGCCGTCGCGCCGTCGTCGTCCGTGACCGTCAGCCGGACCACCTGGGTGCCGGGGGCCGCGTAGGTGTGGGTCAGCGTGCGGCCCTCGGCCGTCGTGCCGTCCCCGAGGTCCCAGGCCCACGACGTCACCGTGCCGTCGGGGTCGGCCGCGGCCGATGCGTCGAGCGCGACGGTGAGGTCGGTGGTCGTGCCGGAGAACATCGCCGTCGGGGGCAGGTTGGGGGTGTTGCCGGTGCTCCCGGCGGCGAAGTGCTGGGCGACCCGGTCCGCGGGGAGCACCGACTGGTAGACGGCCACCTCGTCGACCCGGCCGTTGTACCAGGAGTCGCCCGCGAACTCCCAGCTGTAGCCACCGCCGATCCGCCACCAGCCGTGACTCGGCTCGCCCATGAGCACGTCGGTGCGGGCGGCGACCTGCGCCCCGTCGACGTACAGGACCATCGACCCGGCCCGGAAGGTCGCGACCACGTGGTGCCAGCGACCGTCGTTGTACGCCCGGGGGCTGCTGATGACCTTGTAGGCGTTCTGCCAGACGCCGAAGTTCAGCCGGCCCGCACGGTCGAAGTAGACGAGGCGGTCGTGGGCGGGGGCGATCCCGGTGTTGCGGTTGCCGAACTCGACGACGATGCCGCCGGCCGTGGTCCGGGTGTTGACCCACGCCTCGAGCGAGAAGACCTGCGGGGCCGGCGCCTGGACGGTCGTGGCGGCCAGCCCACCGGCCCCGTTGAGCGCCGCGGCCGTGTCACCGTCTCCGGCCAGTGCGCCGGCCTGGCCACGCGTGACGCCGCCGTTCACCGCCAGGTCGTAGCCGCCGACCTGGTCCAGGGCGAAGCCGGTGTTCCCGAGCGACCACAGCGACTGGGCACCGTCGGCCCGGACCATCTCGACGTAGCCGCGCGCCGGGGTGGTGCCGGCGGACACGGTGACCGACGCCCAGGACCCGCTGTTGCGGTTGCCCTGCGGATCGGCCACGACGACCCGGTAGGTGTGCGCACCCGCGGTCAGGCCGCGGTCGGTGAAGGCCAGCGTCTCCCGGTTCCACCAGTCCTGTCCGCTGGTCACCTGGTACACCGGCGTGGGGACGTCGTCCCGGTAGACGGAGTAGGTGAGGTGCTCGTTGTCGGGGTCGTTGGCTTCACGCCAGACGACCCGGGCGGTGCCGGGGGCGGGCGAGGTGAGGGTGGGCGTGAGGGTGCCCGAACTCGGCGCGACGGTGCTCGGCGCCGTCCCTGGCAGCGCGAAGCGCACCAGGCCCTGCTGCGGCACGCCGTTGACGCTCGGGAACTCGCCGCCGTAGACGAGGTACTGGTCGTTGCCGGTGATCGACCAGGCGGACTGCTCCTGGCCGCTGGCGGTGCCCGGCGCCAGGGTGGGCCACCAGGTCAGCAGGGCGGGCGCCGGCGTGCCGGCGAAGTTGGCGTTGACGAACGTGAAGGGGCCGTTGGTCCCGGCGGCGGTGGCGCTGAAGGCCGCCGCGTACCGGTGCTGCCGGGGCTCGAACTCCGCCCACTCGCCGATGTTGCCGCAGAGGTGCACGTGCGAGCCGGTGTAGACGACCCCGCCGAGCGGCCAGCTGGTGTACGTGTCCCCGCGGCAGGTGCTGGCCCAGAGCAGTGCACCGTCGGTCGCCGAGGCGGCGAAGGCGCTCTCCATGTTGCCGGGGCCGTAGTAGTCGTAGCCGGTGCCGTACACGGCCCGTCCGTCGGTCGACAGGCTCCAGATGGCGGAGTTGGCGCCCTGGTTGGTGATCAGCTGGTTGACCGCGAAGGGACGGGTCGCCCCGCTGACCGGGTCGAGGGCACCGACCCCCGTGGCCTTGACGCCGTTGAGGCTGTCGAAGCGGCCCGCGGCGATGACCTTGCCGCCCGCGACGACCAGCGCCTGGACGTCGTTGCTCGTCCGCGAGTTGGCGGCCGTGTCCAGGACGACGTTGCCCTGGGCGTCCCGCTTGGGGGTGAGGGTCGCCTCGTCCTGCCAGATCGGCAGCACGTTGCCCGCCGTGGAGCCGATGCCGGGCACCGGGGCCCACGGCAGCAGGGCGCCGTTGACCGAGGACACCGCAGCCAGCCGCGTGCGGCTGGTCGTCCCCACCGCGGTGAACGCGCCGCCGAGGTAGACCGAGGTGCCGAGGGTGGCGATCGCCCGCACCTGCCCGCTGACGCTCGGGCGCCAGTCGGCGACGAGCGCACCGGTGGCGGTGTCGTAGGCCGCGACGCGGTTGCGGGGCTGGCCGTTGGCGACGGTGAAGTCGCCCCCGACGAAGACGCGGCTGCCGTCAGGTGAGGCGGCGATCGCCAGGGCCTGGCCGTTCAGGTCCGGCGTGAACGACGTGACCAGCTGGCCCGTGCGGATGTCGAAGGCGAGCAGGTTGTTCCGGACCGTCTCCTGCTGCCCTGGAGCTGCGCCGGCGGGACGGGCCCGCGTGAACTTCCCGGCCACGTAGACGGTGTTGCCGACGACGACCTGCGCCCAGACCACCCCGTTGACCTGGACGGTGGGGAGCACGTCGGCCGTGACGGTCGCCGGCGTGCCGGGGTCCAACGGCGTCGCGTCCGCCCGGGCGGTGGCCGGGACCGCGAGGCCCAGGACCCCGGCGACCAGCAGCAGGCTCAGCAGTCCCGCCACCGCCCGGAAGGACGCAGCAGGCAACGACCACACACGTGCAGACACGCTCGTCTCCCCCATGTACCCGGGCGGGCCGTCATCAGCCGCCCTTCACCGAGAGTGACGGTGACACGGGTACCGGGAGTGTGCGATCACCTGATCAGGTGTCCGGCCACCCACAGGTGGCCCCTGGTCACCCGCGCGGGTAACGCTCCGTCACCGGCGGCGGGGTCCCGGACGTACGACGGCGCCCGCCGGCCCCGGGGAGGGGTCGGCGGGCGCCGGTCGGGGCGGGCTCAGTCGGCGGAGCCGGTGAACACCAGGTAGGGAGCGCCGGCCTGGTAGCCGACGGAGACCGTCACCGCGTCACGGGCGTCTCCGGGCACGGTGAAGACGTAGACGCCGACGGCGTCGCCGCCCGGCTCGACGGTCCCGGTGAAGGGTGCGTACGACGCGTCCTCGAGCGGGGACGCAGGAGTGGCGTCCGGGCCGGTGGTCAGGTCCACGGCGACGGCGTCCAGCGAGACGGGCGCGTCGGTGCCGTTGGTGATCCGCACGGTCACCCGCACCGCGGGACCGGCGACCTGACCGGGACCCTCGGCGCTGCCCTCGACCGCCTCGAGGTCCTGGACCTCGGCCGTGACGCCGTCGCCCACGGCGGCCTGCTCACCCACCACCACGGGCGGCAGGCTCGGCGGCAGCGCCGTCGCGTCCTCGGTGGGACCGGTCGGCTCCGGCGTGGGTGGTGCCGGGGGCACGGTGCCGGTCGGGAGGACCACCTCGGTCGGGTAGACGGTCGCCGTCGTCCCCGGCGCAGCGGTCGTCGCGGCCGCGGCGGTGTCGCCGTCCCCGCCGCCGCGTCCGGCCACGACCGCGAGGACGGCGAGCGCCGCGCACAGGAGGACGGCCACACCGGCCAGCAGCAGGCGGCGGCGGGAGGACGGCGCCGGGGTCGCCTCGTCTCGGGGACTCATCGGGGCAGGGCTCCCATCTCGCGGTACCAGCGCCCCAGCGCCAGGACGACGTAGCCGGCCGTGCCGAGGGCCAGCAGCCCGTACGCGCCGAGGAAGACCGCCGGCGCACCGAGCAGGACGAAGACCAGGCAGAGGACGCCGTAGTCGGTGGGCGCGACGAGCAGCGAGCGCAGCACGCTCGGCCGGGTGTCGGTGGCGGCCGCCCGGGTGCGGACGCCGTGCCGGGCCCGCAGCGCCTCGTTGAGCAGGGTCGCGGAGAAGTGCACGACCGCCACGACCGAGAAGCCCAGCGGGACCAGCAACCAGCCACGGGCGAGGCCGTCGACACGGGTCAGGCAGAGCAGCACGGCGAGGTGGAGGCTGGCGATCTTGGCGCTGTCGACCACGTGGTCGAGCCACTCCCCCGCCGGCGACCCGCCGCCGCGGAGGCGGGCGAGCTGGCCGTCGGCCGAGTCGAGGGCGTAGCCGAGCACCAGGCACGCGGCGACCGCGGCGCCGGTGGCCCACGCCGGCGGCGCCACCGCGAGCAGCACGATGCCGGCCGTCGTCCACCCCGCGCTCACGGCGGTCACCGCGTTGGGCGTGAGCCCGGCGTGGAAGGCGAGCGCGGCCAGCACCCGGCCCAGCGGCCGGTTGACGAACCGCGAGTAGGCGGGGGCGCCCTGGGCGCCCTTCTGCGCGCCGGCCAGCCGGCGGACGGTCCCGGCGAGCGTCTCGCCGGCGGCGGGACCCGCCGCGGTCGCGGCGGTCACTGCTGGCCCGCCGGGAGGGAGCGCCAGCCGCCCGGCGCCGGGGTCGGCAGGGGGACGACGTTGTCGGGTACGACCTCGGCCGGCGGCGCCGGCTCGCCGGTGGGCACGGCCGGCGTCAACGGCAGGTCGGCCGCCGTCGGACGCCGGCGGCCGCTGGGCCGCCGCCGGGGCACGTCGCGCGCGGCCAGCCGCAGGGCCAGCTCCTCGTAGCCGGCGGCGACCTCGTCCCAGTCGTAGCGGGCGGCGAGGATGCGGGCGCGGCGGCCGGCCCGCCGGGTGCCCTCCGGGTCGGCCTCGACGGCGGCCAGCTCCCGCGCCACGTCCTGCGGCGTGCGGAAGAAGCGGCCCGAGTCCCGGACGACCTCGCGGTTGAAGGACACGTCGAAGGCGGTGACCGCCGCCCCCGCGCCGATCGCGCGCAGCAGCGACGGGTTGGTGCCGCCGACGGAGTGGCCGTGCAGGTAGGTCGCGCAGTTGGCGTAGAGCTGGTCGAGCAGCTCCTGGTCCCACACCCCGCCGAGGAAGCGCACCCGCTCGTCGGCGAGCGCGTGCACCCGGCGGGTGTACTCGTCGGCGTAGGGCGCCGAGCCGACGACGACCAGCGGCTTGCCCGCCTCGCTGGAGGTGTAGCCCTCGACGATCAGGTCGACGTGGTTCTCCGGCTCGAAGCGGGCGACGACCAGGTGGTAGCCGCCGGGCTCGAGGCCGGCCTCGGCGAGCCGGTGCGAACCCGGGGCGATCAGCGGGGCGCCGTAGGTGAGCAGCGTGGTCGGGGCGGCGAAGGCCTCGCGGTAGTACTCGGCGATGCCCTCGGCGTCGGCGATGAGGACGTCGGACCACCGGACGGCCAGGGCCTCGGCGACGCGGTAGTAGCGCCGGCCGACCGGACCCCACTTCGCGCGCTTCCACTCCAGGCCGTCGACGTGCGTGGCGACCGTGATGCGGGCGGCCCGCAGCGCCGGCAGCAGCGGCGCGTTGGCCGCGTTGAAGAGGATCGCCGCGTCGGTGCGGTGCGCCAGCAGGTGCCGCACCGACAGGGCGGTGTGGCTCAGGGTCTCCAGCGACCGGCGTCGGGCGGCGGGCAGGTGCACCAGCTCCATGCCGAGGTGCCCGGCCGGCGGGGGCTCCTCCGCCCCGGGGGCCGTGCGGCAGTAGACGACCACCCGGTGCCCGCGCTCGACGAGCCGGCGACCCACCTCCTCCACCGCCGTCTCGAAGCCGCCGTAGCGGGCCGGGACACCGCGGGTCCCCACCATGGCGATGCTCGTGCGGGCCATCGGTCGTCCTCCGGGAGGGTGTGGCGCCGCGCGGGTGCGCGAGCGGGTGGGCCGGGGACCTCGGGCGGGAGGTCCGCTCCGACGCTAGGAACGGGGAGGAGCTGCGCTCGTCCCCCCGCGGGGTGGCACGGGGGTGAGGCGGGGGTGAGACCGCGGCGGACGGCGGCGGCTCAGTAGGCGCCGGAGCTGCTGACCACGGCGCGCACCGTCTTGACGAGGATCAGCGCGTCCAGCGCCAGCGACCAGTTCTCCACGTAGCGGAGGTCCAGGCGCACGGCCTCCTCCCACGACAGGTCGCTGCGGCCGGAGATCTGCCACAGGCCGGTGAGGCCCGGCTTGACCAGCAGCCGGCGGCTGACCGAGGTGTCGTAGCGCTCGACCTCCGTCGGCAGGGGCGGGCGCGGGCCGACCAGCGACATGGACCCGCCGAGGACGTTGAACAGCTGCGGCAGCTCGTCGAGGGAGAAGCGGCGCAGCCAGCGGCCGACCCGGGTCACGCGAGGGTCGTGGCGCATCTTGAACAGCAGCCCGTCGCCCTCGTTGCGGTCGAGCAGCTCGGCCAGCCGGCGGTCGGCGTCGACGGCCATGCTGCGGAACTTGAGGATGGTGAACCGCCGGCCGTTCACGCCCACGCGCTCCTGGCGGTAGAGGACCGGACCCGGGCTGTCCAGCCGGACGGCGAGGGCCAGCGCCAGCAGCACCGGCGCCAGCAGCAGCACGGCGAGCGCGGCGACGGCGCGGTCGACGCCGCCCTTGACCACCCGGCCCCAGCCCTCGAAGCGGGGCTGCTCGATCGACAGCAGCGGCAGGCCCTCGAACGGGCGGATGTGCAGCCGCGGGCCGGCGACCTCGATGAGGCCCGGCGCGACCAGCAGCTCGGTGCCGGTGCCCTCGAGCTCCCAGGACAGCCGGCGGAGGTACTCCGCCGCGGTCTCGCTGGCGGAGGTCACCGCGACGGTGTCGGCCCCGTGCCGGGCCACCGCGGCGGCGACGTCGTCGAGCCCCGTGACCGGGACGCCGAGCACCTCGGCGACCCGCGTCCGGCTCTCCGGCGTCACGCAGGCGGCCACGACCTCCAGCCCGGCGAAGACCCCGCCGCGCAGGCGGGCCGCCAGCTCGGTCACCGCGCCGCCGCGGCCGACGACCACCACCCGCTTGGTGCACGAGCCCCGGGCCCGCAGCCGGCGCAGCCGGCACCGGGCGGCGTACCGGCCGGCGAGGGTCAGCACGGTCAGGCCGGGGACGGCGAGGACGACGAGGCCGCGGCTGAGGTCCAGGTGCGCGGCGTAGGAGGTGAAGCTGCTCAGGGTCAGCAGGAGGAACCCGGCCCGGCCGACGCGGCGGAACTCGTCGCTGCCGGTGCCGAAGACGCGCTCGTCGTGCGCGCCGGTGCCGACGAGCAGCACCGGCCAGACGAGCACCAGGGCGAGCGCCGGCAGCACCAGGGCGGCGCGCACCGGTGCCGGCGAGGCGAGGACCACGGCCCCGGTCGCGGCGACCGCGGCGGTGAGGTCGAGGGCGTGCAGGACGGCGGAGTAGCGGCCCTCCCAGCGGCGCGACGGCGGGCGGGGCACCGTCCGCAGCCGCGCGGCGACCGGGCCGGGGGTGAGCCGGGCCTGCGCGGCGGTCCCCGGTCCTGCACCGTGGCGGTCCAGCAGCACGTCTCCCCCTCGCCCCGCGTCACTCTGCGTGTGCGAGGGGGTCGCCCGTCACGGTGCGTGTCAACTCACCGGAGCGAACCAGCGCGGGACTCCCCCTCCGCGCCATCGACACTCACAGAGCGTCATGGAGGGGTCAATGCGGAGAGTGACTGTTCACCCGAAGGGGAGGATCAGGTGCGCGGGTGGACCACGTTCTGCGCCGCCTCGAGGCCCCGCGTGAGCAGCTCCTCGGCGGCGTCGGCCGCCTCGGCGACCAGCAGGTCGAGCTCCTTGCGCTCGGTGGCGGAGAAGTCGCGCAGCACGAAGTCGGCGGGGTCCTGGCGGCCCGGTGGCCGGCCGATGCCGACCCGCACGCGGAGGTAGTCCCTCGTGCCCGTCGCGCGGCTGATCGAGCGCAGCCCGTTGTGCCCGCCCTCGCCGCCGCCGCGCTTGAGGCGCACCGCGGCGAAGGGGACGTCGAGCTCGTCGTGGACGACGACGAGGTCCGTGGCCGGCAGCTTGTGGTAGTCGAGCAGGCCGCGCACCGGCCCGCCGGACTCGTTCATGTACGTGGTCGGCCGGGCCAGGACGACGCGGCGGCCGGCCAGGCGCCCCTCACCGGCCAGCGCGCGGGCGCGGGCGCCCTTGCCGGCGGTGAGCCGCACGCCGGCGCGGGCGGCGAGCTCGTCGAGCACCATCGCGCCGACGTTGTGCCGGTTGCCGGAGTAGGAGGGGCCGGGGTTGCCCAGCCCCACGACGAGGAACGGCCCCTCGGAGGGTGCGGACGCCGCAGGGGCGCCGGCGGTGCCGGCGCCCCTGCGGGTCGTGCTCTCGGTCAGCGGGGACCTCAGCTGTTCTCGGTCGACTCGATCGACTCGCCGCTGCCCTGCTCGAGCGGCTCGGGGACGACGTCGCCCTCGCCGGCGGCCTCCTCGGCCGGCGCGGACTCCTCGCGCTCGATGCCGGCCTCGGCCTCGGCCTCGGCGAGCTCGGCGTCGAGCTGCTCGGCGGTCGGGGCGGCCATGACGTTGACGACCAGCGCCTCGGGGTCGGTGAGCACGGTGGCGCCGCCGGGCAGCGACAGCTCGCCGGCGGTGACGCCGTTGCCGGCCTCGTGACCGGTGACGTCGACCTCGATCGTCTCGGGGATCGCGGTCGCGGGCGCCTCCACGGAGACGGTGTTCAGCTCGACGCTGACCAGGGTCTCGGCGGCGGCGTCGCCCACGACGACGACGGGGACGTCGACGGTGACGCGCTCGCCCCGGCGGACGACCAGCAGGTCGACGTGCTCGTGCTGGCGGGTCAGCGGGTCGCGCTGCACCGACTTGGTGAGCGCGAGCTGCTCCTGGCCGTCGAGGACGACGGTGATCAGGGCGTTGGTGCCGCCGTTGCGCAGCACCGCGGCGAACTCGAGGGCCGGCAGCGACAGGTGGACGACGTCCTGGCCGTGCCCGTACAGGACGGCCGGGATGCGGCCCGCGCGGCGGGTCCGGCGGGCGCTGCCCTTGCCGAACTCGGTGCGGGCCTCGGCGACGAGGCGGAAGTCAGCCACGGTGGTGTGCTCCTCAGACAGCGGATGGGCCTGGTGCCGGCGGCCGGGCGCGGCACACCTCGCAGGAGCACACGCACGTCGATCACGGAGCGCGGACGGACCGCCTCCCTCGCCGGGCTCCGGCCAGTGTACGTGGCACGCCCGGACCGGGTGCGCGGACCGGGGGTGCCGCGCACCCGGGCGGCACTACGGGGCGGTCGTCCGCGCCGTGCCGACCGCGGCCGGCGGGACCGGCTCGTCCCCGCGCGCCCGGACCAGGGCCTCGACCCGGTCCGGCGCCGGCCCGTCCGCCCGGCGCGGGGCCGGGACCCGGGGCAGCGGGCCGAGCAGCGCCGTCCAGGCGGTGAGGTAGCGCTCGGCCTGCGCCCGCCAGTCGAGCTCGCGCACCGCCCGGTCGCGGGCGGCCAGCGACAGCGCCACCCGGCGCTCCTCGTCGTCGAGCAGGTCGGCGATCGCCGACGCGAGTCCCTCGGGCCCGGCGGCCGGGTCCACGTAGACGCCGGTGTCGCCGGCCGACACCCGCGACTCCCGGAGGTCGAAGCCCACCGACGGCACCGCGAAGGCCATGTACTCCATGACCTTGTTCATGGTGGAGACGTCGTTGAGCGGGTTGAGCGGGTCGGGGCACACGCCGAGCGCCGCCGTCGACAGGTAGCGGGCGATCGTGGCGGCGTCGGCCCGGCCGGTGAAGGTCACGTGCTCGGTGAGGTCCAGCTCCGCGCTGAGGGCGACCAGGTCGTCGAGCGAGTCGCCGAAACCCAGCAGCGCCAGGTGGACGTCGGACCGGCCGTGCCGGTGCACCAGGACGTCGAGCGCCCGCAGCGCGACGTCGACCCCGTCCTGGGGGCCCATGATCCCCAGGTAGACGAGCAGGTGGCGGCGGCCGCGGCGCAGCTCCGGCTCCGGGTCGCGCGGCCGCATCACCGACGTGTCGGGCCCCGACCGCACCACCGTCACCCGCTGCGGGTCCCGCCCCCCGCGCTGCACGGCGATCGACCGGTAGGACTCGTTGGTGGAGACCACGTGGTCGGCGGTGCGGTAGGTGCTGCGCTCGAGCCACAGCAGCGTCCGGTACTGCAGCCGGGCCACGAGGCCGCGCGGCTCCCCGAACCGGGACCGGAAGACCTCGGGGTTGAGGTCGTGCTGGTCGTAGAGGAACCGCACCCCGGCACGCCGCCACAGCCGGGCCAGCAGCCAGTAGGTGTCCGGCGGGTTGCACGCCTGGATGGCGTCGAAGCCCACCCGGCGGCGGACCCGGACCGACAGCAGCGCCGTGCGCACCCAGGCGTACACGAACTCCCACAGGTAGGAGAGCAGGCCGCGGGTCGCCGGGGCGGGGCGGTACTTGAACAGGTGGACGCCGTCGAGCAGCTCGTAGCCGGGGTCGCCGGGTCCCTTGGGGCAGATCACCGACACGGTGACGCCGGCGGAGGCGAGGGCCTGGCACTCCAGCCACACCCGCCGGTCCAGCGGGACGGGCAGGTTCTGCACGATCACCAGCACGCGCGGGGATCGCGGGGACGTCACGGTACGCATGGCCCTCCTCGGGCTCACGAGGCGAGGTCGCCGGCGGGCACCGGTCGGGACGGGGGCAGGCGGCGGGACGAGGCCCCGGACGAGGAGCCGGACGACGGGCCGGACGACGGGCCGGACGAGGACCCGGGCGGGGCCTCCGGGGCGAGCAGCCGGGCGAGCTCGGCCGTCCGCGCGTCCCAGGTGTCGCCCGCCACGGCGGCGCGCCGCTGCGCGGCGTCCCCGGGCCGGGGGTCGGCCACCGCGGCGCGCACCAGGTCCACGAACTCGTCGGCGGACCGGGCGATGTCGAGGACGTCCGCGTAGCGCCGGGCCTCGGGGAAGTCGGTGGTGACCGTCCGCAGCCCGAGGGCCAGGTACTCCTTCATCTTGATCGGGTTGCAGGCCCGGATCCACTCGTTGTCCAGCCACGGCATCAGGGCGACGTCCAGGCCGGCGCACCAGCGCGGCACCTCCGCGTGCGGCCGCGCGCCGACGAGGTGGACGTTGGGCAGCTCGTCGAGCCCGTCGAGGTCCATGAACACGGGGCCGACGACGACGAGGGAGACGTCGGGCAGCTCGACGGCCACCCGCCGCAGCAGCTCCAGGTCGACGGTGTGGTCGCGCATCGTGCCGACGAAGCCGACCCGCGGACCCGGCACCCGCTGCAGCTCGGGCGGCGGCTCCCCGCCGGCGTCGTCGAACCAGGCGGCGTCCACGCCGTGGTCGAGGAACACCGCCCGCTCCCCCGCCAGCGGCGCGTCCTCGGCCATGAGGGAGTGGGCCACGTACAGGACGGCGTCGGCCTCCCGCAGCGACTCCTCCTCGAGGGCGCGGATGTGCCCCGTGTCGACCTCCGACCAGGCCGAGAGCTTGTCCGACCGGTTGACCAGGACCCTCCGCCTCGGCAGGCCGCGGACCACGGACCAGGCGGTCGGCGGGCTGAGGAGCACCGAGGGGGCGGGCATGCGCAGCCACCACAGGACCGCGCGGACCTGCCAGCGCACCAGCCGGGTGTTCAGCGCCCGCCCCAGCCGCGAGCCGTAGGCCGGCACGCTCAGCGGCGAGTACACGTGGAAACCGGGGACGTCGGCCAGCGGCTGCCGCACCCCGCGGAGGACGCTCCGCAGCTTGCGGCCCAGCCGGCCGGCCACCCCGGAGGTCCGCCCCGGCCAGGGCACCCGCATGCCGATGCCGTTGACGAGCAGCACGCGGCGCTCCTCGGCCAGCCGGAACGCCAGCTGGAAGTCCGCGTGCGCGCGGTTGTGGTACCACCAGTCGAGGCCGGCGAAGACGAGTACCGGGTCTTTCTCCTGGTCAGCGGGCCGCCGCACCTCAGTGGGCCCCGTTGGTGGCGAGCATGCGGCGCAGGCTAGCGACGGGGGCCCCCTCGCGGGCCCCCTCCGCGCGCGCCTTCTCGCAGACCACCCCACCGGGTGGTCCGGCCGACGGCGGCGGTCAGGGTCGGGGCAGCACCGAGCCGTCGGCCGTGACGTTGTCCTCCCAGGCGTCCACCGACGCCCCGGGCGCGACGTCGACCTCGCCGTAGCCGTCCAGCGGTCCGAAGTCGTTGCCGGTCACGTCGGCACCGACGCACCCGGCCTCCAGGCGCAGCACGAACCCGCCGCCCACCAGGTAGTTGTCGGCCACGACCGGTGCGGTGAAGCCGCCGCCGTCGTCGCTGAGGAAGACCGCGGCGTTCTGGTTCTCGGCCGGCCCGTCGAGGACGATGTGGTTGCCCCGGACGACGACGTCGTCGCCGCCGTAGAGCTGGATGCCGTCGTTGTGGCTGCCGGGCAGGCTGCGCAGGTCGTGGACGACGTTCTCCTCGAACCGGCTGCTGCCGGTGCCCTGCTGGATGCCGTCGGGCGTCCCGGAGATGTCGTTGCGCAGCAGCACCATCTGCGCGTTGCCGTGCACCGCGCCGTTGCCCCAGTCGCCGGCCGGCGACGGCACGTCCTCCGGCCAGACGATCGTCGAGTCGCTGATCCGCAGCTCGCCGGCGGCGTCCTCGGCGAGGACCACCGACCAGGCCGCCCCGTTGGCCTCGACCACACTGTCGGTGATCGTGAGGACGCCCGGTCCCGGGAGCACGACGCTGCCGCGGACCCAGACGTGGTCCAGCGTCACCTCGTCCCCGAGCACGACGAGCGTCCCGTCCTGCCACGAGGTGCCCGGCGGTGCGCTGTCGGGGCCGTCGACGACGGTCAGGTCGCCGCGGTCCCCCCGGAAGCCGACCTCGCCGGGCGCCGCGCGGCCGGAGGCGCCGGGGCCGGTGGGGGCCGGCGCCGGCGCGGACGTCGGGCTGCCCGGGTCGGCCGGGGCGGGGCCGGTCGCCTGCCCGGCCGGGACGAACAGCACGTCGATCCAGTAGTTGGCCGCGTCGTAGGTCCCGTCGGGCAGCACGGGCACGTCGCTGTAGCGGAAGACGCCGGCGCCGCCGTCGGCCACCACGGCGACCGGGCCGGGGTCCGGGAGGGGCTGGCGGAACCAGCCCAGCGACGCCACGTACCCGCCGTCGGCGTGGTAGCTGGCCACGTAGACGCCGCCGGCGGTCAGCGGGACCGGCCGGTCCAGCGGGGTCTCCTGCCAGCCGGGGGTGTCGCGGGAGGGGAACGTCGCCTCGCCGAGGACCGCTCCCGTCGAGGACCAGACGGTGGCCGCGTGCGCCGCGCCGTCACCCGCGGCGCGGTAGAAGCGCAGGCCGGTCAGCGTGCCGTCGACCGTCGCGGTGAAGCGGATGCCGAGCTCGACGGGGCGCCCGTCGGTGTGCCCGACGTCGGAGTCGGGTCCCTGACCGTCCGGGAAGAGGGTGGCCGGGCGGACCGGGGTCACCGTGCCGCCCGGGTCGTCGCCCGTCCACGCGACCGCGAGCACCAGCGCGAGCAGGACGGCGGCGGTGGCGCCGACGACGACGAGCCACCGGCGGCGCGGCCCCGGCCCCGGGTCCGGTGGACCGGGCGGGACGAGGCGCAGCTCCGGCGGTCTCACGGTCGTGCGCTCGTGCACGGCGGCCCCCCTGCTCGTCGCGTCGTCCGGCGGCAGGGACCCGCCCGCGGCCGGGCCGTCCCCGCGACGCGGGTGGCGCACCTTATCCCCGAAGCGGTGACGGGCCGGGCGTTCTCGTGCTCCGGACGGCGTCGTTCACCTACAGTCACCGGGCATCCACGGACGCCATCCGGAGACAGGAGCGCCCCGGCCTCATGACCGCGGTCGAGCAGGGCCCGTTGCTGGTCGTCAACGTGCACGGCATCGGGCCCGAGCCCCCCGACGTGACCCCCGAGGAGCGGGACTACTGGGTGTCCACCGACGAGTTCGAGACGCTGCTCGACTCGCTGGACACCGCCGGGCTGCCGGTGGTCCTCACCGTCGACGACGGCTTCCTGTCCGACGTGACCATCGCCCTGCCGCGGCTGGTGGAGCGGGGACTGACCGCCGCCTTCTTCCCGTGCGCGGGCTGGCTGGAGCGCCCCGGCCGGGTCGGGGTGGACGGCGTCCGCGAGCTCGTCGCCGCCGGGATGCCGGTCGGCACGCACGGCTGGTGCCACCGCGACTGGCGCCGGCTGCGCCCGGACGAGGTCGACGAGGAGTTCCGCCGCTCCGCCGAGGTGCTCGCCGACGCCTCCGGCCACCCGATCACGGAGGCGGCCATCCCGTTCGGCCGCTACGACCGGGTGGTGCTGGCGCACCTGCGGCGGGCCGGCTACGAGCGCGTCTACACCAGCGACGGCGGCCTGGCCGACCTGCGCCGGTGGCGGGTGGCCCGGACCAGCGTGCGCCCGGGCGTCGACCGGGACTGGCTGCCGCGGCTGGCCGCCGAGGCGCAGCAGCCCCGGCGGCGGGCCCGCGACCTGGCGGCCCGGGTGGTCAAGGGCCGGCGCCGCGGTCAGGCGACGTCGACCCCCTGACCGGGCGTCAGCTGCCGGTGCAGGACTGGCTGCGGCCGGCGCCGGTCGGCTGGTAGTCCGCACCGATCGGCACGACCCGCGCCTCCCAGGCGGTCAGGCCCGCGCAGCTCACCGCGACCGGCCCGTAGCCGTAGCCGCCGTCGGCGATCCGCAGCCCGCGGACCGACCCCGGCATGCCCAGCCGGAAGGAGTAGCCGCCGCCGGCGACGAGCAGCCCGTCGACGTCGACCGAGGTGTTGCCCTGACCGGCCGGGTAGAAGAACGGCGCGGTGCCGTAGCAGCCGTCGGCCTCCACCATGTGCAGCGTGACGTTCCGGACGGTGAGCGCCGGGCCGTCGTAGCCCTGCAGCGCGTCGCCGTGCCAGTCGCCGCAGCGGTCCGGGGACGTGATGCGGGCGAAGGAGTCCTCGATGGTGACCGCGCCGCAGCCCAGGCTCCGGCCGGCCACCCGGAAGCCCTCGGGGAGTCCGTCGATCTCGACGCGGCGGGCGGTGTAGCCACCGGCGCCGACGGCGGGGGCGTCCCCGCCGGTCACCTGTCCCGGCGCCCGGACCACGGACACGTCCTCGAGCAGCAGGCCGTTGCGGCACCGCGAGCCGGCCACGTTGGTGATCGAGCCGCCCTGGACCTCGACCCGGCGGACGGTCACGTCGTCGGCGTCGATGACCAGGTCGGCGCCGACCAGGCGGACGTCCTGGACGACGGCGCCGGGGGTGGTGACGTGCAGGTCGGTCGTGCGCGTGGTGGCCGGCGTCCACCCGGCCGGGACGCCGGTGTTGGCGGGGTTCGGGACGGGGCCGGTCGCCGTCGAGGGCGCCGGCTGCGGCGTCGTCGTCCGCGGCGGCGTGGCCGGGGTGGACGGGGACGCGCTGCCGGTGGGGGCCGGGGTCGTCGGGACCGTCGTCGTGGGCACCGGGGTCGTCGGCGCCGGGGTCGTCGGCACCGGCGCCGGGGCGGACGGGGTGGTCGTCCCGCCCGGGGACGTCGCCGGCGGCCGGGAGGGGGCGGTCGAGGAGCGGGACGCCTCGGTCCGCTGGCCCCGGCTGGCGCCGTGCTGGTCGCGGGAGACGAGCCGCTGCCACCACGCCGACCAGGAGGACGACCACGAGCCCGCCTCCGTGGTCTCGGTGACGGGCACCGACGACCTGGCCACCTGCAGCAGCGAGGCGCCGGTCAGCAGCGCGGCGCAGACGAGCACGAGGGCGACCAGGCGGCGGCTGCCGGCACGGCGGGCGGGACGGCTCCGGGGGGAGCGGGCTCTCGGCACCGCGGGAACGTAGCGCCGAGTGACCGGCCGAGTACCAGGAGAAATCGGTCCGGGCGCCACAGGACTCCACTCAGGTCACAGGAGCGTCACGGAGCACCACGTCCGCACCGGCGGTCCCGGTCCGGCCGCGCGCCTCCCCCCTCGGCAGCCGGAGATGGTCCCGGAACCGCGGAGAACCACTCGTTGTGGGGGTTCCGGCTTCACCCGTCACCGGAACTCCCCTGTTGCGCCCTCCCAACTGGCACACTCCGCGCCCATGTGTGCCACGGGGACCAGGTCGTGACGGCCGGGGTCAGGCGTGCCCCCGGCCGGTCGGTCCCCCCGCCCGGACTGGTGCTCGCACGCGTGCGCAACCCCCCGGCGGCGCCCGTCCGGCGACCGAGGGTCAGCGTCGTCGTCCCCTGCTTCGACTACGCGCGCTACCTGCCCACCTCGGTGGGCAGCGCGCTGAGCCAGGAGGGCGTCGAGGTCGAGGTGGTCGTCGTCGACGACTGCTCGCGGGACGACTCGCTCGCCGTCGCGCGGCGGCTGGCCGCCGCGGACCCGCGGGTCACGGTGGTCGCGCACCGCTCCAACGCCGGGCCGGTCGCCACCTTCAACGACGGGCTGGCCGTGGCCGGCGGCGAGTACCTCGTCCGGCTCGATGCCGACGACGCGCTCACCCCCGGCTCGCTCGCCCGCGCCACCGCGCTCGCCGAGAGCCGGCCCGAGGTCGGCATGGTCTACGGCGCCCCGCTGCACTTCTCGGGCGAGACGCTGCCCCGCCCGCGCACGCGGGTGCGCGGCTGGACCGTCTGGTCCGGTCCGCGGTGGCTGGAGCTGCGCTGCCGGCTGGGCGTCAACTGCATCACCTCGCCCGAGGTCCTCATGCGCATGGACGTCGTCCGCGAGGTCGGCGGCCAGCGCGAGCTGGCGCACACGCACGACATGGAGATGTGGATGCGGCTCGCCCGGGCCGCCGACGTGGGCCACCTCCGCGGCCCCGACCAGGCCTGGCACCGCGAGCACGGGGCGAGCCGGTCGGCGCGCGCCGTCGACGTCGTCACGGACCTGCACGAGCGGGCCGAGGCGTACACGACGCTGTTCGAGGACGGCCTCGGCGACCCCGGCGAGGACCGCCGGCTGCTCGCGCTGGCGCGGACCGCGCTCGCCGACGAGGCGGTGGCGCGGGTGTGCCAGGCCTACGTCCGCGGCTGGGCCGGTGACGCGGTGACCGACGCCTACCTGGCCTTCGCCGCCGGTCAGGTCGAGGACCTCGACCGGCTGCCGCACGGGCCGCGGCTGCGGCGGTCGGTCGCCGCGGGGACGGCGCGGGCGCGGTACCTGCCCGGCCTGTTGCTGCCCGCGCTCGTGTACCGGGCCCGGCGCGAGGTGCACGCCCGCCGCTGGCGAGGGACGGGCCTGTGAACCCACGGGACGGCGTGGTCCTCGCCGGCAAGGCCGTCCGGGCCCTGCGCGCCGAGGGCCCCGCGGGCCTCACCGAGCGTGCCGTGCGCACGGCCACCCGGCGGCTCGCCCTCGGCGCCGACCTCGGCATGCACCCGGACGACGTCGTCGACTCGGCGCGGGTGGTCCTCCCGCCGCCGGGCCCGGTCCGCCCGCGCGGCACCGCCCTGGAGGTCGGCTGGGTGATCACCCCGCCGGGGCCGACCTCGGGCGGGCACACCACCCTGCTGCGCTTCGTCGAGGCGCTGGAGCGGGCCGGGCACCGCTGCGTCCTCTACCTCTACGACGTCGGCGGCGGCCCGGTGGAGCGGCACGAGGCGATGATCCGCGCGCGCTGGCCGCGGGTCCGCGCCGAGGTCCGCTCCGTGGCCGACGGCCTGCCGGCCATGGACGCGTACGTCGCCAGCTCCTGGGACACCGCGCACGTCCTGGCCCGCCACGGTCGCGGCACCGGGCACCGCTTCTACCTCGTGCAGGACTTCGAGCCCTACTTCTACCCGCGCGGCTCGCTCTACGAGCTGGCCGAGGACACCTACCGCTTCGGGTTCCAGGTGGTCACGGTCGGCCACATGGTCGCCGACGAGCTCCGCGAGCGCTTCGGCATCTCCCCCACCGTGGCCGAGTTCGGCTGCGACACCGCGGTGTACGGCGCCCGCGACGACGGCCCGCGCGACGGCGTGGTCCTCTACTGCCGGCCGACCACCCCCCGCCGCGGGTACGAGCTGGCGGTCCTGGCCCTGGAGCGGTTCCACCGCCTGCGCCCGGAGGTGCCGATCCACACCTTCGGCGCCCGGGTCCGGCGGCTGCCGTTCCCCGCCGACGTGCACGCGCACCGGACGCCCGCGCAGCTCAACGAGCTCTACCAGCGGTGTGCGGCCGGGCTGGCGCTGTCGTTCACCAACATCTCGCTGATCGCCGTCGAGCTGCTGGCGGCCGGCGTTCTGCCGGTGGTGAACGACTGGCGCGGGTCCCGCGCGGATCTCGACAACCCGTTCGTGGAGTGGGCCCGCCCCACGCCGGACGGGATCGCGGACGGGCTGTGCCGGGCCGTGGACCGGCGTGCGGCGCTGTCGACGCAGGACGTCGCCGCGAGCGTGGCGGGGCTGTCCTGGGACCGCTCCGAGCGGACGGTCGTCGACGTCATCGAGCAGGTGTGTGCGGGTGAGCGACAGCTCACCCGGGAAACGGGGAGGTAGGGCGTGAGCATCGGCGAGTTCTTCCGGATGGTGGTGCGCTGGAAGTGGGTGATCGTCCCGGGCCTGCTGCTGGCGCTCGGCGCCGGCGCCTTCGTGTACCAGCGCGGCGAGCCCGACTACACCCGGACGGCGAGCTACCTGCTGCTCACGCCGGTGCAGACCGAGTCGGGTGAGAGCAACCCGCTGCTCTTCCTCGGCAACGGCGTCACCATCACCGCCTCCGTGCTGGCCGCGAAGGTCAGCGACAGCGAGACGGTGGAGCAGCTGACCGCCGCCGAGCCCGGCGTGACCTACACCGCGGTCCTCGACGCCGCGGTCGGCGCCCCGGTGGTGCAGACCAGCGTCACCGGGCCCGACGCGCAGGCGGTCGACCGGGTGCTGGCCGCCCTCGGTGACGAGCTGGGCGCCGAGCTGGAGGCCCTGCAGCGGGAGAGCGAGGCCCCCGAGAACACGTGGGTCACCCTGCACTCGTTCACCCAGGACCCGCAGGCGGTGCCCAGCTCCGCCGGTCCCCTGCGCAACGCGATCGCCGCCACCGGCGCCGCGGTGCTGCTGCTGTTCCTCGTCGTCGGCGTGCTGGAGCGGAGGCGCCGGCTCCGCGAGGCTCGACTCGCCCCGGCCTCCGCGGCACACGACGGGGGGACGGGCCTGAACACCGGACCCACCCGGCGTGTCAGCGGGGACCGGGGCCAGCTGCCGCCGGTCCCCGACACCGGGGAGACCCGGGCGAGGGGTCTCGCACGCATCTCGTCGGTCGATGGCCGGTGACCGTCCGGGGGGCGGCACCGGCACGCTGACCGCCCGCGGGGCGTCCGCGGCGGTCCCGGCCGCCTCCCGGACGACCGCCTCCGGCCCCGAGGCCGGCGGCAGGGCGGACTCGCTGGCCGTGCTCGTCCTCTACGCGGTGCTCCTGGTCGGGATCCCGTCGGTCTACATCGTCGGGCCGCTGGGCGCCCCGGGGACGCCCGCGGCGATCGTCGGCGTCGTCGCCCTGGGCCTGTGGGTGCTGCGCCGCCTCACCGGGGCCGCCGCCGAGCGCCCCACCCCCGTGCACTGGCTGCTCCTGCTGTTCGCGGCGTCGATCGCGGGTTCGGTCGTCGCCGCGGGCCTGCGGCCGATGGTCGAGCTGGAGTTCACCGCGCTGTGGCGCGGGCTGATCGCGGTCGCGTCGTGGATCGGGATCGCGCTCACCGTGATGGACGGGCTGCGGACGCGGGAGCGGCTCGAGCGGTTCCTGCGCGTGCTCGTCTGGCTCGGCGCCGGGCTGGGCCTGCTCGGCGGGCTGCAGTTCCTCACCGGCATCGACGTCGTCCCGGTGCTGCACGTGCCGGGGCTGACCCAGAACACCGACCTCGGCGGGCTCTACGAGCGGTCGGGGTTCAACCGGGTCAGCGGCACCGCCCTGCACTCGATCGAGTACGCCGCGGTCATGTCGATGCTGCTGCCGCTCGCCTTCGCCCAGGCGCTGCGCCGCGGGCGGTCGGTCACGGCCTGGCTGCCGGTGCTGCTGATCGCGGGCGCGCTGCCGCTCACCGTCGCCCGCTCGGGGATGCTCGGGCTCGGCGTGGCGCTGGCCTTCGCCTTCCTCATGACCCGCGGACCGCAGCGCGTGTGGCTGCTGGTCGCGGTGGCCGCGCTCGGCGTGGTGGTCCGGGCGCTGGTCCCCGGGCTCCTCGGCACGATCAGCAGCCTGTTCACCGCGGGCGAGCAGGACATCAGCATCGCCGGCCGGACCGCCGACTACGGCGCGGTCGCCGACTTCGTCTCGGAGTCGCCCGTCTCCGGCCGGGGGCTGTTCACCTTCCTGCCGAGCATCTACCGGATCCTCGACAACCAGTACCTGGGCACGCTCATCGAGGCCGGCGTCGTCGGCCTGGTCGCCCTCGTCCTGCTCATCGCCGGACCGGCGGTGCTGTCGCTCACCCACGCCGTCGCCCTGCGCCGTGCGGCAGAGGCCGGCGGCTCGCACCGGCCGCCGGCGGCCGACCACCTGCTGCCGCTGAGCCTGGGCGCCGCGCTGGTGGCGGCGCTGCTGCTGTTCGCGACCTTCGACGGGTTCAGCTTCCCGATGTGCATGGGGGTGTTCAGCGTGGTCGTCGGTGCCGTCGGCGCCACCTGGCGCCTGGGCCGGCCGGCGCCCGCGCCGCGGCCGGCCCGCGGGCGGTGGCAGACGCTCGTCGCGCTGGGCGTGGCCGCGGTCGTGGGTGCCGTCGGCCTGCTCGCCGTCCGCGCGGCCCAGCCGGCGTGGAGCGCGGAGGCGTCCCTGGCGATCGCCGTGCCCCCGGAGCCGGGCCAGAACATCTACTACGCGCGGGTGGACACCGACGGCGTCACCGACCTGCTGCGGTTCGGCCTCGACAGCACGCAGGTCCGCACCCGGCTGGCCGCGGCGGGGGCCGGCGAGTACACCGTCGCGATCGGCACCGGCAGCCTGGGCCCGCACACCGACGTGCTCGGCTTCGGCGACGTCATGCGGGTCGGCATGGTGGCGGCCACCCCGGAGGAGGCCACGCACACCGTGGACCTGCTGGTCCAGGAGGTCGACGACGAGCTGCGCCGGCTGCAGCCGGGGCGGGACCCCGCCTCCGCGGGCACGGTCACCGTCGTCGACGTCCAGCGCCCGGTGGTGACCCTGGTGCCGGTGCACCCCGCCGCCGGGGCCGCCGGCGTCGCACTGCTGGCGCTGCTCGCCGGCCTCGTCGTGGCCGCGGTCCCGGTCGGGAGCCGGCCGCGGCCGGCACCGGCACCCGCCGCGGGCCGGCACCGGACGCCCGAGCCGGTGGGGGCCGGCGCGTGAGCGGGAACCGGGAGTCCGTGGCGGTCGTCGTGGTGACCTACAACAGCGCCCCGCTGCTGGCCGACCTGGTCGCCTCGCTGCCGGCCGGGCTCGGGGACCTGCCCTGGCACCTCGTCGTCGTGGACAACGCCTCCAGCGACGACAGCGTCGCCGTCGCCTCCCGCCTCCGGCCCGACGCCACCGTCGTCGCCACCGGCCGCAACGGTGGCTACGCGGCCGGGATCAACGCCGGGATCGCCGCTGCCCCGCCGCACACCTGCGTGCTGGTGCTCAATCCCGACGTCCGGCTGCAGCCGGGCTGCGTGCCGGCGCTGGTCCGCGCGCTCCGGCAGCCGGGCACCGGCATCGCGGTCCCGCTGCTCGTCGACGGCGACGGACGGCGCATCGACTCGCTGCGCCGCGAGCCCGCGGTGCACCGGGTCCTCGCCGACGCCGTGCTGGGCGCGACGCGGGCGGGGCGGATCGGCCGGCTCGGCGAGTCGGTCACCGCCGAGGCCCCCTACCGCCGCCCCGGCGTCACCGACTGGGCCGAGGGCTCCACCCTGCTGATCAGCAGCGACTGCCTCCGCGCCACCGGTCCGTGGGACGAGTCCTTCTTCCTCTACTCGGAGGAGACCGAGTTCGCCCTGCGCGCCCGGGACCGGGGCTTCGTCACCCGCTTCACCCCCGAGGCGCACGCGGTCCACCTCGAGGGCGGCTCGAGCACCTCCGCCGCCCTCTGGCCGCTGGTGGTGACCAACCGGGTGCGGCTCCACCGCCGCCGCCACGGCCGGGTGCCGGCCGCCGCCTTCTGGGCGGCGCTGCTGCTGCGCGAGGCCTCCCGCCTGCCGCTGCGCCGGCCGCCCAACCGGGCCGCGGTGCGCGCCCTGCTGGACCTGCGCGGCCTGCGCCGGCCCCCGGGCCCGCACAGCGTCGTCCCCCGTCCCCGCCGTGCCGGCGCTCGCCCGGCCCCGTCCGACACGCTGGAGGTCCGATGACGGTCACGGTGCGCCCCATCCAGGCGGCCGACCTGCCCCGGGTGGGGGAGTTCCTGCACCGGTCGATGAACTCCTCGCTCAGTCCCGGGCAGTGGGCGCGCGTGGCGCTGCCGACCTGGCCCGTCGAGTCGCCCAACCACGGGTTCTTCCTCGACGCCGACGGCGAGGTCGTGGGCGCCCACCTCGCCTTCTACTCCGAGCGCACGCTGGACGGCTCGACCGAGCGCATCTGCAACCTCGGGGCGTGGTGCGTGGAGGAGAGGTACCGCTTCCAGGGCATCCGCCTGCTCAAGGCGATCCTCGCCCAGGACGGCTACGCCTTCCTCGACCTGTCCCCCAGCGGCAACGTCGTGCCGCTCAACGAGCGGCTGGGGTTCACCCACCTGGACACCGCCACCGCCCTGGTCCCCTGCCTGCCCCACCCGAGCGTCCCGGGGCGGTGGCAGGTGCGCACCGGCGCCGCGGTGGCCGAGGTCCTCAGCGGGACCGACCTCGAGCTCTACAAGCACCACACCGAGGCGGCCGCCGCCCACCACGTCGTCCTCTCGCGCGGCGACCGGCACTGCTACGTCGTGTTCCGGCGCGACCGGCGCAAGGGGCTGCCCCTGTTCGCCTCCCTGCTGTACGTCGGGGACCTCGACCTGTTCCGGTCCGGGATCCGGGTGTTCGCCCGGCACCTGCTGGTCCGCCACCGGGTGCTGGTCCTGCTGGCCGAGCTCCGGATGGTGGGCACCCGGCCGTTCCCGTCGGTCCGGGTCGGCACCAACCGCCGCAAGATGACCCGCGGCCTGCGCTCGGACCCCGAGCGCATCGACTACCTGTACAGCGAACTGACCTGCGTCCCCTGGTGAGGAGGGCACGATGAGCACCAGCACCGCACCGACGCCCACCCGGCTGCACCACCTGGTCCGGGACTCGGCCCGGTCGCACGGGTCCTCGCCGGCCCTCAGCGCCGGGGACACGACCCTGGACTACGCGGCCCTGTGGTCCCTGGTCGAGACGGCCGGGGCCGGGCTGCGCCGGCTGGGCGTCCGGCGGGGCGACCGGGTGGCGGTCTACCTCGACAAGCGCCCGGAGACCGTGGCCGCCCTGTTCGGCACCTCGGTGGCCGCGGGCGCGCTGGTCCCGGTCAACCCGCTCCTGCGGGCCCGGCAGGTGGGGCACATCCTCGCCGACAGCGGCGCCCGCGTGCTGGTCACGACGCCGCAGCGCTACGAGCAGCTGCGCGGGGAGCTGGCCGCCACCGGCGACCTGGAGCACGTCGTCCTCGTGGGCGGCACCGCGGACGCCGATGGGCTGCCGCACGCCGTCGGCACCTGGGACGAGCTGCTGGCGGACGCGCCGGCGGCCGTCCCCGAGGGGCCGACCGTCGACGTCGACGTGGCCGCCGTCCTCTACACGTCCGGGAGCACCGGGCGGCCCAAGGGCGTGGTGCTCAGCCACCGCAACCTGCTCGTCGGGGCCGCGAGCGTCAGCGAGTACCTCGGCAACACCGCCGACGACGTCGTCCTGTCCGCGCTGCCGCTGAGCTTCGACGCCGGTTTCAGCCAGCTGACGACCGCATTCCGCGTCGGCGCCCACGTCGTGCTGCTCAACTACCTGATGCCGCAGGACGTCGTCCGGGCCTGCGTCCGGCACGGGGTCACCGGGCTGACCTGCGTGCCGCCGCTGTGGATCCAGATCGCCGCGCAGGAGTGGCCGGAGGAGGCGGGGCGGCGGCTGCGCTACTTCGCCAACACCGGCGGCCGCATGCCGCGGGCCACCCTCGACCGGCTGCGGGCGCTGTTCCCCGCGGCGCGGCCCTTCCTCATGTACGGGCTGACCGAGGCGTTCCGCTCCACCTACCTCGACCCCGCCGAGGTGGACCGGCGTCCCGACTCGATCGGCAAGGCCATCCCCAACGCGGAGATCCTCGTGCTGCGGCCCGACGGGACCGAGTGCGCCCCCGGCGAGGAGGGCGAGCTGGTGCACCGCGGCGCGCTCGTGGCGCTCGGCTACTGGAACGACCCCGAGCGCACCGCCGCCCGCTTCCGCCCGCTGCCGGGCGGGGCGCCCGGGCTGGCCGCGCCCGAGCTCGCCGTCTTCTCCGGCGACGCCGTGGTCCGCGACGAGGAGGGCTTCCTCTACTTCGTCGGCCGCAAGGACGAGATGATCAAGACGTCGGGCTACCGGGTGAGCCCCACGGAGATCGAGGAGGTCGCGTACGGCACCGGCCTCGTCCGCGACGCGGTGGCCCTCGGCGTGGACGACGCGACGCTGGGCCAGGCGGTGGTCCTCGTGGTCAGCCTCGTCCCCGGCATGCAGGACGAGGGGCAGGGGCTGATGAGCGCCCTCAAGCGCGAGCTGCCGCTGTACATGGTCCCGCGCCGGATCGTCGTCCGCGACGAGCTGCCCCGCTCCCCCAACGGCAAGTTCGACCGCGCCCTGCTGCGCGAGGAGGTCACGGCGTGAGCGGCCTGGACACCATCCGGTCCTTCGGCACGGTCGACGGCGAGCTGGCGGTCGGCGGCATCCCGGTCAGCCGGCTGGCCGAGCGGGTCGGCAGCACCCCGTTCTTCGCCTACGACCGCCGGCTGCTGACCGAGCGGGTGGCGCTGCTGCGCGCGACCCTCCCGCCCGCGCTGCAGCTGAGCTACGCGGTGAAGGCCAACCCGATGCCGGCCGTGGTGCAGCACCTGGCCGGGCTCGTCGACTCCCTCGACGTGGCCTCGGCCCTGGAGATGCGCACCGCGCTCGACACGCCGGTCCCCCCGTCGCACGTGAGCTTCGCGGGGCCGGGCAAGACCGACGCCGAGCTGGCCCAGGCGGTGGCCGCCGGGGTCACCGTGGAGATGGAGTCGGCCGGCGAGGCGCAGCGGCTGCTGGCCGCCGGGGAGCGGCTGGGCATCCGGCCGCGGGCCGCGATCCGGGTCAACCCCGACTTCGCGGTCAAGGGCTCGGGCATGCGGATGGGCGGGGGCCCGCAGCAGTTCGGCGTCGACGCCGAGATGGTGCCGTTGCTGGTCAAGGAGCTCGCCGACCGCGACGTCGACCTGCTGGGCTTCCACGTCTTCGGGGGGTCGCAGAACCTCAACGCCGACATCCTGTGCGAGACCCAGCGCCGGACCGTCGAGCTCGTCCTCCGCCTGGCCGAGTCGGTGCCGACCCCGGTCCGGTACCTCAACCTGGGCGGCGGCTTCGGCATCCCGTACTTCCCCAAGGACCGGGCGCTGGACCTCGCCGCGATCGGCGCCAACCTGCACGAGCTGCTCGACGGCCCGGTCCGCGAGCACCTGCCGGAGGCGCGCACCGTCGTGGAGCTCGGCCGGTTCATCGTCGGCGAGTGCGGCGTGTACGTGACCCGCGTGGTCGACACCAAGGAGTCCCGCGGGAAGCGGTACCACGTCGTCGACGGCGGGATGCACCACCAGCTGGCCGCCTCCGGGAACTTCGGCCAGGTGATCCGGCGCAACTACCCGCTGGCCGTCGGCAACCGGATGGACGACGAGGCGCTCGGCACGGCCACCGTCGTCGGCTGCCTGTGCACGCCGCTGGACCTGCTCGGCGACGACGTGTCGATCCCGGAGCGCACCGGCGTCGGTGACCTCGTCGTCGTCTTCCAGGCCGGCGCCTACGGCCTCACCGCCAGCCCCACCGCCTTCCTCGGCCACCCCGCGGCGGCCGAGGTGCTCGTCTAGCCCGTCCCCCGGGTTCGTCCCACGAGAAGGAGACCGATGAACGACACGTCCACCGACCTCGCCGAGGTCCGCGAGGTCCTGGTCCAGACCCTGGGCATCGAGGACCGCGCCGGCTCGCTGACCGCCGACACCGAGCTGTTCGGCAGCCTGCCGGAGCTGGACTCCATGGCCGTCGTCGAGCTGGTCGCGGCACTGGAGGACCGGTTCGGCCTCGAGGTCGACGACACCGAGCTGACCGGCGACGTCTTCGAGACCCTGGGCAGCCTGACCGAGTTCGTCGCCGCCCGGCGTTCCTGACCCGGACCGGCCGGGCCCGGGGTGCTCCCCCGGGCCCGGCCGTCGTCGGTCAGGCCCGCGCCGGCGACTCCCCGGCGACGGCCGCGGCGTCCGGGACCGGCGCGCCGTCGTCCGCGGTGGAGCGCGCGGCGTGCCGGCGCACCCACCGGAAGACCAGCAGCGCGTAGACGGCGGTCCCGCAGAGGCCGCCGGCGGCCAGCGCCAGCCACGACGACGAGAACTGGCCGCTCACCAGCCAGGCCACGGCCCCGGCGGGCACGGCGGCCAGCAGCGGCGGCCAGACGTTGCCCAGTACCGTCGACACCCGCCCGCCGGCCGCGCGGACGGCGACCAGGTAGACCGGCGCCACCAGCAGCACGCCGACCACGACGTGCGCCCAGCCGGCGCCGGCGAGCCCGCCCCACCGCACGCCGAGCACCATGGCCGGCACCAGCGTCACGATCCACCACACCTGGACCAGCAGGACCGGGCGGGCGGCGCCGCGGGCGACCAGGAAGGTGGCCAGGACGTCGAGGACCACCCGCAGCGCACCGAAGGCGGCCAGCCCGGCGAGCGCGTCCGCGGACGGCGTCCAGCGCGCGCCGTAGAGGGACACGACCACCGGCACCGCGAGGACGACGAGCATCGCGCCCGCCAGGCCCGCGACCGCGGCGGAGAGCCCGACGGCACGCCCGAGCGCCGCCCCGTCGTCGTCCTGCCGCCGGGCGAACGCGGGCAGGGTCACCGTCCGGATGGCCTGCCCGATCACGGTCATCGGCCAGGACGAGACGTTGAACGCCAGCACGTAGAAGCCGAGCGCGACCTCGCCCGACGTCCGCGCCACCACCACGTTGTCGACGCTGAGCAGCGCCCAGGACAGCAGGTTCGCCGCCGCCAGCGGGGCACCGAAGCGCAGCGCGCTCCCGGCGACGTCGCGGTCGAAGCCCAGCCGGAACCGGGTGCGGGTGAGGACGAACTGCAGCGTCGTGCCCACGAACTGGCCGGCCAGCCGCGACCAGGCCAGGGCCATCGGGCCCATGCCCATGAGGATCAGGCCGATCGTGACGACGGTGCTGACGCCGAAGTTGGACAGGTCGCAGACGAACGCCTTCGACTGCTGGAACTCGCGCACCAGCCGGGCGCCGGGCACCACGCCGGCGCCGCTGATGACCAGCGTGCAGGCCAGCACGACGATCACCGGCGCGGCCGCGGCGCTGCCCAGCGCGGTGGCCACCGGCACCGCCGTGGCCGCCATGAGCCCGGCGAGCAGGACCGAGCTGGCCAGGCTGATCGTGGCGACCGTGGGGGCGCGGCGGTCGGGGTCCTCGGCGCGCACCAGGTCGGGGGCCATGCCGAGGTCGGCGAGGGTGACCAGCACCGTCTGCACGGTCAGCGCCACCGCGAAGACACCGAAGGCCTCCGGGGACAGCAGCCGCGCGACGACGATGCCGATGAGCAGGTTCCCGGCGCGCAGCACGAGGCTGTTGAGCGTCCCCCACGCCACGCCGCGGCGGACCTGGCCCTCGAGGGCGGGGGCGCCGTCGGCCGGGGCGGTGGTCACCGGCCCGCTCCTGCCGCCACGCGCACCGCCTCTCGGCGGTCGGCCCAGCCCTGCAGGCGCGGCGAGGCCTCCACCGCCTGGAACTTCGCCAGCCGCACCGCGGGCCGGGCCAGCCGCCGCGCGACCTCGGCGCGGGTGAGCCGCCGCGCGAGGGCGCCGCGGTAGACCTCCTCCTGGCGGGCCGCGGCGGCGGTCAGGGAGAACCGGTCGGTGACCAGTCGGCGTCCCAGGGCGCCGAGCGGCACCAGCTGTGCGGGGTCGTCGAGCAGGTCGTCGAGGACCCGCTCGAGCAGCGCCGCGCCGTCGCCCTGCCCGTGGCCGTACCAGCCCTGCTCGAGGAACTCCGGCACGGTCTCCGGGGTGAGCAGCCGCCAGTACCCGTTGCTGCCCTGCACCACCAGCGGCTTGCCGAAGGCCATCCCCTTCATCGCGGAGCTGCCCATGCCGAGCACCACGTCCGCGGCGTCGTAGGCCGGCCGCGGGTCGACCAGCCCGCCGGCCACGACCACCGGCGGCCGGTCGGCACCGGCGTCGGCCGCGGCGGCGTTGACCTCCGCGGCGCGGCTCTCGACGTCGCCCGCGGCCGGGCCCTCGCCGACGACGAGCAGCCGCACGCGCCGGCGCCGGGACAACCGGCCGACGGCCGTGATCGCCTCCAGGACGCCGGCCGCCTTGTCCAGGTCCGCGCTCATCCGGCAGACGACGGCCAGCAGCACCTCGTCGTCGGCGACGCCGAACCGCCGGCGGGCGCCCGCCCGGTCGGGGCCGGGGGCGTTGAGGTCGGTGTCGATCGGCGGCTCGATGAGGTGCACCTCCCGGTGCCGCGTGCGCGCCTCGTCGGCGAGCTCGCGGGTGCCGACGACCAGCGGGAAGTGCCGTGGCAGCACGCGGGAGACGTACATCGACAGGACGGTGACCACCATCGGCACGCCCAGCCGCAGGTGCGGGCCGTAGGCGAGGTCCAGGGCCGGCCCCCACTCGTAGCCGTGCACCAGGTCGATGCGCCGGTCCCGCACCAGGCGGCACAGCTCGTTCATCGTCCGCACCGACGGCCAGGAGTTCTCGACCGGGGCGCGGTGGTACTCCAGGCCCAGCTCCCGCACCCGGTCGACGAGCACGCCGTCGGGGGCGAACACCAGCACCTCGTGGCCGTCGGCCTGCGCCCGGGCGGCCAGCTCGACGGCGGTGAGCTGGCTGCCGCCGATCTCCATGAGGTGCGGGTGCACGAGCAGCCTCATCCCGCCGCTCCCGTCGCGACGACCTCACGGAGCTCCCCCGCGGCGAGGACGTGGGGGCGCCCGCAGGCGGTGCAGGTCAGGTCCTCGGGCAGCCGCTCGCCGCAGGAGCAGACCCACCCGCGCCGGCGGGCCGGGTTGCCGGCGACGAAGGCGTGCGCCGGCACGTCCCGCGTGACCACCGACCCGGCGGCGGCGAAGGCGTGCCGGCCGATCCGGGTCCCGCAGACGACGACGGTGCCGGCGCCGAGGGTGACGCCGTCCTCCACGATCGTGGGCAGCAGCGCCTCCGGGCCCTTCTTGACGTGCGCCCGCGGCCGCAGGTCGTTGGTGAACACGACGTTCGGGCCGAGGAAGACGTCGTCGCCCACCTCGACGCCGTCGAAGACGAGCACCGCGTTCTTCACGGTGACCCGGTCGCCGAGCCGCGCGCCGCCCTCCACGAATGCGTGGTCGCAGATGTTGCAGTCGGCGCCGACGCGGGCGCCGGGCAGCACGTGCGCCCACGCCCACACCCGGGTGCCCGGCCCGACGTCGTCGCTCTCGCACAGGCCCAGCGGGTGCACCCGCACCCCGGCCGGGGGCTCCCGGTCAGCCACGGCGCGCGGCGACCGCGGCCGCCAGGGTCTCGGCGACGCGCAGCTGCTGGTCGGCGGTGATGCCCGGGTACAGCGGCAGGGAGAGGATCTCGCCGGCCGCCCGCTCGGTGACCGGGAAGTCCTCGGGACGGACCCCGGCGCCGGCGAGGGCGCCGGTGCGGGCCACCGGCACCGGGTAGTGGATCCCGGCCCCGACGCCGGCCGCGTTGAGCTCGGCGAGGACGGCGTCGCGGTCGGCCACCCGCACCACGTAGAGGTGCCAGACGTGCTCGTTGCCCGGGGCGACCCGGGGCACCCGCACGCCCGGGACGTCGGACAGCAGCTCGGCGTAGCGCTCGGCCGCCTCCACCCGCTCGGCGTTCCACTCGGTCAGCCGGCGCAGCTTGGCGCGCAGGACGACGGCCTGCAGGGTGTCCAGGCGGGAGTTGAAGCCCAGAACCGGGTGCTGGTACTTGACCTCGCTGCCGTGGTTGGCCAGCAGCCGCACGGCACGGGCCACCTCGGGGTCGTCGGTGGTCACCGCGCCGGCGTCGCCGAACGCCCCGAGGTTCTTGCCCGGGTAGAAGCTGGTGCCCGCGGCGTGGCCCCACCCGCCCATCGGCACCCCCTGGTGGGTGGCGCCCTGCGACTGCGCGGCGTCCTCGACCACGAGCAGGCCGTGGCGCTCGGCGACCTCCCGCACCCGGGCCATCGGGGCCATCTGCCCGAACAGGTGCACCGGCACCACGGCGCGGCAGCGGGCGGCGACCTGCTCGAGCGCGTCCGGGTCGAGGAGCAGGTGCTCGTCGTCGACGTCGACCGGCACCGGCCGCGCACCCGCGCGCAGCACCGCCTCGGCGGTGGCGACGAAGGTGTTGGCCGGCAGCGCGACGGCGTCGCCCTCGCCGACGCCGACGGCGCGGAGCGCGAACTCCAGCGCGTCGGTGCCGTTGCCGACGCCGACGCAGTGCGCGCGACCGGTGTACGAGGCGAACTCCTCCTCGAACGCGGCGACGTCGGGACCGCCGATGAAGGCGGTGGCGGCCAGGACGCGGGCGAAGCCCTCGGCGACCTCCCCGGCGATCCGGTCGCGCTGGATGCCGAGGTCGACGAGCGGCACGGCCGCTGCCGGGGCGACGGTGGTCACGGGACAGCCTCCTCGAGGTGGGGGTGGACAGCAGAGCTGGGGAGCGGGCGGGCGGGGTTGCCGGCCCAGACCTCACCGGGTGGGACGTCGCGGACCACGACGGCACCCATGCCGACGACCGCGCCGGCGCCGATGCGCCGTCCCTCGCGGACGAGCGCCCCGGAACCGAGGTAGGCGGCCTCCCCGACGGTGACCCCGCCGGCCAGCCGGACCCCGGCGCCGAAGGTGACCGCGTCGCCGACCTCGTCCTCGTGGGTCAGGACGACGTGCGGCATGACCACGGCGTGCCGGCCGAGCCGGACGGCGGCGGTGAGCACGACGCCGGCGTGCAGGACGCTGCCCGGGCCGACGACGCTGTCGAGGGAGACGCTGGCCAGCGGGTGGACGACCGTGGCCCACGCCTCGTCGGGGAGGCCGAGCCGCGCCACCAGCCGGCGCCGGGAGTCCGGGGCGCCGGGGTTGCCGACGCAGGCGACCACCGCGGCACCGCGCGCGACGTGGGCGGCGGCGTCGTCGGTCGGCCCGGTGACCGGCACCCCGCCGACGGCGGTGCCGTGCCGGCGCGGGTCGTCGTCGAGCACGCAGGTGGGGGTGTAGCTCTCCCCGCCGGGGCCGCTGGCCGGGTGCGCGAGCAGCAGCTGGACGGTCTCCCGGGCGAAGCCCCCGGAGCCGAGCACCACCAGCGGCCGCGGAGCGCCGCTCACCGCAGCAGCACGTCGCGCAGCACCGCGACCACGCGGTCCTGGTCGACCTCGGTCATCTGGTGGAACAGCGGCAGGATCAGGCTCTGCGCGGTCAGGTGCTCGGTGACCGGGAGGCTCACCCGCGGCCGGTCCGCGTAGGCGGGCTCGAGGTGGGCGGCCATGATCCCGCGCCGGCAGGTGATCCCGGCGCGGGACAGGGTCTCGAGCAGGGCGTCGCGCGTGGTCGGTGCGCCCTCGGGCAGCACGATCCAGAACGACTGGTAGTTGGTCCGGCCCCAGGGCGGGTCGGTGACGGTGCGCAGGCCCGGGACGTCGGCCAGCAGCGCCTGGTACCGGGCGGCCAGCTCCCGCCGGCGGGCCACCATCGCCGGGAGGCGGGTCAGCTGCACCAGCCCGATCGCCGCCTGGACGTCGGTCATGCGGAAGTTGAAGCCCGGCTCGAGGTACTGCTCGGGCGCGACGATCCCGCCGGCGTGCCGCTCGGCGGCGCTCACGCTCATCCCGTGCTCGCGCAGCCGGCGGGCGCGTGCCGCCCACTCCGGGCGCCGCGTCACGAGCATGCCGCCCTCGCCCGTCGTCACCACCTTGCGGGGGTGGAAGGAGAAGGCGCCCAGGTCCACGTCGGCGCCGACCGGCCGGCCGTAGAGGGTGCTGCCGATCGCGCAGGCGGCGTCCTCGACGACCGGGATGCCGAGCGGGTCGAACAGCCGGTGGACCGCCTCCGTGTCGGCCGGGACGCCGGCTTGGTGGACGACGACCACCGCGCGGGTGCGCGGGGTGAGGACCGCCTCGACCGTCTCCGCGGTGAGGTTGCCGGTGACCGGGTCGACGTCGGCGAACACCGGGTCGGCCCCGACGTACCGGGCGGCGTTGGCGGTGGCGATGAAGGAGAACGAGGGGACGACGACCTCGTCGCCGCGCCCCACCCCGAGCAGGTGCAGCGCGAGGTGCAGGCCGGTGGTGCAGTTGCTGACCGCCACGCCCTCGGCCACCTGGACCCGCCGGGCGAACTCCTCCTCGAAGGCGCGCACCCGGGGGCCCTGGGCCACCCAGCCCGACGCGACGGCCTCCGCGGCGGCCGCCGCCTCCTCGTCCCCGAGCCAGGGCCGCATCACCGGGATGGGAGGCAGGCCGGTCACGGGCGGTGTCAGGGCGGTCATGCGTGCTGCTCCTCGTCGGGGCGGCCCTGCGACGCGGCCGGCGGGGCCGGGCGCGCGGGGGCCGGGAGGTGGATCCGGTCGTGCCGCAGGGTCACCGCGGCGGCTCCACGGGCACCGCGCGCCCGTGCTCGCGCAGGCTCTGGCTGGCCGCCTCGAGCAGGCGCAGCACCCGCAGCCCGGCCCGCCCGTCGGTGAGCGGCGGCCGGCGCTCGGTGATCGCGGCGGCGAACTCGCCCATCATCACGCGCAGGGCCTCGCGCTCCTGCAGCGCCGGCGCGACCATGTCGCCGATCCGGTAGGAGACCCGCGTCTGGTTGCGGGCCTCGACGCCGAGCGTGCTCGGGTCGCGGGTCTCGACGCTGCGGTCGTAGACCGCCAGCCGCTGGGCCGGGTTGAGGTCGTCCCAGACGACGGTGCGCCGGGAGCCGCCGACGATGAACGTGCGGATCTTCGTGGGCGACAGCCAGTTCACGTGCACGTGTGCGAGGGCGCCGTTGGACAGCTCGATCGCCAGGTGCGCGACGCAGACCTGCCCGCAGTCCAGCGGGTCCGACCCCCGCGCGGCGACGCTGACCGGGACGACGCCCTCGGGCAGCAGCGAGTCGAGGATGGACAGGTCGTGCGGGGCGAGGTCCCAGATGACGTCGACGTCGGCCTGGACCAGGCCGAGGTTGATCCGCACCGAGTCCAGGTACTGGAGGGTGCCGAGCTCGCCGCCGTGCAGCAGCTCGCGCAGGTGGCTGACCGCCGGGGTGTAGCAGTAGGTGTGGTCGAGCATGAGGACCAGCCCGGCGTCCTCGGCGGTCTGCACGAGCTTCGCGCCGTCGGCGTACGTGGCCGCCAGCGGCTTCTCGACCAGGACGTGCTTGCCGGCGGCCAGCGCCGCCATCGCGATGCCCAGGTGGGTCCCGGCGGGGGTCGCGACCGCCACGGCGTCCACCGCGGGGTCGGACAGCACCTCGTCGAGGTCCGGCGTGGCCCGCACGGTGCTGTAGTCGCCGAGCACCTGGCGGGCCCGCGCGACGTCGAGGTCGCAGAGGTACTCCAGCCGCATCGCCGGGGTGGCCTGGGCGTTGCGCACCAGGTTGGGCCCCCAGTAGCCGGCGCCGATGACGGCGATGCCGATCCGATCGCTCACGTGCTCCCCCGTCGCTGCGTGGTGTGGTTCCTCGTCGTCCCGTGCACCGCCCGGGGCAGTGTGTCCTCTCGCGCGCCCGGTGTGACCGGCTTCGCGCGCGGCATCCCCCGGTGTGGCGACACGACCGGCTCGCGGACGCTCACCCGACCGTCACCAGCCAGGTCACCGGCGAGGCCAGGACGTTGCCGGCGCGGTCCCGGGCGGCGACCACCGACACCGTGTATCCGGCGCCCGGGGTCAGGGCCGCCTCCGGCTCCAGCCGGGCGACCAGGGTGACCGGGTCGTACACGGTGCGGGCCGGCACCGGCGCGCCGTCGGGCCCGGTCAGCACCATCTCGACGCCGGTCACGTCCTCGGAGAACAGCGCGGTCGGGGCGCTGCCGGCCGGGGCGGCGCCCTCCGGTCCCCGGGCGGTGACGACGGGCGCCACGGTGTCGCCGCCCTCCGGCGCGGCCGTGGTGACCACGACGTCCACCCAGGGGTTCGCCCCGGCCACGGACTGCGTCGGGAAGGCGCCCGGCGGGCCGGTGAGGCCGTTCGGCCGCTCGCCGTCGGCCGGCGCGGTCAGCGGTCCCGAGGACCGTGCCGCGGTCAGGCCCTCCGGCGTCGCCGACCACCGGCCCTCCGGCGCGGTGTAGCTCACGACGTACTCGCGGCCCGCGGCCAGCGGCACGGGGCTGCCCAGCTCCGCCACCTGCCAGCCGTCCGCGGTCTCGTCGGTGAAGGTCACCGAGGCCAGCCGCTGGCCGGTGTCGGACCAGAGGCTGCCGACGTGCGTCCCGGTGGCCCCGGCGCCCTTGGCGAAGCGCAGTGCGGTCACCCAGGTGTCGGTCGAGGAGGTGAACCGCATGCCCACCTCGGCCGGCGTCGCGTCGTCGACCGCCTCGGCCGGCGGGGTGTCGTCCGCGGTGAAGACCGAGACGGTCTGCGGCTCCGCGGGGGCGTCGGCCGCGGGTGTCCCCGGGGCCGACGGAGCCGGAGTCGACGGAGCCGGAGTCGTCGGAGCCGTGGTCGTCGGCGCCGTGGTCGTCGGCGCCGTGGTCGTCGGCGCCGGGGACGTCGGCGCCGGGGACGTGGACGGAGCCGTGGACGTGGTGGTCGGGGCCGTGGACGACGGCGCCGAGGACGTCGAGGCGGGCGCCGGGCTCGTCGGGGCCTCCGCCGGCGTGGCGGTCCCCGTGTCCGCGACCCGGGTGGCCGTCGCGTCCGGCGCGGGCGCGGCGTCCTCGACCGCGGCGGCCAGCGTCACGCTCGCCGCGGACGTCCCGGCCGGCAGCTGGGTCACGAAGACGACGTCGACCCAGTAGTTCGTGGTCGACCCCTGGTTCGGGAAGCGCGCGCTCCCGTAGGCGTAGACGCCGTTGGGCGAGCCGCTGGTCGCGGCCGGGGCGTGCAGCGGTCCCCGGTCGATCCCGGAGGTGGCGAACCCGTTGTACGTGTAGGAGTACCGCCCCACCTGGGTGGAGTAGGCGGCGGTGTAGACCTGCCCGGCGAAGACCTGCACCGGCCGGTCGAGGACCACCTGCTGCCACCCGGTGGCGCTCTCCGAGCGGAAGACGGCCGAGGCCAGCGGGCTGCCGTCGGCGGCCCACAGCGACCCGGTGTGGGTGCCGGTGTTGCCCGCGCCCTTGTAGAAGCGCAGGGCGGTGACCCAGCCGTCGACGTCGCTGGTGAAGCGCACCCCCAGCGTGACCGCGGCGGTGTCGCTCGCGGCCGCGACCGCGGGCGTCTCCCCCAGCCCGAACAGCGAGCACGGGCAGGCGGAGGGGTTGGTCGTCGCCGTCGTGAAGGTGAGCGTGTACGGCGCCGCCAGGGCGTTGCCGGCCCGGTCGCGGACCCCGCTGAGGACCGCGCGGACCTCGGCGCCCGCGGGGAGCGGCGCGGCCGGCGTGAAGACCAGCGTCGTCGCGTCGGGCGCGGAGACGGTGCCGGCGACGGCGGCGCCGCCCGCGGTGACCGCGACGCCCGCCGAGGCCGCGTCCACCGCCTCGTCGAACCGGAACTCGATCGGCGAGCCGGTCGCGACGCCGGTGTAGCCCTGCCCCGGCGAGGTGGCGCTGACCGCCGGCGGCGTGGTGTCGGCCGGTGCGGCGGTCGCGAACACGACGTCGACCCAGTAGTTGGTGGCCTGCCACGAGTTCTCCGGGAACACCCCGCCGTCGCCGTAGGCGTAGACCCCGTTGAGCGCGCCGGCGGTGCTCTGCAGCGCGTGCAGCGGCGGGTTGTCGCGGCCGCGGTCGGTGAACGTCCCGGTGTCGGCGGCGTAGCGGCCGTTGGGCGCGTGGTACGAGGCGACGTACGTCGTCCCGGCCGTGACCGGGACCGGCGTCCGGAAGGTCAGCTGCTGCCAGCCGCTCGCCGTCTCGTCGGAGAAGGACCCCGACGCCAGCACCCGGCCGTCCGCGGACCACAGGGTGCCGGTGTGCGTGCCGGTGTTGCCCGTGCCCTTGTAGAAGCGGACGCCGGTGATCCACCCGTCGACGTCGGAGCGGATCCGCACGCCGAGCTCGACGGCCGAGGTGTCGGACACCGCCGGCGTCGCGGGCACGGCGTCGCCGAACACGGTGCAGGGGCAGGAGCCGTTCCCGGCGGTGGTGAACCGCCAGGTGTGGGCCGACATGGTGTTGCCGGCCCGGTCCTTCGCCCCGGTGACGCTGACGGTGTAGGTCGCGCCCGCCGCGAGCGCCGCGGTGGGCGTGAAGACCACCCCGCGGCCGGTGTCGGTCGCGGCGACGGTGCCGGCGACCGCTCCCCCGCCGTCCCGGGTGACGGTCATCGTGGCCGAGCCGGCCTGGACCGGCTCCGTGAACGTGATCGACGGGCGGACGTCGACGGAGACGGACGTCGCGGCGGCGCCGGGCGTCGTCCCCTCCACGGCCGGCGGCGTGGTGTCCTGCGCCGGCACGAACACCGCGTCGACCCAGTAGTTGGCCGAACCGCGCTGCGTCGGGAAGGTGCGCGCCCCGTAGGAGTAGACGCCGTTGCCCCCGCCGTCGCCGTCGGCGAGCGCGGTGAGCGGTCCCGAGGTCACGGCGGTCGCCAGGCCGCCCGCGGTCATGGAGTAGCCGCCGGTGTCGGTGTGGTACGAGACGACCAGCGTCGTCCCGGCCGTGACCGTCACCGGCTGGCTGAAGGAGACCTGCTGCCACCCGCTGGTCGTCTCGGGGCCGAACGTCGCGCGTGCGAGCTCCTGGCCGGTGGCCGACCACAGCGTCCCGACGTGCGTGCCGGTGTTCTGCGGCCCCTTGTAGAAGCGGATGCCGGTGATCGTCCCGTCGACGGCGACGCGGATCCGCGTGCCGACCTCGACCCCGGCGGTGTCGGCGGCGGAGAGCACCGCCGGCACCGCGGTGTCGTCCCACACGCTGCACGGGCAGACGCCGGGTGTGGCCGGCGCCCTCATCGTGGTGAAGGTCCAGGTCAGCGGGCTCGCGAGCGGGTTCCCCGAGACGTCCCGCGCGGCGGTCACCGAGACGGTGTGCGCCGTCCCGGCGGCCAGCTGCCCGGTCGGGGTGAAACGGGCGCGGCGGGTGCCGGGGTCGTAGGAGACCGAGCCGGGCACCGCGGCGCCGTCGGCACCGGTCACCGTCATGACGATGCTGGCCGGCTGCACGGGCTCGGAGAAGACGGCCTCCGGCGTCACGGTGCGGGCCACGCTGCTGCTCCCGGCCGCCGGCGACCCGACCGTGGCGGTCGGGGCCGAGCCGTCCGCGGGCGGCTGGGTCTGGAAGACGACGTCGACCCAGTAGTTGCTGCCGGCCCACGAGTCCTGCGGGAACCCGGGCGAGCCGGTGCGGTACACGCCGTTGGGCGCGGCAGCGGTGCTCGCCGGCGCGACCAGGGGCTCGTTGGAGACGCCCCGGGTGGTGAAGTAGTCGCCGGTGACCGCGTAGCGCCCCGCGGGGGCGTAGTACGAGGCCACGTAGGACTGCCCGGCGAAGACCGGCTCCGGCGTGGGGAGGACCAGCGTCTGCCACCCGGTGGCCGACTCGCTGCCGAAGCTGCCGGTGGCGAGCGGCTGGCCGGCCGCCGACCACAGGGTGCCGGTGTGGGTGCCGGTGTTGCCGGGGCCCTTGTAGAAGCGGATGCCGGTCACGTAGCCGTCGACCGTGGGCTGGAACCGGACGCCGACCTCGACCGGGGTCGGGTCGTCGGCCGCGGGCACCGACGGCGTCGTCGCGGTGGACCACAGGCTGCACGGGCAGGTCCGCTGCCCGACGGTCGAGTCGTAGCCGACCGGCGTCGACAGCCGCGCGCTGTCGTCGACCGCGCGGACGCGCACGCTCAGCGGTCCCGACGCCGGTGGGGTGTACGTGTAGCTCCAGTTCGCCCGGCCCTCCGCCGGGTGCCAGGTGGTGCCCCCGTCGACGGACACCTCGACGCCGCTCACCACGCCGGCGGCGTCGGTGGCGGTCCCGGCGATGGTCAGCGGGGTGCCGACGACGGCGCCGGTGGCCGGGGAGGTCACCGTGACCACCGGCGGGGCGGTGTCGGTGGTGCGGCTCGCCGGCACCAGGTCGCCCGCCGGCGTGACCGGCTGGACCCCCATGTCGGCGAACAGGTTGACGGTGGCCTGCCGCATCGGGGTGTTGGCCACCGCGTGGCCGCCGTCGTGGGTGTCGTCGAGCCCCCACGACCACTGCACGGTCCCGGCGCCGAACACCAGCGCACCGCTGGGTGCCCACCGGTACAGCGTGAGGGCGTGCGACGCCCTCCCCGGCGCGTAGGACACCCCGTAGTCGTCCTGCAGGACGTCGGGCTCGACGACGTCCACCGTCGTCGAGGAGAGCTTGGCCAGCCCGGCGGGCCGGTGGCCGTTGTCGAAGTCCGCGTCCCACTCGTAGCCCAGCGTCCCCGGGCCGAAGGTGTAGGTCCCGCCGGCCGGCTGGCGGGCGACGTCGGTGTTGCGCCACAGCCGTGCCCGGCCGAACTCGGCGGGGACGCTGATCGCGTCGGTGCGCCGGCCGTACTCGCCGTTGACCTTGAACTGCTGCCCGATGAGCGCGTTCTCGGGCGTCACGCCGGTGGCGAAGCGCGGGTCGCGCCAGGTGCCCGTCCACTCCCCCGTCGGGTCGGTGCGGGCGCCGTCGAGGCTCTCCTTGTACGAGACCATCGTCCGGTGGGCGTCGCGGCTGCCGGTGATCGACGGCTCCCAGCGGACCTTCCACCACATCTCGTTGCCGCTGAAGAAGGCGAGGTTGGTGCCCGCGTTGCGGGCGGCCTCGACGGCGCTGCGCTGGGCGCCGGACCAGTACTCGTCGTGGCCGACCGACAGGAACAGCCGGTGGTTGGCGAGCAGGGCGCCGCGCCGGTCGGCGTCGACGCCGGCGACGTAGGAGACGTCGTACCCGTTCTGCTCGAGGAACCGGATCATCGGGTACTCGGCGTACATGAGCCGGCCGGTGGTCACGTTCGGGTTCAGCGGCCGGTTGTAGCTGACCGCGTAGGCGCGTCCGGCCCTCCCGGGCCCGTTGCCGTCGTAGAGGCTGGCCCCGCCCCAGTTGTTGTAGGCGGCCCAGGTGGTGTCCGAGGTCTGCAGGACGACGTCGGACCGGGAGGCGTCGTCGCGGACGACGAAGGTGATCTGGTTCTCCGCGCCGGTGACCGCCCGCAGGTTGGCGACGTACACCCCGGACACGGCGCCGGTGGGCACCTGCCAGCTGGCCGACACGGTCCAGTTGCCGCAGTCGACCATGCCGGTCGCGGCGTTGCGGGCGCACTCCGGCTGCGCCGGGGGCGGCAGGGTGTTCGGCGTCAGCGTGGTGACGTAGCGCCCGCCGTCGCCGCCGTACCAGCCCAGCCGGTAGACGTCGATCGAGTACGAGCGGGCGGTCGTCCGGACCTTGAAGTCCACCCGGCCGCCGACGTTCGTGCTGATGTCGGTGGTGAAGCCCTCGATGCTCGTGTCGGGGCTGACCTGCCAGTCCGTCGTCCCCTGCAGGGTGTTCTCGCACGCCACCCGGCTCACGACGGGCGTGGCGCACGGGTCCGCGGCGCGGGCCGGGGTGGCGGAGAGGTTGACCGCCAGCACGGAGGCGGCCAGGACCACCAGGCAGACCAGCCCCCGCCGGAGGAGGCCGGCCGGCGTCCCGTTCGCCATCAGTAGGCCCCGTCCGCACGCACCACCGCGGAGAACGTCTTCCAGAGGATCAGGACGTCGAGGGCCAGCGACCAGTTCTCGACGTAGCGGAGGTCCAGCCGCACGGCCTCCTCCCAGGTCAGGTCGCTGCGGCCGGAGACCTGCCACAGGCCGGTGAGACCCGGCTTGACCAGCAGCCGGCGGCGGACCTGGTCGTCGTACAGGGCGACCTCACCGGGGAGGGGCGGCCGGGGTCCGACGAGGGACATCTGGCCGCCGACGACGTTGAGCAGCTGGGGCAGCTCGTCGAGCGACAGGCGCCGCAGCACCCGGCCGACGCGGGTGACGCGGGGGTCGTCGGCGACCTTGAACAGCAGCCCGTCGGCGTTCTGGTTGCGGTCGGCCAGCGCGGAGCGCCGCGCGTCGGCGTCGGTCACCATCGTGCGGAACTTGAGCATCGTGAACGGCCGGCCGTCGAGGCCGATGCGCCGCTGGCGGAACAGCACCGGACCGGGCCCGTCCAGCCGGATGGCCAGGGCGACGGCGAGCAGGACGGGCAGGACCGTGAGCAGCAGCAGGACGGCGACCGACCGGTCCATGGCGGCCTTGACCAGGCGCTTGGGGCCGGTGAACGCGGGCTCCTCGACGTGCACCAGGGGCAGGCCGATGAAGGGGCGCATGTGCATCCGCGGCCCGGCGATCTCCATGAGGCCCGGGGCCACGAGCAGCTCCACGCCCGAGCCCTCCAGTTCCCAGGACAGCCGGCGCAGGTAGACCGCGGCCGTCTCGCTGGAGCTGGTGACCGCGACGGCGTCGGCCCCCAGCCTGCGGACGGCCGCCGTCACCTCCGCCAGGTCCCCGGCGACCGCGACGCCCTCGGCCCGCAGCAGCTCCGCGCGCTGGGGGTCGGGGACGCAGGCGCCGACGACGTCCATGCCGCAGTTGCGGTCCCGGCGCAGCTGGCGGACCAGGTCGAGGACCGCCCGCTCCCGGCCCACCGCGACCACCGTGCGCAGGCACCGCCCGCGGGCGCGCAGCGCGTGCAGGCGGCGGCGCAGCAGGTGGCGGCCGAGGAGGCTGGCGAGGACGGCGGCCGGGACGGCGATGACCACCATGCCCCGGGACAGCTCGAGCGCCCCGGCGTAGGAGACCAGCGCGATGCCCGCCAGCAGGACGACGCCGGCCCGGAAGACGCTGCGGAACTCCTCGTTGCCGTTGCCCAGGTCGCCGACGGCGTAGCCGCCGGTCACGAACACGAGAGCGGCCCAGCCCAACGGCAGCAGCACGAGCGCCGCCGCCATCGTGGGCCCGACGTCGGTGCCGAAGCGGACGACCTGGGCGGTCACCCCGGCGAGGGCCGCGGCGAGCACGTCGGCGACGACGGCGGCGACGACGTACCAGCTCATCCACCGGCGCAGCGGGCGGCGGCCGCGGTCACCCCGTCCCGGGGACCCGCCGGCCTCCCGGCGCCCCGGGGAGAGCCCGAGGGCGGGCCGGCCGGGGCGCGCCCGGTCGTCGTCGAGCAAGCCGTCGTTCCCCATGAGCATCGCCCGGCCCCCCGTCGACCCATCAGCCGGAGCGCACCGGGCAGGTGGCTCCTCGTGCCATGCCTCACCCGCGAGCGCCCGGGGCGCCGGCTGGGGGAGGCCGCGTCAAGCAACCAGAGGGTGGTGACTCTGCGCAACCCTCTTGCGCACGGTGCCGCAGGAAGTCGCTGTTCAGTGGAGTGGCAGTGGCCAACTAAATGCGGAGAGTAGCGACGCGAGGGTGAGTCGCGGACACGGCTGTGACCCCGCGGCCGGAGGTCCCCCGGCCGCGGGGTCCGCGGTGCCGCGCGCCCGCGGGGCGCGGTCAGGCGGTCGCGGGCACCACCCAGTTGCGGTCCTCGATCCGCGTGAGCATCTCCTCGGGCGACTCCGGCCGGGCACGGAACCACTCCACGAGCTCGGTGATGCCCTGCTCGAACGACACCGCGGGACGGAAGCCGGTCAGCTCCTCCACCAGCCGGGCGTCCACCACCAGGCGCAGCACGTCCCCGGGGCGGGGCTCGAGGTGCTCCGGCGTGAGCCCGGGGACCCCCACCGCCGCGGTGACGACCTCGCACAGCCGGTTGATCGTGATCTCCCGGCCGGTCCCGAGGTTCACCGTCCGCCCCACGGCGGCGTCGGTCTCGGCGAGGGTCGCGAGGCCCGCGGCGGTGTCGGTCACGTGCATGAAGTCGCGGGTCTGCTCGCCGTCCCCGAACACCAGGGGCGGCAGCCCGCACAGCGCCCGGACGATGGTGCGCGGGATGACCTCGCCGCTGTCGCCCTCGAAGTGGCTGCGCGGGCCGAAGGTGTTGAAGGGCCGGGCCACGACGGTGGGCATCCCGTGGGTGCGGAACATCGCCCGCGCGTACGCCTCGCCGGCCAGCTTGCTGGCGCCGTAGACCGTCTCGGGCCAGGTCGGGTGCGTCTCGTCCATCGGGGCGTACTGCGCGGTGCCGAAGACCTCGCTGGAACTCACGTGCACGAAGCGCCCGACGGCCTCGGCCCGGGCCAGCTCGAGCAGCTGGAGGGTCCCCTCCGCGTTCACCCGGTGGTTCTCGAAGGGGTCGTGCAGGCTGTGCCGCACGCCCAGGCAGGCCAGGTGGAAGACGACGTCGACGCCGTCGAGCGCCGCGGCGACGGCCGGCTCGTCCCGGATGTCGGTGACGTCGACCGCCAGCCGGGGGTCGTCGGCGAGGTGCGCCAGGTTGTCCAGGGTGCCGTTGCGCAGGTCGTCGAGCACCCGCACCTGGCCGACGCCGCGCCGGAGCAGCAGCTCCTCGACCAGGTGGCTGCCGATGAATCCGGCGCCGCCGGTCACGACGACCCTCGTTCCGTCCAGTGTGCTCATCGCTCTCCTCGGGAGGTGGTGCTCGGTCCGGTGGCGCACGCCGGCGGTCGCCGTCGTCCGCCCGTCCCCCGCCGGCCGGCCGGGGACGGATGTTCGGTCGTGGTGGCCGGGTGCACTAGCCCCCACCCACCACGGAGGGGGAGGACGCGTCGGGGACGAGGAGGACCGGCTGCCCGCCGTCGACGTCGGCCACCCACACGTCGAAGTCGACCGAGGAGGCCACGCCCTTGCCGACGGAGTAGAGGACCCGCCCGTCGTCGAGCCAGGTGACCTGGTCGTCCACGATCCGCCCCTCGGTGAGCGGGGTGCGCCCGCCGGAGGCGAGGTCGAGGGCGACGAAGTGGTCGTTGCGCGACTCGGGGTCCTGCTCCTTGAGGACGACGGTCGTCCCGTCCGCCGAGACCGACGGGCACGCGCCGTTCTCCGCCGCCACCGTCAGGGTCCGGGTGGTCACGTCGCCGCGGACCAGGTACCGCTCACCGCCGGTCCCCATCGTGGCGTAGAAGGCCGGGCCGTCGCCCACGAAGGAGACGCCCCAGAAGTTGCGGTCCTCCGCCGTCACGGCGACGCCGTCGCGCAGCGTCGTCCAGGTCTCCAGGTTGCCCAGCGACGTCCGGCCGGCCATCTCGGTGATGACGGTCTCGGTCGAGAACTGCGCGTCGGTGTACGCGTGCCCGGTGACGAACACCGTCGACGCCGCGTAGGAGCCGCCGCTGGACATGCGGGCCCGGCTCGGGATGCCGCCGAGGTCCTGCGTGCCGACCTCCGTGAGGTCCCCGTCGAGGAGGACCGCCCGGTACGTCGTCACGAGCCCCGGCACCTCCTGCAGGCAGATGGCCCCGCGCTCGACCGCGGAGATCCGCTCGCAGGACAGGTCGAGCACGGCCCGGGGACCGTCCGGGTCGGACAGCGGCACGAGCGCGACCTGCCCGTACGAGGGGCCGGGCTCGGTGGTGCGGACCACGAGGTGCGGCACGGCCAGCACGTCCTCGACGGCCAGCCGGGCCCGCGCCGCCTCGTCGGCCGCGGCGGCGGCAGCGGCCGCGTCGTCGGCTCGCCGCTGCACGACGAGGTAGGCGACGAGGGCGCCGATGCACAGCACCGCCACCGCGGCGACGACGCCGATGCGGCGCCGGGACACCGGTGGCGGGGCCGGGGGCCGGCCGCGCGGCGGGGCGGACGTCCTGCGCTCAGGCACCGGCGTCCCCTCCCCCGGCCGGGACGCGCTCGACGCCCCGCAGCAGCCGCCAGACCACGGGGACGGCGAGGGCGAGGGCCACGGTGAACGCCGCCATCGCCGTCTGCTGGTCCCACGCGGTCCACAGCAGCCCGAACAGGACGGCGGACAGCAGGCGGCCGCCGGCGACCGCCGTCTGCACCGCGGCGATGCCCGACGTGCGCAGGTCCGGGGGGCTGAGCTCGGCGGCCAGCGCGGACACGACGCCGTCGGTGGCCGCGTAGTAGACGCCGAGGCCGGCGAGGACGACGGCGGTCAGCCCGGCGCGGGCCCCGACCCCGAGCAGCAGGGCCGCGTAGGCCACCAGCAGGGCGACGTGCCCGCCGACGAGGACGGGCACCCGGCCCACGCGGTCGGCCAGCCGGCCCATCGGGACGGCGAGCACCAGGTACACGAGCGCGGTCCCGACGAACAGCAGGGGGAAGTACCGCGCGCTCACGGCACCGTGCTCGCGCAGCAGGAGGTAGAGGAACCCGTCGCTGACGGTCAGCAGGCCCAGGAACCCGCCGGTGACCACCACCCGCCGCAGCGACCGGCCGGTGAGCAGCCGGCCGAGGCTGCGCCACCCCGGCGGCGGGGTGCCCACGGCGGCCGGGCGCTCGCGGACGAACCCGACCAGGACCGCCACGCCGAGCACCGCGACGACGAAGCTGGCGAGGAAGACGCTGTCGTAGTCGCCGGGCAGGTACAGCAGGAGCGCGAAGGCGACCAGCGGCCCGAGCAGCGCGCCGACGGTGTCCATCGCGCGGTGCACCCCGAAGGCGCGGCCGAGCAGGTCCGGCGGTGCCGCCGCGGCGATGAGCGCGTCCCGCGGCGCGGTCCGCAGCCCCTTGCCCGTCCGGTCGACGGCGAGCACGGCACCGATCGCGGCCGCCCCGCTGACCACCAGGAGCCCGACCTTGCAGACCGCCGAGAGCCCGTACCCGGCCAGGGCGGTGGCCCGCGGACGGCGGGTCCGGTCCGCGGCGAACGCCGCCGCGACGCGGACGAGGACGGAGACCCCCTGGTAGAGCCCGTCGAGGACGCCGAAGGCCAGCGGCGTGAGCCCGAGCGCCAGCGTCAGGTAGACGGGCAGCACCGCGGACACCATCTCGGAGGAGACGTCGGTGAGCAGGCTGACGGTGCCCAGCGCGACGACGGTCCCGCCGACCCGGGTCCGTGTCCCGGACCTGGGCCGGCCGCGGGACGGCCCGGTGCGCGGGACGTCTCGGACGCTCGCGTACATGTTCTCCCTCAGGACGGGGGCGGTCCCGCCGTCACTTCCAGTCGACGTCGGTGCGGATGACCTTGGCCGGGACGCCGCCCACGAGGGTCCGGGGCGGCACGTCCCGGGTCACGAGCGCACCACCGGCGACGACCGCGCCGTCCCCGATGGTCACCCCCGGCATGATCATGGCCCGGCTGGCGATCCAGACGTGGTCGCCGATGACGATCGGTCCGGGGCCGGACCCGCCGGCGATCCAGTGGTCGTCGCTGTCGCGCATGCTGACGCCGAAGCCGATGAAGCAGTCCCGGCCGATGGTGATGGCGTTCGAGCAGAACAGCTGCAGCCCGTAGTTGGCCCCGCCGCCGGTGCCCAGGGTGAGCTCGGCGCCGTTGTCGACCCAGATCTGGAAGTCGGTCCCGACGACGAACGTCCCCTCGACGCGGATGCGGCCGCCGCTGCGGACGACCAGCTGCGACGGGTAGGGCCGGCCCTTGTCGTGCCGGAACCCCAGGTCCAGGTACTCCCCCACCTCGATGGCCGCGCCCGGTTCGCGGGTCAGCCGGGCGAGCCGGCGCACGCGGGTCCGCGGTGCTCCGTGCAGCCGCCCCCGGACCTCGGCCAGCCGCGTCAGCACGTGCCTCAGCTCCATGGCGGGCGACTATGGCAGCAGATCCGGCTCTTGTGGGTCCGGATGCGCGCCGCAGTCGCACGACCACCCCCTGGTGTGACCGCTGGTGGTGGTGGCCGTGGGGCAGGTGGTGGCGCTGGGACCACCCGAGGACCTACCGTTCGCCCGCTCCCCCCCTTTCCTGCAGGTCACCAGCGAGGAGTTCGGCGTGCGTCTGTCGGTCATCGGCTGCGGCTACCTCGGGGCCGTGCACGCGGCCTCGATGGCCGAGCTCGGTCACGAGGTGGTCGGCATCGACGTCGACGAGCGCAAGGTCGCCGCGCTGGGTGCGGGTCGGGCGCCGTTCTACGAGCCCGGCTTCGAGGAGCTGCTCGGCGTCACGCTGGCCTCCGGGCGGCTGCGGTTCAGCACCGACGTCGCCGACGCGGCCGGTGCCCGGGTGCACTTCCTGTGCGTCGGCACCCCGCAGAAGCACGGCGAGTACGCCGCGGACCTGCGGTTCGTGCAGGCCGCCGCGGAGGCGCTGCTGCAGGTGGTGCAGCCGGGGGACCTGGTGGTGGGCAAGTCCACGGTCCCGGTGGGGACCGCGGCCGGGCTCGCCGCCCTGTTCGGTGAGAAGGTGCCCGGGGTGCTGCTGGCGTGGAACCCGGAGTTCCTGCGGGAGGGGTTCGCCGTGGCCGACACCCTGCGGCCGGACCGGCTGGTCTACGGCCTGCCCGCCGACGGCGCCGGGCAGATCGCCGAGGCCCTGCTCGACGAGGTCTACG
>NZ_JBJGZK010000033.1:0-45994 GCF_054050475.1 Geodermatophilus sp. SYSU D00525
GCCGTCGCGACGGCGCGGGACCTGCGGTCGGGAGGCCCCGGCGCGCGCTGGGTCGGCGCCGACGCCCTGCGGGAGCTGGAACGGCGGCCTCCCGGTAGATCGTGAGCGCGGTCACTGGCACGATGCCGCCATGCGCGGGCTCATGCAGGACTTCCCCCTCACCATCGACGCGATCTTCCGGCACGTCGAGCAGCACTACGGCGACGGGACGATCGTCACCGGCAGCCCGACCGGACCGGTGCGCAGCACCTACGCCGAGTGGGCAGGGCGGACCCGCCGGCTGGGCGGGGTCCTCGACACCCTCGGCGTCAGCGAGGACGGCCGGGTCGGCACGTTCGGCTGGAACAGCCAGCGGCACCTGGAGCTGTACTTCGCCGCGCCGGCCACCGGCCGGGTGCTGCACACCCTCAACATCCGGCTGTTCCCCGAGCAGCTGACCTACATCGCCAACCACGCCGAGGACGAGGTGGTCTTCGTCGACCGCACCGTCCTGCCGCTGTTCTGGCCGCTGGTCGACACGATGAAGACGGTCAAGCACGTCGTCGTCATGGACGACGGCGGCGACAACGAGATCCCCGACGACCCGCGCGTCCTGGACTACGAGGCGCTGCTGGCGGAGGCCGAGCCGGTCGACTTCCACGTCGAGGACGAGAACCGCGCCGCCTCGATGTGCTACACGTCCGGGACCACCGGCAACCCCAAGGGCGTCGTCTACAGCCACCGCTCGACGTTCCTGCACACCATGGGCGTGATGCAGCCGAACGCCTTCGGGCTGGGCATCCAGGACGTCGCGATGCCGGTCGTGCCGATGTTCCACGCCAACGCCTGGGGCATCGCCCAGGCCGCCCCGGCCGCCGGCGCCTCGCTGGTCATGCCCGGGCCGATGATGCAGCCCGAGGCACTGGCCAAGCTGATCGTCGAGGAGGGCGTCACCTTCACCGCCGGCGTCCCCACCATCTGGCAGGGCGTGCTGCCGCACCTGGCCGGCAAGCCGCACAAGCTGCGCGACATCGGCTGCGGCGGCTCCGCTGTGCCCAAGGCGCTGTCGGAGGCCTACCGCGAGCAGGTCGGGCTGCCGATCCTGCAGGCCTGGGGCATGACCGAGACCCACCCGGTCGCCTCCTCCGGCGTCCTGCCCAAGCGGTACGCCGACGCCGACGAGGCGACCAAGGCCGACCAGCGGGCCCGCGCCGGCATCCCGTTCCTCGGCGTCGAGGCCCGGATCGTCGACGCCGAGAGCCTCGAGCCGCAGCCCTGGGACGACGAGGCCACCGGTGAGCTGCAGGTCCGCGGCCCGTGGTGCGCGAAGGACTACTACAACCCCGACGCCGGCGTCGTCCTGACCACCGACGACGGCTGGATGCGCACCGGCGACGTCGCGGCGATGGACCCCTTCGGCTCCATCCGCATCGCCGACCGCACCAAGGACCTCATCAAGTCCGGCGGCGAGTGGATCAGCTCGGTCGACCTCGAGAACGCGATCATGAGCCACCCGAAGGTCAAGGAGGCCGCGGTCGTCGGCATCCCGCACCCGAAGTGGGACGAGCGGCCGCTGGCCTGCGTCGTCCTCAAGGAGGGCGAGGAGGCGACCGAGGAGGAGATCCTCGAGCACCTCCGGCCGCTGGTGGCCAAGTGGTGGATGCCCGACGCCGTCGAGTTCATCGACGAGGTCCCGAAGACCAGCGTCGGCAAGTTCTCGAAGAAGGACCTGCGCACCCGCTTCGCGGAGTACGAGCCCAGGTCCTGAGGCGGGGTCCTAGCGGACGAAGGGCGGCCGGCCGGTCTCGCTCACCAGGGGCCGGCCCGCCGCCTCCCACTCCCCCATGCCGCCGCCGACGTTCACCGCGTCGTAGCCGTTGAGGTTCAGCCACGCGGCGACCCGCGCCGAGCGCCCGCCGCTGCGGCAGATCACGTACACCGGGTCGCCGTCGGGGACCTCGTCGAGCCGGGCCGGGACGTCGCCCATCGGGATGTGCGTGGCGCCCTCGGCGTGCCCGGCCACCCACTCGCCGTCCTCACGGACGTCGAGGAGCGCGGCGTCCTCGGGCACCTCGACGGCGGACACGGTCGGAACCTGCTGCGGCATCACGCACCCCATCCTCCCAGGTGGGGCCCTGCCGCACCGGCGGGCTGGGAGGATCGGGCCGTGACGTCCGCTCCCCCCGCGCCGCCGGTCCGCGAGCCGGCCTGGTCGCTGTCGCGCTCGGCCATCTGGCTGTGGGTCACCCAGGGGGTCGTCGGCACGCTCGTCTACGGCGTGGTCGTGGGGGTCCTCCTGCTGGCCGTGCCGGCGTCGGTGGGCGGTCCGGTGCCGGTGCTGCGGTGGCTGCTGCCGGTGCTGGTCGTCGTGTACGCGGTGGTGGCGATCGGCGTGCGGCCGTGGATCCGCTACCGGGTGCACCGCTGGGAGGTCACCGCGGACGCGGTGCACGCCCTCACCGGCTGGCTCAGCCGCACCTGGACGCTGGTGCCGGTCGCCCGCATCCAGACCGTCGACGTCACCCGCGGCGTGCTGCAGCAGCTCTACGGCCTGGCCAGCGTCGCGGTGCTGACCGCCTCGTCGCAGGGCACCGTCCGGGTGCCGCACCTGGAGGTCGCCGTCGCCGAGCGGGTGGCCGACGACCTGGCCCGCCGGGCCGAGCAGGTGCGGGACGAGGCCACGTGACGGACCCGGTCCTGACGGCGCCCGGGCTCACCGCCCCGCGGCGCACCTCGCCGCTGGTCGTGCTCGTGCACACCGTCACCTTCCGCCAGGCCCGGCAGGTGGTGCCGGCCGCGATCCCCGTCGTCGCCGCGGTCGGCGTGGACGGGCCCGGGGTCGTCGTCGCGCTCGTGGCGACGGTGACGGCGCTGTCGCTGCTGTTCGCCGCGCTCACGTGGTGGCGGACCACCTACCTCGACACCGCGTCCGCGGTGGTGGTCACCCGCGGTCTGCTGGCGCGGTCGGTGCGCACGGTGCCCAACGACCGGATCCGCGGCGTGGAGGTCGAGGCGCCGGCGCTGCACCGGCTGTTCGGGCTGGTCCGCGTCCGCGTCGACGCCGCCGCCGGCACGCTCACCGGCGGGGACGAGGAGGTCGTCGTCGACGGCGTCCCGCGGGCGGAGGGCGACCGGCTGCGGGCCTCGGTGCTCACCCACCGGCGGGCCGCGGCGCCGCTGCCCGGGGCGGACCCGTCCGCCCCGCCGCCGGAGGAGCCGGCCGAGCAGGAGCTGGCCCGGTTCGACCGGCGCTGGCTGCTGTACGCGCCGCTGGTCGCCAGCTACCTGGCGGTGCCGCTGGCCGCGGTCGGCGCGCTGTCGCGGCTGCTGCAGGAGCTGCCCCGGGACCTGCGCCCGGACCTCGACGGCCCCGACCTCACCGACGTCCGCGTCCTCGTCGTCACCGCGGTGGCCGCGGTGGTGCTGCTCGCCGTCGGGGCGGTCGCCGGGGCGGCGGTGGTCAACTGGGGCTTCCGGCTGGTCCGCCGCGGGGGCTCGCTGGTCGCCGTCCGCGGGCTGGTGACCCGGCGGCACACCGAGCTGGAGGTGGACCGGATCCGCGGCGGCACCCTCGCCGAGGGGCTGGGCATGCGGCTGGTGCGCGCCGCGCGGGTGAACGCCCTGGTCACCGGCCTGGGCGCGGCCAGCCGGCGCGGCCAGCTGTTCCCGCTGGGCCCGCGCGAGGAGGCGGTGCGGCTGCTCGGCCTGCTGGTCGACGACCCGGGCCCGCTGACGCCGCACCCGCACGCCGCCCGCCGGCGGGCGGTGGTCCGCGCGGTCGCCACCGGGCTGCTGGTCGCCGCGGCCGGGGCCGTGCTGACGGCCCTCACCGGCTCCTGGGGCGTGCTCGCCGCCGGGATCGTGCTCACCGTGCTCGGCGTGCCGCTGGGCCTGGGTCGCTACGCCGCGCTCGGGCACGCCACCGGGGCCGGCTCGTTCACCGTGCGCAGCGGGCTGCTGGTGCGCGAGCAGGCGGTGCTGCAGCGGCGGGCCGTCGTCGGCTGGCAGGTCCGGCAGACCTGGTTCCAGCGGCGCGCGGGCCTGGCCACCGTCGTCGCCTGCGTCGGGGCGGGCAGCGGCGGCTACGCCGCGGTGGACATGGCCGCCGACGACGTCGCGGCGTTCACCGCCGCCGCGTCGGGACCGTGGGCCACCGCGCCCGGCACGGGAGCGCCCCGCCCGGCCGGCTGACGGTGGATCGCTGGCCCGTCGGGGCCAGTTCACCGGAACGCGGGAGTGTCGATCATCGGCCCGGGTAGCCCGGCGCTCGATGACCGCCGCCCCGCGGCACGCCCGCTCAGTGCAGCCCGCCGGTCTCCCTGCCGAGCCCGACGCGGCCGGCCAGCGCGGCCGCCTCCACGCGGGTGGCCACCCCGAGGCTGCGCAGCAGCGAGGCGACCAGCCGCTTGGCGGTCCGCTCGGACACGTGCAGCGTGGTGGCGATGTCGACGGTGCTCGTGCCGTCGGCCACCAGCCGCCACAGCCGGCGCTCGTCGCTGGTCAGCCGGCCGGCCACGGTCTGCTCGCCGGTCGGCGCGGCATCGTCGAGCAGCCGGCGCAGCAGCGCCTCGGGGACGACCGACCAGCCGTCGAGCACTGCCAGCAGCGGGCGGACGAGGTGCTCCGGGTCGGCGCTCTTGGGCAGGAAGCCCGCCGCGCCCGCCCGCAGCGCCTCCAGCGCCGCGTCGGCCTCCGCCAGCCCGGACAGCGCCACCACCCGGACCACGGGGTCGGCCCGGCGGATCGCCGCGATCGCCCGCACGCCGCCCGGGGGCGGCATGTGCAGGTCCACGACGGCGACGTCGGCGTGGTGCCGGCGCACCAGTGCGGCTGCCGCGGAGGCGTCGTCGGTGGTAGCCACGACGCGCACCCGTCCGTCGCTCACCCCGGGGAGCAGCAGCGACAGCCCCCGGCTGAACAGGGGGTGGTCGTCGACGACGACCACGTCCACGTAGCCCTGACGCCCAGCCCCGGCGTCGGTCGATCCCACGACCCTCCTCCCGGTCCGGTGCGCCCGGCGCACCGGACCCTCCGCACCCGGAGGTGCCCGTGACCCTCGCCCCCGACACACCCCGTACCGCCCGGTCCGGTTCCGGCCGCCTGCTCCCCGACCTGGCCCGCGTGGTGCGCGACCACCTCGTCCGCGCCGCCCGCGGCCCGCGGGCGGGCCAGGAGCCGCTCCCCACACCCGAGGGCGCGCTGCTGCGGGCCATGTGCCACGACATGCAGAGCCCGCTGGCCTCGCTGGAGGCGCTGCTCGGCTCCCTGGACCGCGAGCCCGCGCAGCGCGGGGAGCTGCTGGAGCTCGCCCGCGCGCAGACCGCCCACCTGTCCTCGATGTTGCGCACCGCCGACGCCTCCGGCGGGGCGACGCGGCGGCCCCCCGGGGGCCGGCTGCTCGGCGAGGTGCTCCGCGCGTCGGTGGCCGCCTCCGGCCTGCCGCTGCGCCAGCTGACCCTGGCGGTGCAGGAGTGCGCCGCCGGGGTGACCGTGGCCGACGCCCGGGTGCAGCGGATCCTCACCAACCTGCTGGAGAACGCCCACCGGCACGGGGACGGCGCCGCGGTGCTGCTGACGGTGGTCCACCGCGACGGCTGGGTCCGGCTGGCGCTCACCCAGGACGTGGCGCGCCCCGAGCGGGTCGTGCAGTACCTGCGCCACGACGCGCCGCCGGTCGACCTCACGGGCCTCGGCCTGTGGTCGGTGCAGCGGCACGCGCACGACCTCGGGGGCGCCGTCGTCTGGGCCACCTCCGACGCCGGGCTCACCCTCTGCGTCCAGCTCCCCGACCGGTGAGGGGGACGGCACCCGGCCGCGGTGTCGGCCGGTGGACCGACGGGAGACACGGCCGACGGGAGACACGGCACGGACGACGTGGCACCGGGGGGCCACGGGACGGCACGGGCGGGCCACCGGACGCGGGCAGATCCGGGGTGTCGCCGCAGCGGCGGCGGCGCGACGACGCAAGCCGAGTGAGGGAGAGCCCGTGTTCACGCACACCCACGCCCTGCAGTACGAGGCCAAGCCCGACGGCCCCGACCCGGACTTCGCCCGCAAGATGCAGGAGGTCCTCGGCGGTCAGTGGGGCGAGATGACCGTCGCCACGCAGTACCTGCTGCAGGGCTGGAACTGCCGGCTGCCCGGCAAGTACAAGGACATGCTCCTCTCGATCGGCACCGAGGAGCTGGCGCACGTCGAGATGATCATCACGATGATCGACCGGCTGCTCGACCACGCGCCGCTCAAGCCCGACTCGGCCGACCGCACCAAGGAGGCCGCCGCCGGCTACGGGCAGCACAACCCGCAGCACCTGATCCAGAACGGCCAGGCCGCGTCCTACATGGACAGCATGGGCAACCCGTGGACCGGCGCGTACGTGACCGCCAGCGGCAACCTGTACGCGGACTTCATGTACAACGCCACGGCCGAGATGCAGGGCCGGCTGCAGGTCGCCCGGCTCTACAACATGACCGACGACCCGGGCGTCAAGGACCTGCTGCGGTTCCTCATCACCCGCGACCACATGCACCAGCAGCAGTGGCTGGCCGCCATCGAGCAGCTCAAGGAGGACGGCCTCGAGGGGCTGCCGGTGCCCGAGGCCTTCCCGCTCGACGAGGAGGTCGGCGACCTGGGCTACACGTTCATCCAGGCCTCCGACGGTCCCGAGGCCGCCAACGGCCGCTGGGCCTCCGGCCCCTCGATCGACGGCCGCAGCGAGTTCCGCGCCGCGGCGATCGAGGCCACCGCCGACGCCCCGACGCTGCCCCCGGGCGACCCGCGGCTCTACAGCACCCCGCAGACCGAGGCCCACACGATGCTGCAGAAGGCCAAGGACCTGCTCAAGTGAGCCGCTGACCCCGACCACCGCGCCGTCGCCGCGCCGGCGGCCGGGCTCCCGCAGCCCGGCCGCCGGCCGGCGGGGTGCATCCCGCGAACGGCAGTCCCCGGAGGTCCCCGTGCACCTGCCTGCTCCCGCCGCCGTCCTGACGGCGGTCTACGCCACGGCGCTCGCCGTCGCCGTGGCCGGCGCCACCACCGGATCGGTCCGCGAGGCCCTGGCCGGCCTGGTCGTCCTCACCGCCCTCGTCACCCGCTGGGCGGTGCGCCGCTCCCGCCGCGCCACCCCCACGACCGCGGCCGCCGTGGCGACGGTCGACGCCGCGCTGCCCGACGTCCCCCTCCCCGAGGCCGCCCCTGCCCGCGCCGCCTGACACGCGCGAGGCGCGCGCCCCCTGACGGGGACGCGCGCCTCGGCTGGTGCCGTGCTCGGTCGGCGACCCGTCAGTGGGCGACGGCCTTCTCGGCACCGATCCCGGTGAGGGAGCGGACCTCCAGCTCGGCGGTCTTGTCCAGGTCCGGCTTCTCCTTGGACAGGACCGTGCCCAGCCAGCCGAGGAAGAACGACAGCGGGATGGACACGATGCCGGGGTTGTTCAGCGGGAACCAGTGGAAGTCCACGTCCTGGAACAGCGACGGGGACAGCCCGGTGGCCGGGTTGACCGGCGCACCCGACACCACCGGCGAGAAGACGATCAGCACGATGCAGGCGATCAGGCCGCCGTACATCGACCACAGCGCGCCCTGGGTGGTGAACCGCTTCCAGAACAGCGTGTAGAGGATCGTCGGGAGGTTCGCCGACGCCGCGACGGCGAAGGCCAGCGCCACCAGGAAGGCGATGTTCAGCCCGGCCTGCAGGGCGAGGATGCCCAGGCCGATCGAGATCGCGCCGATGACGACGGCGGTGATGCGGGCGACCCGCACCTCGCCGTTGGGCGGCACGTTGCCCTTCTTGATGACCGACGCGTAGACGTCGTGCGCGAACGAGGCCGACGCGGTGATCGTCAGGCCGGCGACCACCGCGAGGATCGTCGCGAACGCGACGCCGGCGATGATGCCGAGCAGCACCGTGCCGCCGAGCTCGAAGGCCAGCAGCGGGGCGGCGGAGTTGACCGCGCCGGGGGCACCGAGGACGGTGTCCGCCCCGACGAGGGCGCCGGCGCCGTAGCCGATCACCAGGCTGAACAGGTAGAAGATGCCGATCAGCCAGATCGCCCAGACCACCGAGCGACGGGCGTCCTTCGCCGTCGGCACGGTGTAGAAGCGCATCAGCACGTGCGGCAGGCCCGCCGTGCCGAGCACCAGGGCCAGGCCCAGCGAGACGAAGTCCAGCTTCGAGGTGCTGGTGGCGCCGTACTGCGCCCCGGGGGCCAGGACGTCGCGGCCCTCGACCGCGTTGTCCTGCGCGGCGCCGAGCAGCGAGGACAGGTTGAAGCCGAACTCGCCGAGCACCCACAGCGTCATGACCAGCGCGCCGGCGATCAGCAGCGAGGCCTTGATGATCTGCACCCAGGTCGTGCCGCGCATGCCGCCGACCAGCACGTAGATGATCATCAGCGCGCCGACGAGGACCACGACCAGCGCCTGCGCGGCCTCGCCGGTGACCCCCAGCAGCAGGGTCACCAGCCCGCCGGCGCCCGACATCTGCGCCAGCAGGTAGAACAGCGACACCGCGAGCGTGGAGATGGCCGCGGCGGTGCGCACCGGGCCCTGCCGCATCCGGAAGGCCAGGACGTCGGCCATCGTGAACCGGGCGGTGTTGCGCATGAGTTCGGCGACCAGCAGCAGCGCCACCAGCCAGGCGACGAGGAAGCCGATCGAGTACAGGAAGCCGTCGTAGCCGTAGACGGCGATCGCCCCGGCGATGCCGAGGAACGACGCCGCCGACAGGTAGTCGCCGGCGATGGCCAGCCCGTTCTGGGTGCCGCTGATGTTGCGGCCCGCGGCGTAGTAGTCCGCCGCGCTCTTGTTGTTCCGGCTGGCGCGGAAGGTGATCACCAGGGTGACCAGCACGAACGCGCCGAAGATGCCGATGTTGAGCGCCGGCGTGCCGATGGTGGCGTCGGCGGCGAGCACGTCAGCGGGCACGCGTGGCCCCCTTCCCGAGGTCGGGGCCACCGCGGCGGCCGGTGGCGTACTCGTGGTGCTCGAGCCGCTCGCGCATCTCGTCGGCGATCGGATCGGTGCGCCGGTTGGCGTGCGACACGTACAGGTGGGTGATCACGAACGTCGACAGGAACTGCCCGAGCCCGAGCAGGAGCCCGATGTTGACGTTGCCGAACACCCGGGTCGCCATGAAGTCCGGCGCGTAGGTGGAGAGCAGGACGTAGAGCAGGTACCAGGCCAGGAAGGCCACGGTCATCGGGAACGCGAAGGCCCGGAAGCGCCTGCGCAGCTCCGTGAACTCCGGCGAGTCCTGTGCCTGCCGGTACTCCTCCGGCGTCAGCAACCGCCGTTCGGCGGGTTCGGTCACGGCTGTGCCCCCTCGTGTCGACCTGTTCCGGACGTGTGACGGCGCTCACCATAGGTCGGGGCCGGTGGGGTCGGAAACCGGCGAAACTTTCGGTGCCAACCCGTGACCTGAGCTTCCGACCGCCGTAACGCCGTGGAAGTGCGCCGGCGGTGCACTGGGGACATGACCGCGACGGCAGGGACGTCGACCGCACGGTCGACGGGGTGGTTCCCGGTGGCCCGCGCCACCGAGGTCGGGACGACGCCGGTGCCGGTGGGCGCCGGCGGGCGTGCGTACGTCGTCGTCCGGCTGCGGCCCGGCGGGGAGGTCAGCGCCTTCCCCGCCCGGTGCCCGCACCGGCTGGTCCCGCTGGCGGCGGCCACCGTCGTCGGGGGCAGGCTGCAGTGCCCGTACCACGGCTGGCGGTTCGACGCCGACGGCCGCTGCGTGGACGTCCCCTCCCTCGGGCCCGACGGCAGCGCGCCGCCGCGGGCGGACCTCCCGGTGCCGTGGGCGGTCGAGGAGCGGCACGGCTGGGTCTGGCTGGCGCCCGAGCCGACCGCCGTCGCCCTCCCGCCGGTCCCCGCCGCCGAGCCGCTGCCCGAGCCCGCCCCGGCCCCCGGGCCGCCGCCGGGGCCGGTGTTCGGCAACCTCGACCCGTCGCTGGAGCACGCCTGGCACCCGGTCGCGCTGTCCCGCGAGCTGCGGCCCGGCGGCTGGCTGCAGGTCCGGCTGCTCGGCCGCACCTGGGCGCTGTCCCGCGGCGCGGACGGCCTGTCGGCCGACCCGCCGGCGTGGGGCGTCCGCGAGCGGTTCGGCGTCGTCTGGCTGGCGCCGGCCGAGCCCCGCGACGTCCCGCTCGAGGTGCCCGAGGACGGCGACCGGCGCTTCGTCCGGGGCTGGCTGGCGCCGGTGCGCTCGCCCGGCCCGGCCGGGCCGCTGGCCGACGCCCTCCTCGATCCCACGCACGGCCCGTTCGTGCACGGCGGTCCCGAGGACGACGCGCCGGCGCCCGAGGTGACGCCGGAGCCGGGCGGGTTCACGAGCGTGCGCGGGCAGGGCGCGACGGTGGCCACCGCCGTCCACCGCGCGCCGTTCCAGCTGCGGCGGCGGGTGGAGTCCCCGGCGTCCGGCGCGGCGACGACGACGCTGTTCCTCCTGCAGCCCGAGGACGCCGACTCCACCCGCGTCTACGGCTGCCTGCTGCTGCGGGCGGGGCACGGCGAGCCGCTGCCCGGGCCGGACGTCGTGGCCGCCGAGGTCACCCGCGCGCAGCAGGCGCTGGCCGAGGACCTCGAGCTCCAGGCGCAGCTGGGGAGCACCGGGCTGCCGCTGTCGGCGCGCGACGAGCTGCACGTGCGCGCCGACCGGCACGGCCTGGCGCTGCGCCGCGCCCTCGCCGACTTCGCCGCCGGCCGCTGAGGCACCGGCCTCACCGTGTGGTGCCCGCCCCCACCGCACGGCGTGAGGGCGGGCACCGCGAGCCGGGGCCCGTCAGGCCGGCTCGAGCTCCTCGCCGCACGCGGGGCAGCGGGTGGGCGGGTCCTCGTCGGCGAGCCGCCCGCACGCCGGGCACACCCGCGTCAGCCAGCACGCCGGGTCCCCGCCCTCGTCGTCCGGACCGGTGCCACCCGCCGGGCGCGGCCGGACCTCCTCCTGGGACATCCCGCCTCCTCGCTGCAGGGCCGACGTGCGCAGGGCCGACGGTACGGCGACCGGGACGGTGACGCGGGTCGCGGCGGCCGCCCGGGCCCGGCTGGGAGCATGGACGTCGTGCCGTCGCCCGCCCCGCGCCGAGAACGAGCGCGCCGCACCGCCCTGACCGCCGCCGCCCTGGCCCTCCCCGCGGGCTGGCTGGCCCGCGCGCTGTGGGGCCTGCCCACGGCGATCGGCGCCGGCCGGCGGGAGATCCGGCCCACCGTGGCCGGCTCGCCGCAGTGGTCGCACGGCAAGTTCCACAACACGCTGCCCACGCCCACCCTGCCGCCGCCCAACGCCCGCCGCGGCCTGCTCCGGCAGTGGCACGACGACCGGCACGTGGGCCTGCCCGCCCGCCCGGTGCCGCTGGCCCGCCCGGAGGTCCCGGCCGAGGCCGGCGAGCTCGCCGTCACCTGGTTCGGGCACTCGAGCGCGCTGCTGGAGGTCGACGGCGCCCGCGTGCTGGTCGACCCGGTGTGGGGGTACCGCGTCTCGCCGTCGCCGGTGTTCGGCCCCACCCGGCTGCACGAGCCGCCGGCGCCGCTGGAGTCCCTCCCCCGCGTCGACGCCGTGCTGATCTCGCACGACCACTACGACCACCTGGACCTGCCCACGGTGCGGGCGCTGGTCGAGCAGCAGGACGCGCCGTTCGTCGTCCCGCTGGGCGTGGGCGTGCACCTGCGCCACTGGGGCGTGCCGGAGGACCGCGTCGTCGAGCTGGACTGGGACGGCGCGACGACGGTCGGCGACCTGACGATCACCTGCACCGAGGCACGGCACTTCTCCGGCCGCTACCTCACCCGCGACACCACGCTGTGGTCGTCGTGGGTGGTGGCCGGGCCGCGGCACCGCGTCTTCTTCGGCGGCGACACCGGCTACACCCCCGCCTTCGCCGGCATCGGCGCCCGGCTGGGCCCCTTCGACCTCACGCTGATGCCGATCGGCGCCTACAACGAGGCCTGGGCGCACATCCACATGGACCCCGAGGAGGCGGTGCGCGCGCACGGCGACCTCGGCGGCGGGGTGCTGCTGCCGGTGCACTGGGCCACGTTCAACCTGGCCTTCCACCGCTGGGCCGAGCCGGTGCAGCGGCTGCTGGCCGCCGCGGGGCGCTCGGGCGTGCCGGTGCTCGTGCCGCGGCCGGGCCAGCGGGTCGACGTCCTGGCGCCGCCGCCGCTGGAGGACTGGTGGACCGCGGTCGGCTCGGCCGAGGCCGGCCCCGCCCGGCACGACGACGCCGGCGTGGGCGGCACCGTGCTCGCGCGGGTGCTCTCCCGGCTGATGGCGCTGCGGCTCGGCTGATGCTCAGGCGCTGCGGCGCAGGACCAGCTCGGAGGGGAAGAACACCGTCTCCCCGGCCGTCGACGCGGTGAGCGGGGCGCGGGCGAGCACGGCCCGCACCGCCGCGCCGGCGATCCGCTCCACCGGGTGCGTCGCCGTCGTCAGCCCGGTGACCCCGGCGACGGGGACGTCGTCGAACCCGGCGACCGCGACGTCGCCGGGGACCTCCCGGCCGTGCCGGCGCAGCACCGCCAGGACGCCGAGGGCGACCTCGTCGCAGCCGGCGAGGACCGCGTCGGTGTCCGGCCAGCGGGCGAGCACCTCCTCGGCCCCGGCCTCCCCCGCCGCGGTGTCGAAGCCCCCGGGCACCGTGCGCGCCTCCAGCCCGGCCGCCGCGACGGCCGCGCGGTAGGCCTCGACCGGGCGCTGCGCGCACGGCAGCCACGGCGGGCCGGTGACCATCGCGATCCGCCGGCGTCCCGACCGGAGCAGGTGCGCCACCGACGCGGCGGCGGCCCCGGCGCCGTCCACGTCGAAGGACGGGACGTCCGCGCTGCCCACCCCGATCGACACCACCCGGCCGCGCAGCGCCCGCGGCACGGCGGCGAGCAGCTCGTGCGTGGTGTTGACCAGGACGACCCCGCCGACGGTGCGGTCCCGGGCCAGGGCGTCGAGCTCGGCGCCCGGAGCCCGCAGCGGCAGCCGGCGGACGGCGATCCCGAGCCCCGCCGGCGTGCACACCCGGGCGCCGGCGGTCACCAGCCGAGCCGTGTACTCGCACTCGAGGATCCCGTCCGACGTGCCGGTGACGGCGACGACGACCCGCGTGCCGGTGCCGCTGGCGAGGGCGCGCGCGACCGGGTCGGCCTCGTACCCGAGCGCCTCGGCGGCGGCGCGCACCCGGGTCAGGGTCTCCGCGGACACCGGCCCGCTGCCGGTGACCACCCGGGACACCGTCGCGCGCGAGACGCCCGCGGCCCGTGCGACGTGCTCGAGGGTCACCGTCGGGGGCGGGGCGTCGCGCACCCGGCCGTCGTACCACCGCGGCGGCGCCGGCGGGACCCCCCGGCGGGCCGGGACCGCTCTCAGCGCAGCAGCTTGCTCATCCGCCGGTCGGCCAGCGGCTTGCCGCCGGTCTGGCAGGTGGGGCAGTACTGCAGCGAGGTGTCGGCGAAGCTGACCTCGCGGACGGTGTCGCCGCACACCGGGCACGGCAGGCCGGTGCGGGCGTGCACCTGCAGCCCCGACCGCTTCTCGCCCTTGAGCGTCGCCGCCGCCTGGCCGACCTGGCGCTCGAGCGCGTCGGTGAGCGTGGCCCGCAGCGCGTCGTACAGCCGGACCAGCTCGTCGTCGGTGAGCCTGTCGGCCATCTTGAACGGCGAGAGCCGGGCGGCGTGCAGGATCTCGTCGGAGTAGGCGTTGCCGACACCGGCCAGCACCGTCTGGTCGGTGAGCGTGCCCTTGAGCTGCGCGTGCCGCCCGGCCAGCAGCGCGGCGAACTGCTCGCGGTCGACGGCGAGGGCGTCGGGACCGAGCCGGCCGATGCCGGGCACCTCCGACGGCGAGCGGACCAGGTACACGGCGAGGCTCTTGCGGGTGCCCTGCTCGGTGAGGTCGAAGCCGTCGGACGGCGTCCCGTCCTCAGATGCCAGGTGGACGCGCAGCGCGAGCGGGCCCTTGCCGGGCTTGGGCGGCGCGGTGGGCAGGCCGGTGCGCCAGTGCAGCCACCCGGCGCGGGCCAGGTGCACGACCAGGTGCAGCCCGGAGACGTCGAGGTCGAGGAACTTGCCGTGCCGGGCGGCGCCGGTGACCTCCAGGCCGGCCAGCGCCGACAGCGGCGGGTCGAACGTCTTGAGCGCCTGCAGCGCGGTCAGGTCGGCGCGCGCGACCACCCGGCCGACGGCGTTCTCGCGGAGGAACGCGGCCAGCGCCTCCACCTCGGGCAACTCGGGCACCCGGCCATGATCCCCGCCGTCGCCGCCTCCCGTCGTCCCCGGTCGTGTGCACTTCCGCGGAGGTGCACGGGCCACCTCCGCACGGGGCTCAGCCGACGAACGACGTCCGGTCGGTGACCGTGGCGGTGGCGCCCGGCTCGGCGCGGGCGGCGTCGGCGACCGCGGCGGCCACGGCCTGGGTGACCGCCGGGTCGAACACGCTCGGGATGATGTAGTTCGCGTTGAGCTGGTCGTCGCGGACGATTGCCGCCAGCGCCCCCGCCGCGGCCAGCAGCATCCCGGTGCTGATCTCGGTGGCGCGGGCGTCGAGCAGCCCCCGGAAGACGCCGGGGAAGGCCAGCACGTTGTTGATCTGGTTGGGCAGGTCCGAGCGGCCCGAGGCGACGACGGCGGCGTGCTGCCGGGCCCGGACCGGGTCGACCTCCGGCGTCGGGTTGGCCATCGGGAAGACCACCGCCCGCTCGGCCATCGCGGCCAGCGCCTCCACCGGCAGCACGTTGCCGGCGCTCACCCCGATGAACACGTCGGCGCCGGCCAGCGCGTCGGGCAGCTCGCCGCGCACGCCGGCGGGGTTGGTGCGCCGCGCGAGGTCGGCCTTGGCGGGGGACAGCCGCTCGTCGTCCGGCGAGAGGATGCCCTCGCGGTCCCACACGAGCACCTGCCCGGCGCCGGCCGCGAGCAGCAGGTTGACGATCGCCGTCCCGGCCGCGCCGGCCCCGGCGACGACGGTCTTCACGTCGGCCAGCTGCTTGTCCACCACGCGCAGGGCGTTGCGCAGGGCGGCGAGCGCCACGATCGCCGTCCCGTGCTGGTCGTCGTGGAAGACCGGGACGTCGAGCCGCTCGCGCAACCGCGCCTCGATCTCGAAGCAGCGCGGCGCGGCGATGTCCTCGAGGTTGATGCCGCCGAAGCCGGGGGCGATGAGCTCGACGGTGCGCACGATCTCGTCGACGTCCTGGGTGTCCAGGCAGATCGGCCAGGCGTCGATGTCGGCGAACCGCTTGAACAGTGCCGCCTTGCCCTCCATCACCGGCAGCGCGGCGCCGGGCCCGAGGTCGCCCAGGCCCAGGACGGCCGACCCGTCGGTGACGACGGCGACGGTGTTGCCCTTGATGGTCAGCCGACGCACGTCCTCGGGGTGCTCGGCCAGCGCCAGGCACACCCGCGCCACCCCGGGGGTGTAGGCCATCGACAGGTCGTCGCGGGTCTTGAGCGGCACCTTGGAGGCCACCTCGAGCTTGCCGCCGAGGTGCAGCAGGAACGTGCGGTCGCTGACCTTGCGCACGGCCACCCCGGGCACGGCGCCGAGGGCGGTGACCATCTCCTCGGAGTGCGCGGCGTCGGCGGCCGAGCAGGTGACGTCGACGGTCAGCCCGTCGGGCCGGGAGTCGACGACGTCGATGGCGGTCACCGCGCCGCCGGCCTCGCCCACCGCCGTCGCGATCCGGCCGATGCTCGCCGGGTCTCCGTCGGCGGTCAGCCGCACGGTGATCGAGTAGGAGGCCGAGGTGACCGGCCCGCGCGGGACGGCGGCCGGCTCGCCGAGGGCGGTCGGGTCCGCTGCTGTGTCGCTGCTCACACCCCGATCGTGACACCGCCGGGCGCGGCCCGCGCTCAGCCGCCGGGGATCGGCTCCAGCACGACCTCGAGGCCGCCGTCGGCCGCGGCCGCCACCAGCGCGGCGCCGTCGAGCGGCGGCGGGCCGAGCAGCGTGGCCAGGGCGGCCTGCGGCCCGGCCGGGACGGCGACGACGACCACCCGCGCCGCGGCGTCCCCGCCGGCCACCGACCAGGGCACGCCCCGCGGGCAGACGACGGCCGACCCGGGCGGGCGCGGCCGTGCCGGCGCGGAGCCGACCGCGACCAGCGGGCAGCCGGCGGTGACGACGAGCACCACGTCGGCCCCGCGGGCCACGAGGCGGCGCGGCGGGCAGCCGGGCGGGACGGTCACCGCCTCGGCGGCGGGACGGCCGGGCGGGGGGACGGCGTCGAGCGGCTCCATGCCCCGCACGGTGCGCCCGTGCGCTGGTGGGCCGCTGGTCCCGCCCCCGCCAGCGGCCGACCAGCCCCCGACCAGCCCCGGCCCCGACGGTGGGCGCCGATCGAGACCGACCTCCCCTGGAGCCGCCATGAGCACCGCCCCGTCCCTGTCCGCCTCGTCCCTGTCCGCCTCGTCCCTGTCCGCCTCGTCCCTGTCCGCCCCGTCCCCGTCCGCCCCGCCGGCCGCGCCCGCGGCCCGCCCGTCGCCGTGGCGGGAGATCGGCGTCTTCCTCGGCGCCACCGCCGGCCTGCTCACCGTGACGACCGCCGTCGCGGCGGCCGCGGACGCCGACGTCGCGCACGTCGACCAGGAACCGCCGTTGATCCAGGCGCTGCTGTTCGGCCAGGCGCTGATCCCGCTGCTGGCCGCCGTCCTCGCCCGGCTGGTGACCGCCGGGACGCTGCGCCGGCCCGGCTGGGGCTTCCGCCGGACGTCGTGGCGCAGCCTCGGCACCGCCTGGCTGTGGGCCCTGCTGCCGACGCTGGCCGCCGGCGGCCTGCTCTGGGCCATCGGGCTGGCCGGCTTCGCCTCCGAGGGGCTCACGCCGACGGTGGCGCTCGGCCTGACCGTGCTGGTCCTGCCCTACGTCGCCCTCGCGCTGTTCGAGGACGTCGGCTGGCGCGGGCTGCTGGTGCAGCGCCTGGCCGAGGTCGCCGGCCCGCGCCGTCGTCCTGGTCAGCGGGCTGGCCTGGTCGCTGTTCCACTGGCCGCTGGTGCTCTTCCTCGGCGGCGCGCCCGCCGGGATCCCGGTGCCGTTCGCGCTGCTGTGCCTGACCGTGGGCACCACCTCGCTGGGGGCCGTGCTCGCCTCGATGCAGCTGCGCTGGGGGATCTGGCCCGGCGTCCTGGCGCACGCGGTGCTCAACGCGCTGCTCTACCACGTGCTCGCGCCGCTGACCGCCGACAGCGGGCCCACCGAGTGGTTCTCCACGGAGACCGGCGCCGCGGGGGCCGTCACGCTGCTGCTCGCCGCGCTCGCCTGGTGGCGGGTGGCGCCGCTGCGCCGGTCCCCCGACGGCGGCACGGGAGCCGCCTGAGCCCCCGGAGGGCCCGGACCACCTACCCTCCCCGGCCGTGGACCTGCGGCTGGACGTGCTCGGGCCGACGCGGCTGCTCCGCGACGGCGCCGCGGTGGACCTCGGCGGGCGCCGGCCCGCCGAGGTCCTGGCGCTGCTGGCCGCCGCCGAGGGCCGGACGGTGCAGGCCGCGACGCTGGCCGACCGGCTGTGGCGCGGCGCCCCGCCGGCCACCGCCACGACGACCCTGCAGGGCCACGTCAGCCGCCTGCGCCGGCTGCTCGACCCCGGCCGCGGCGCCCGCGACGCCGCCGTGCTGGTCACCCGCGGCGACGGCTACGCGCTGGTCCTGCCGCGCACCGCCGTCGACGCGCACGCCTTCGCCGACCTGGTCACCGCCGGCACCGCCGCCGACGACCGGGAGGCGGCCCGGCTGCTGACCGAGGCGCTGGCGCTGTGGCAGGACCGGCCGTACGCCGACGTCGCCGACGTGGAGGACGTCGTCCCGGCGGTGGCGCGGCTGGAGGAGCTGCGGCTGGTCGCCGTCGAGCGGCTGGCCGAGGCCCGGCTGGCGCTGGGCGCGGGCGCGGAGCTGGTGCCCGACCTCACCGCGGCCGCCGCCGTCGCCCCGCTGCGCGAGCACACCGCCGCGCTGCTGGCCCGGGCGCTGTACCGGGCCGGGCGGCAGGGCGACGCGCTCGACGTGCTGCGCCGCACGCGGGAGCGGGTCGCCGACGAGCTGGGCCTGGACGCCTCGGCCGAGCTGCGCGACGTCGAGGCCGCCGTCCTGCGGCAGGACGCGGCGCTGGCCGCCCCGGCGCGGACCCCTGCCCCCGTGCCCGCGCCGCGGGAGGCGCCGGCCGGGGACGGCTTCGTCGGCCGGCCCGGCGAGCTGGCCGCCCTGGCGGCGGCGTGGGGCGCCGCGGACGCCGGCCGCGGCACCGCCGTGGTCGTCACCGGCGAGCCGGGCATCGGCAAGACCCGGCTGGTCGAGGCCTTCGCCGCCCGCGCCGGGGCCGCCGTCCGCTGGGGCCGCTGCGCCGAGATCGGCGGCGCGCCGCCGTACTGGCCCTGGCAGCAGGTGCTCGGCGGGCTGCCCGAGGCGGCGCTCGGCGCGGACACCGGCGCCCGCTTCGCCCTCGGCCTGGACACCGCCCGCCGGCTGCGCGCCCTCGCCGCCGAGCGGCCGCTGCTCGTCGTCCTCGACGACCTGCAGTGGGCCGACGGCGACTCCCTGCACGTGCTCGAGGTGGTCCTCTCCCAGCTCCACGGCAGCCGGCTGCTGCTGGCGGTGACCTGCCGCGAGGAGGCCACCGCCGACCCGGTGCTCACCCGCGTGCTGGGCCTGGCCGCCCGGCTGCCCGGCGCGCGCCGGCTGCGGCTGGCCGGGCTGGCCGCCGAGGAGGTCGCCGACCTGGTGACCGGGCTGCGCGGGGACACCCCGGCCGGCGCCGTCGTCGCCTCGCTGGCCGAGCGCACCGGCGGCAACCCGTTCTTCGTCACCGAGCTGGCCGCGCTGCCGCCGTCGGCCGGGGAGGCCGTGCCCGCCGGGGTCCGCGACGTCGTCCGGCTGCGGCTGGCCGCCCTGCCCGCGCCCGCCCGCGAGGCGCTGGCCGCGGCCGCCGTCGCGGGCCGGGACGTGCCGGTCGGGCTGCTGACCGCCGTCCTGTCCGGGGACGACGGCGGGGTGACGACGGCGCTGTCCGCGGGCCTGCTGGTCGAGACCTCCCCCGGCCGGGTGCGGGTGGCGCACGACCTGGTGCGCGAGGTGCTGCTGGCCGACCTGGGGCCGGTCGAGCGGGCGCGCGTGCACGGCCGGACGGCCGACGTCCTGGAGGCCGGGCCCGCGGCGGCGACCGCGGCCGGCGCCATCGCCGTGCACCGCAGCGAGGCCGCGGCCGGCGGGCCGGACCCGGCGGCCGCCCGCGCGTGCCTGCGGGCCGCCCGGGAGGCGCTGGACCGGGCCGGCGTCGAGGAGGCCGCCGCGCTGGCCGACCGGGGGCTGGCGCACGTCCCGCCCGGGGAGGCGGCGCTGGCGGCGGACCTGCACCTGGTGCGCGGCCGGGCGCTGCGCCGGCTGGGGCTGCTGGAGGAGAGCGGCGCGGCGCTGCGCGCGGCCGCGGACCTCGCCCGCGGGGTCGGCGACGCGCCGCGGCTGGCCCGGGCCGCCGTCGCCTCCGCCGGCGGCGGGCTCGGCGGCTACTGGGCCTCGGTCGGCGCGCCGGCGGCCACCGACGTCGCGCTGCTGGAGGAGGCCGCGGCCGGCGCCGACGCGCTGCCGCCGGAGCTGGCCTCGGCGGTGCTCGCCGCGCTGGCGGTGCAGCGGTCCTCCACCGGCGAGGCGGGCGGCCGGGAGCTGGCCGACCGGGCGCTGGCCGCGGCCGGCGACGTGCCGTCCGCGCGGCCCCGGGCGCGGGTGGCCCGGTTCGTGGCCGACTGGACGCCGGCGCACGCGGCGGAGCGGGTGGAGCTGGCCCGGGCGCTGCTGCGCGAGTCGGGGAGCGACCCCGCCGCCGAGGCCACCGCCCTGCACCTGCTGCGCTGCGCGCTCACCGAGACGGTGCAGGCCGACGAGGCCGCGGCGGTGTCCCGCCGGTTCACCGAGCTGGCCACCCGGCGCGGCGACGGCGACCTGCTGCAGCTGGACGCCTGGTGGTCCGCGGGGCTCGCGCTGGCCCGTGGGGACGCCGAGGGCGCCCGGCGGCTGGCCGACGCCGCCGTCCGCGAGGCGCCGACCACCTCCCCGGCCGCCGCCGACGTCACCCGCATGTCCCGGCAGACGATCGAGGGCATCGCCGCCTGGCACGAGCGCCGGATGGGCGCGCTGGTGCCCGAGGTCGTCGACCTGGCGGCGACCGTCGACGCCGGGTTCCTGTCCGTCCTCGCGCTGGCCCACGCGCAGGCCGGGCGGCGGGAGCAGGCGCGCGCCGTCGTCGAGCGGTGGCTCGCGTTCCCCGCGCACGGCGCCCGCGAGCCGGTGCGGGCCGTGCTGCTCGCCGACGCCGCCCTGGAGCTGCGCGACCGCGACCTGGCCGCCTCGCAGCTGCCGGTGCTGGAGGGCTACGGCGACACCGTGGTGGTGCTGTGGGCGGGCACGACCGTCCTCGGCCCGACCGCGCTCTACCGCGGCGGCGTGCTCGGGCTGCTCGGCCGGCCGGGCGCGGCGGCGGAGCTGCGGCGGGCGCTGGAGATCTGCGACGCGTTCGGGTTCGCGCCGTTCGCCGCCCGCGCCCGCTCACTGCTGGCCGAGCACGGCTGACCCGGTCCCGTGCACTCCCGCGGAAGCGCACCGCGCACTTCCGCGGGAGTGCACGAGGGTCAGGCGGGGCCGCGCAGCCGGAACGGCCGGTCCGCGGCGAGCGGCCCGCGCGCCCAGGCCACGAGCCCGGCGACGTCGATCCCGTGCGGCGGCGCGGCCGCGTAGGGCGCCACGTTGCCCGCGCCCCGCTCGACCAGCCGGGCGGCGCCGCGCGCGTTGCCGCGGGCTGCGTGGGTCAGCCCGACGGCGAGCTGAGCCAACCCCCGCCACAGCTGCCGCTCGTGCCCGGGCGCGGCCTTCCAGGCGTCCTCCAGCACCTCGTGGGCGTGGAACGGGCGCCCGGCGTCGAGCAGCCGCTGCGCCTCGGTCAGCGCCTCGTCCGGCGTGCGCGGCACCCCCTCGGGCGCGCGCTCCTCGCCCACCGCCCCGCGGGGCAGCGGGCGGCCGAGGGCGTCGCGGGGCCGGGCGTTGCGCGCCCGCCCCGCGGCGTCCCGGTCCCGGGAGGAGTCCACCGGGCGATCCTCGCGCGAACACCGGACGGCGGCGCGGTGCGTCCTCCGGCCCGGGGGTTGTCACAGGCGCCGTGTAGTGCATGGATGTCAGCCGAGGACGGCCCCTGCACGGAGCCGCCCCCGCACCGACCCGCGGTCGTTCGCGACCGGTCCGGACCTGGAGGGGGTGGGCCCCGTGGGCCCTGCCGTCGAGGAGCGCACCGCGCTCGACCTCGAGACCGCCGTCGCCGCGGTCACCGCCACCGCGCTGCGGCCCGGCCCGGCCGGGCCGGTCGGCCTGGAGCTCGAGGCGCACCTGGTCGACCTGGACGCCCCGGCCGCCCGCGTGCCCTGGGACCGGGTGTGTGCCGCGGTGGCCGACGTGCCGGCCCTGCCCGGCGGCAGCCGGGTGACCCTGGAGCCCGGCGGGCAGGTGGAGCTGTCCGGGCCGCCGCTGCCCGGCGCCGCGGCCGCGGTGGCCGCGCTGCGCGCCGACCGAGCCGTCCTCGCCGCCGCGCTGGCCCCGCACCGGCTCGGGCTGGCGCCGGTGGGCGCCGACCCGCTGCGCCGCCCGGCCCGGGTGAGCCCCGCGCCGCGCTACCGCGCGATGGAGCGGCACTTCACCGCCGCCGGCTGCGGTGCGGCGGGGACGGCGATGATGACCGCGACCGCGTCCCTGCAGGTCAACCTGGACGCCGGCCCGCGCGGCGGGTGGAGCCGCCGGGTGGCGCTCGCCCACCAGCTCGGCCCGGTGCTGGTCGCCGTCTCGGCCTGCTCCCCGCTGCTCGGCGGGCGGGCCACCGGCTGGCGCTCGTCGCGGCAGCAGGTGTGGGGCGCCCTCGACCAGGCCCGCTGCGGCCCGATCCTCGGCGGCGCCGACCCCGCCGGCGAGTGGGCCGCGTACGCGCTGGCCGCGCCGGTGATGCTGGTCCGTGACCCGGACACCGGCGACGCCGAGCCGGTGCTGACCCGCACCCGCTTCGCCGACTGGGTGACCGGCGCGGTCCCCCTGGGCGGGCGCCGCCCCACCACGACCGACCTGGACTACCACCTGTCCACGCTGTTCCCGCCGGTGCGGCTGCGCGGATACCTGGAGATCCGCTACCTCGACGCCGCGCCCGAGCCGTGGTGGCCGGCCCTGGCCGCCGTCACCGCCGCGCTGCTCGACGACCCGGCCGCCGCCGACGCCGCCGCCGAGGCGACCGCGCCGGTCGCCGGGGCGTGGACCCGCGCCGCCCGCGACGGGCTGGCCGACCCGGAGCTGCGGGCCGCCGCGGTGCGCTGCCTGGCCGCGGCGCTGCCCGCCGTCGACCCGGACCTGGGGGGGGGGGGGGGGGGGGGGGGGGGGGCCCCGGGGGGGCGGGGGCGGGCGGGCAGGGGGGGGGGGGGGGGGGGCGGCGCGCCCCCCGCGCCCCCCCCCCCCCCCCCCCCCCCCCCCCCCCCCCCCCCCCCCCCCCCCCCCCCTCGCCGAGCTGGCCGGGCGCGGCCGCGGCCCCGGTGACGTCCTGGCCGACGCCGCCCGCGCCGGCGGCCCCGCCGCCGCCCTGGCCGCCGCCACCGAGACCGCCCCGCAGACCGCCCCCGTCGTCCCGGAGGTGCACCCGTGACCACGGCGCACGAGCGGCTCGCCCGCGAGCTGGAGACCGCCCGGCGGCGGACCCTGCTGCTCACCGACCTCGACGAGCCCGAGCTGCTGCGCCGGCACAGCCCGCTGATGAGCCCGCTGGTGTGGGACCTCGCGCACGTCGGCCAGCAGGAGGACCTGTGGCTGCTGCGCCACGGCGACGCCCGCCGCGCCGGCCTGCTGCCGCCCGCCGTCGAGGCGCTCTACGACGCCTTCACCCACCCGCGCGCCGTCCGGGACCGGCTGCCGCTGCTGCCGCCGGTGGAGGCGCGCGCGTTCGTCGCCGAGGTGCGCGGCCGGGTGCTCGACCGGATCGGGCGCGCCGGGCCGGACGACGACCCGTTCGACGTCGCGATGGTCGTCAGCCACGAGGCACAGCACACCGAGACCATGCTGCAGGCCCTCGGCCTGCGCGTCGGGCCGCCGGTGCTGGGGACCGGCGGCCCGACGCCGGCCGGCCGGCCCGGGGTGGCCGGGACGTCGGTGCTCGTACCCGCCGGCCCGTTCGTCCTGGGCGTGGACGCCGCCGACGAGCCGTACGCGCTGGACAACGAGCGCGGCGCGCACGTGGTCGACCTCCCCGCGTTCCGCATCGGCCGGGTGCCGGTGACCAACGCCGAGTACGCGGCCTTCGTCGCCGACGGCGGCTACGACACCCCCGGCTGGTGGTCGCCGCGGGGCTGGGCGCACCGGCGGGAGGCCGGGCTCGAGCGGCCGCTGTACTGGGGCCCGGGCGGCGCCCGCACCCGCTTCGGCGTGCTCGAGGACGTCCCGCCCGACGAGCCGGTCCAGCACGTCACGTTCTTCGAGGCGGAGGCGTACGCGGCGTGGGCCGGCGCCCGGCTGCCCGCCGAGGCGGAGTGGGAGAAGGCCGTCGCGTGGGACCCGGCCGCCGGCCGCCGGCGCCGCTGGCCGTGGGGCGACGCCGACCCGACGCCGGCGCTGGCCAACCTGGGCGGGGCGGCGCTGCGCCCGGCACCGGTGGGCGCCTACCCGGCCGGCGCGTCCGCGTACGGCGTGGAGCAGGCGGTCGGGGACGTCTGGGAGTGGACGTCGTCGGGGTTCGAGGCCTATCCCGGCTTCACCCCGATGCTGTACGCCGACTACTCGGCGCCGTTCTTCGGCGGCGACTACCGGGTGCTGCGCGGCGGCTCGTGGGCGGTGGACCCCTCCATCCTGCGGCCGTCGTTCCGCAACTGGGACCACCCGGTCCGGCGGCAGGTGTTCAGCGGCATCCGGCTGGCCTGGGACGTGGACTGACGATGTGCCGTCACCTCGCCTGGCTGGGGCGGCCGCGGTCGGTGGCCTCGCTGGTCCTCGAGCCGCCGTCGTCGCTGCTGGTGCAGTCCTGGGCGCCGCGGCGGCAGCGGTACGGCACCGTGAACGCCGACGGCTGGGGCGTCGGGTTCTTCGCCCCCGGCCGGACCGAGCCGGTGCGGTGGCGCTCGGCGCGGCCGCTGTGGGCCGACCCGTCGTTCGCGTCGGTGGCGCCGGTGCTGGTGTCCGGGTGCGTGGTGGCCGCGGTCCGCTCGGCGACGGTGGGCATGCCGCTGGAGGAGAGCGCCGCGGCGCCGTTCACCGACGGCCGCTGGCTGCTGTCGCACAACGGCCGGGTCGCCCGCGCGGTGCTCCCGCCGGTGCGCGACGCCGAGTCGACGGTGGACAGCGCGCTGCTGGCCGCGCTCGTCTCCTCCCGCGGGATGGACCGGCTCGGCGACACCGTGCGGGAGGTGGCCGCCGCCGACCCCGCCGCCCGCCTCAACCTGCTCGCCGCCGACGGCACCCGGCTGCTGGCCACCACCTGGGGCGACACGCTCTCCGCCCTGGTCACCGACGAGGGGACGGCGCTGGCCAGCGAGCCCTGGGACGACGACCCCGCGTGGACCGACGTGCCCGACCGCTCGCTGGTCGAGGTGACCCCGGACGGCCTGACCGTCACCCCGCTGACCTGACCCGACCGCGAGCCGAGGAGACCCGTGACGACGACCCGCCACCTCGCCCCCGACGACGTCGCGGCCGCGCTGCGCGCCGACGCCCTCGCCGGGCTGACCGCGACGCCGAAGGCGCTACCGCCGCGCTGGTTCTACGACGCCCGCGGCAGCGAGCTGTTCGACGAGATCACCCGGCTGCCCGAGTACTACCCGACCCGCGCCGAGCGGGCGGTGCTGGCCGCGCACGCCGGCGAGGTCGCCGCGGCCTCCGGCGCCGAGGTGCTCGTCGAGCTGGGCAGCGGCACCTCGGAGAAGACCCGCCTGCTGCTGGACGCGCTGACCGGGGCCGGCACGCTGCGGCGGTTCGTCCCCTGCGACGTCGACCCGTCGGTGCTCGCCGCGGCCGCCGAGGCGGTCACCGCCGAGTACCCGGGCATCGCCGTGGACCCCGTCGTCGGCGACTTCACCGCGCACCTGGGCGTGCTGCCCCGCGGCGGCCGGCGGCTGGTGGCCTTCCTCGGCTCGACGATCGGCAACCTCGAGCCCGGCCCGCGGGCGGCGTTCCTCGCCGAGCTGGCCGGCACGCTCGCGCCCGGCGACTCCTTCCTGCTCGGCACCGACCTGGTCAAGGACCCCGGCCGGCTGGTCCGCGCCTACGACGACGCCGCCGGCGTGACCGCGGAGTTCAACCGCAACGTGCTGCGGGTGCTCGACCGCGAGCTCGGCGCCGACTTCGACCCGGCGGCGTTCGACCACGTCGCGGTGTGGGACGCGGCGGACGAGTGGATCGAGATGCGGCTACGCGCGCGGGTCGCGCAGGTCGTCACCGTGCCGGCGCTGGGCCTGACCGTGCGCTTCGCCGCGGGCGAGGAGATGCGCACGGAGGTGTCGGCGAAGTTCCGCCGGGCGGGCGTCGAGGCCGAGCTCGCCGCGGCCGGCCTGCGGACGACGCACTGGTGGACCGACCCGGACGGCGACTTCGCCGTCTCCCTGTCCATCCCGTCTGAGCCCCTGTAGCGCTGTCGGCTCCCGGGGCCTGCATCCGGACCTGCGGGAACGCCGGAAGAGGAGGTGTCAGCACCCCCGACCCCGGAGGACCCCGTGACCCGGACCCGCACCCTCGGCCTCGCCACCGTCGCCGGCGCCGGCGCGCTCGTCGCGCTCGGGACCACGCCGGCCGCAGCGGCCGACACCGCCACCGTCTCCGTGCTGCACGCCGTCCCGGACACCCCGGTCGACGTGTACGCCAACGGCGAGCGGCTGATCGACGACTTCCAGCCCGGCACGCTCACCGACCCGCTGTCGCTGCCCGCGGGCTCCTACGACCTGGCGCTGTTCCCCGCCGACGCCGCCGACGGCTCGGGCACGCCGCTGCTGTCCGCGGACGGCGTCGCGGTCCCGGCCGGCGCGAACGCCACCGTGGTCGCGCACCTGACCGCGGAGGGCCAGCCCGCGCTCACCCCGTTCGTCAACGACACCTCCGCGGTCGCCGCGGGGCAGGGCCGCGTCGTGGTCCGGCACGTCGCGGCGGCCCCGGCGGTCGACGTCCGCGCCGGTGGCCAGGTGGTCGCGCCGGGCCTCGCCAACCCCGACGAGGCGTCGCTCGAGGTCCCCGCAGGCACGGTCAGCGCCGACGTCGTCCTGGCCGGCACCTCCACCGTCGCGCTCGGCCCGGCCGACCTCGCGGTCACCGAGGGCGCCACGACGGTCGTGTACGCGTGGGGCTCGCAGGACGCCGGCTTCGAGCTCGCCGTCCAGACGATCAGCGGCGGGCACTCGGCGCCGTCCGGGGTCCCCGGCGGGAGCGCCGGGCTGGCCGACGACGACGGCCTGCCGCTGCCGCTGCTCGGCCTGTCCGCGCTCGGCCTGGTCGGCGCCGGCGTGGCCGCGCGCCGGCTGGCCACCACGCGGGCCTGACGTGCGACCCGCCGCCGCCGGCGTGGCCCTGGGCCTGGCCCTCGCCGTGGGCGTGCCCACCGCGTGGGAGCTGACCCGGCCGCCGGCGGCGGCGGGCGCGCCGGTCGAGCAGGTGCTCGGCACGCCGGCCGCTCCCCCTCCGACACCGGCACCGGGGCCCCCGGCCCGCGACGCCGCCCCGGCGTCGGCACCCGCCGTCGCCCCGCCCGTCCGGCTGCAGGTGCCGGCGCTCGGCGTCGACGCCCCGGTCGACCCGGCCGGGGTCGCCGGCGACGGGCAGATGGCGCTGCCCGGTGACGTCACGCGGGCCGGCTGGTACCGGTTCGGCCCGGCTCCCGGGGCGCCCGGCTCCGCCGTCCTCGCCGGCCACGTCGACGACGCCGAGCAGGGCCTGGGCGCGCTCGCCCCGCTGCGCTCGGCCGAGCCGGGGCAGGAGGTGCTGGTCACCGACGCCGCCGGCGCGACGACGCGGTGGCGGGTGGTCGCGCGGGAGGTGCTGGACAAGCGGGCGCTGCCGGTGGACCTGCTGTTCACGCGCGAGGGGCCGCCGCGGCTGACGCTGGTCACCTGCGGCGGACCGTTCCTCCCCGACGTCGGCGGCTACCGCGACAACGTCGTCGTGGTGGCGGAGCCGGTCCCGTGACAGTTGAAGGACCTCCCTGCCCCCCACCGCTCGCACGCTCGCGCCGGGCCCCTGCAGGGAGGCCACCCCGGACCGGCCGGACGGGCCCTAGGGTCGGACGGGTGACCACCGAGGCGGAGCCGGCGCCCTGGGGCGCGGGCGAGCCCGACGACGCCGAGGTCGCCCGGCGCTTCGCCGCGGGCGAGGAGCAGGCGCTGGCCTGGGCCTACGAGCGGTGGGCGGCACTGGTGCACGGCATGGCGGTGCGCGCGTTCGGCCCCGGTCCCGACGCCGAGGACGTCACCCAGCAGACCTTCATCTCGGCCTGGACCGGCCGGGCCGGCTACCGCGCCGACCAGGGACCGCTGCCGGGCTGGCTGGTCGGCATCTGCCGCCACAAGATCGCCGACACGTGGGCGCGGCGGGACCGCCAGCGGCGCGCCGCCGAGGCCGCGCTCGCCGAGGCGCAGACCGTGCCCCGCGGCGGAGCGGCCCCGGTGGACAGCACGGTCGCCGACCGGGTGCTGCTGCTCGGCGAGCTGGACCGCCTCGGCCAGCCGCAGCGCGGCATCATCGAGCTCGCCTTCTTCGCCGACCTCACGCACGCGCAGATCGCCGAGCGCACCGGGCTGCCGCTGGGGACGGTCAAGAGCCACATCCGGCGCACCCTCGAGCGCCTGCGCGACCGGTTGGAGGTGGACGGTGCCGCACTGCACGCCTGAGGACCTCGCGCTGGCCGCGCTCGGCGAGCCGCTCCCCGACGCCGCCGCCGCGCACCTGGACGGCTGCGCGTCCTGCGGCGCCGAGGTGGCGCGGCTGCGCCGGGCCGTCGACGCGCTGGCCGTGCCGGAGTTCGCCGCCCCCGGCCCGCCGGTCGCGCCGCCGCCGTCGCTGTGGGCGGGGATCGCCGCGGCCACCGGCGTGGGCGTCACCCCCCGCCCGGACGTCGTCGCGGCGTCGGCGCCCCCGGCCGGCCCGGTGCCCGACGTCCTCCCGGCGGCCCCGCCCGCCCCCGAGCCGGCCGCCCCGGTCGCGCCGGTGGTGCCGGTCGTGCCGCTGCGGCCGCGCCGGTCGCGGCTGGTGCTCGCCGCCGCGGCGGCGCTGGTGGCCGGGCTGGCCATCGGCGCCGGGGCGGTCGCGCTCGGCAGCCGGGACGACGCCGGCGTGGAGGTCGCCGCGGCCGTGCTCGACCCGCTGGAGGGCAACGACGCCTCCGGCCGCGCCGAGGTGGTCCAGCGTGCCGACGGCACCCGGGTGCTGCAGGTCGAGCTCACCGCCGGCGCGCCGGAGCAGGGCTACTACGAGGCGTGGCTGCTCACCGAGTCGGTGTCCGGGCTGGTCCCGCTCGGCGTCGTCCGCGCGGGCACCGAGCAGTTCGAGCTGCCCGCGGGCCTGGACCTGGCCGAGTACCCGGTCGTCGACGTCTCCGTGGAACCGCTCGACGGCGACCCCGCCCACTCCGGGGTCTCCATCGTCCGCGGGCAGCTGTCCTAGCGTCGGGGGGTGACCACGCTCGACCTGCTGCTCCCGCACGCCGACCTCGCCGACTCCTGGCGCGCCGCCCGCCCCCGCCCGGCCGGGCGGCACCTGGACTCCGCGGCGTGCAGCCGGCAGAGCAACCGGGTGCTCGAGGCGGTCGCGCACCACGCCCGCCACGAGGCGGAGCTCGGCGGCTACGTCGCCGAGGCGACCGCCGCCGACCTGCTCCAGCAGGGCCGCAGCGTCATCGGCGGGCTGGTCGGCATGGCCGCCGCCGACGTCGTCTTCGTCGAGTCCGCACAGGCCGCGCTCACCGCGCTGCTGGCCGCCTGGCGCCTGCCGGCCGGCGCGCGGGTGGCCTGCCCGCCCGGGGAGTACGCGCCGAACGCCGCCCTGCTGCGCGCCGCGGGGCTGGTGGTCGAGCCGTTGGCGGTCGACGCCGACGGGCGGGTCGACGTCGCCGCGCTCGAGCGGGCCCTGGCCGCCGGCCCGCCGCGGTTCGTGCACCTCACCCACGTGGCCAGCCACCGCGGCGTGGTCCAGCCGGCCGCCGAGGTCGCGGCTCTGTGCCGGGCGCACGGGGTGCCGCTGGTGCTCGACGCCGCCCAGGCGCTCGGGCACGTCGACGTCGACCTCGACGCCGACGTCGTCTACTCGACCTCCCGCAAGTGGCTGGCCGGCCCGCGCGGGGTCGGCGTCCTCTGCGCGCGGCCGGCGGTGGCCGCGGAGCTGGTCCCGGCGCTGCCCGCCCCGGCCGACCTGCCACCGCTGCGAGCGCTGGAGAGCGGCGAGGCGCACGTGGCCGGCCGGGTCGGGCTGGTGCTCGCCGTCGGGGAGCACCTGGCCGCCGGCCCGCACCGGGTGCGGGAACGGCTGGCCGCGCTGGGCCGGGCGGCCCGGCAGGTCCTCGACGGCGCCGGCGGCTGGCGGGTGGTGGAGCCGCTCGACGAGCCCACCGCCACCACCACGCTGCGCCCGCCGGACGGCGTCGACGTCGTCGCCACCCGGGCACGGCTGCTCACCGAGCACGGCATCGTCACCACGGCGATCGAGCCCGGGCGCGCGCCGGCGGAGCTGACCGGCTGGGTGCTGCGGGTGTCCCCGCACGTCGACGGCACCCTCGACGACCTGGAGGCCCTCGCCACCGCCCTCTGAGGAGCCTCTGTGGTGCCGTTGGCGCCTCCGGGAGGAGCCAACAGCACGACGAAGGCCCTACAGGGCCGCCTGCACGCGCTCGCTCACCCGGCGGTGGACGGCGAGCTGCTCGTCGAGGCCGGGGTGCACCGGCACGCCGTCCTCCACCACGAACCGCCCGCCGACGACGGTGTGCCGCGCGGCCAGCGGCCCGCAGCGCAGCCACGCCTCCACCGGGTCCGACAACGCGCCCGCGAACGCCGGCCCGGTGAGCGGCCAGACGGCGAGGTCGCCGCACGCGCCCACCGACAGCTCGCCGATCTCGCCGGTCCGCCCGAGGCAGGCCGCGCCGCCGCGGGTGGCGATCTCCAGCGCGTCGCGGGCGCTGAAGGACCCGGCGCCGTGCCGCAGCTTGCCCTGCAGCATCGCCGTCCGGGCCTCCAGCCACAGCGACGCCGCGTCCGCCGACGCCGACCCGTCCACGCCCAGCCCCACCGGAGCCCCGGCCGCCCGCAGCTCGGCCACCGGCGACAGCCCGCTGCCCAGGACCATGTTCGACGAGGGGCAGTGCGCCGCCCCGACCCGCGCGGCGCCGAGCCGGGTCACCTCGTCGGCCGAGGGCCACACCACGTGCGCGAGCCACACCCGGTCGGTCATCCAGCCGACGTCGGCCAGGTAGTCCACCGGGCGGCGGCCGAAGCGCTCCAGGCAGAACGCGTCCTCGTCCTGCGTCTCGGCGAGGTGGGTGTGCAGCCGGACGTCGAGCCGCTCGGCCAGCTCCGCCGTCCGCGTCATCAGCGACGTCGACACGCTGAACGGCGAGCACGGCGCCAGCGCGATGCGGGTCAGCGCGTGCGGGGAGCGGTCGTGGTGGGCGTCCACCAGGCGCTGGGACTCGGCCAGGATCTCGTCGTCGTCCTGGACGACGGTGTCCGGCGGCAGCCCGCCGTCCTTCACCGACAGCGACATCGACCCGCGGGTGAACTGTGACCGCATCCCCAGGTCCTGCGCCGCCCGCACCTCGGCGCCGATCAGGTCGCCGCCGCCGCGCGGGTGCACGTAGAGGTGGTCGGTCGAGGTGGTGCAGCCGGCCAGCGCGAGCTCGGTGAGCCCGACGTAGGCCGACACGTACGCCGCCTCCTCGTCCAGCCGCGCCCACAGCGGATACAGGGTCACCAGCCACTCGAACAGCCCGCCGGTCAGCGCGGGGGCGAACGAGCGGGTGAGGTTCTGGTACAGGTGGTGGTGGGTGTTGACCAGCCCGGGCGTCACCAGGCAGCCGCGCGCGTCGACCGTGCGGGCCGCAGCGGGCCGCGGGTCCCCCGGCCCGCCGACGCCGCTCACCACCCCGCCGGTCACGGCCACCCAGCCGCCGGCGATCTCCCGCCGCCCGTCGTCGACGGTGGCGAGCAGGTCGGCGTCGTGCACCAGCAGGTCGGCGGTCGTCTCCACCCGCGGCATCCTGCCGACCGCGTGTGAACGCGGCGAGTCGCCACGTGCCGTCGCGCAACCCGGCCGGAACGAACCGGGGCTACCGTGACCGTCCCCCGGGAACGCGGCCCGCCCGATCCGACGAGGAGCGACGATGGACTTCCTGCAGCCCACGACGTGGGCGGAGGCGCTGGAGGCGAAGGCCGCCCACCGCGACGCCGTGCCCATCGCCGGGGGCACCGACGTCATGGTCGCGATCAACTTCGGCCGGCTCCGCCCGTCGTTGCTGCTCGACCTCACCCGGGTCCCCGAGCTGCAGGGGTGGGACACCGTCGACGACGGCGTGGTGCGGCTGGGTGCCGGCGTCCCCTACGCCCGGGTCATCACCGAGCTCGGCGACCGGCTGCCGGGGCTGGCGATGGCCGCCCGCACGATCGGCTCGCCGCAGATCCGCAACCGGGGCACCGTCGGCGGCAACCTGGCCACCGCCTCCCCGGCCGGCGACGCCCACCCCGCGCTGCTGGCCGCCGGCGCCGAGGTCGAGGTGGCGAGCGTCCGCGGCACCCGCCGGATCCCGGTCGCCGCGTTCTACACCGGCGTCAAGCGCTCCGCGCTGGCCGACGACGAGCTGATCGCCGCCGTCCGGATCACCCCGCCCACCGGCCCGCAGCAGTACAGCAAGATCGGCACGCGCAACGCGATGGTCATCGCCGTCGCCGCGTTCGGGCTGGCGCTGCACCCCGACCGCCGCGCCGTCGGCACCGGCATCGGGTCGGCCGCCCCCACGCCGCGCCGCGCCGCCGCCGCCGAGGAGTTCCTCGCCGGGGAGCTCGACGGCCTGTGGGACTCCCGCGCCGAGCTGCCGGCGGCCACCGCCGCGCGCTTCGGCGAGCTGGTGGCCGGCGCGGCGGCGCCCATCGACGACGTCCGCGGCACCGCCCGCTACCGCGTCCACGCACTCTCGGTCATGGCCCGGCGCACGCTGACCTGGGCCTGGGCCGACTACCGGAAGGGAGACCCGACGTGCGCCTGAGCTGCACCGTCAACGGCACGCCGCAGCAGGTGGACGACGTCTGGGAGGGCGAGAGCCTGCTGTACGTCCTGCGTGAGCGGATGGGCCTGCCCGGCTCGAAGAACGCCTGCGAGCAGGGCGAGTGCGGCTCGTGCACGGTCTACCTCGACGGGCTGCCGGTGTGCGCCTGCCTGGTCGCCGCCGGGCAGGCGCAGGGCCGACAGGTCGGCACCGTCGAGGGCCTCGCCGGCGGGGACGGGCTGCACCCGGTCCAGGAGGCGTTCCTCGAGGCCGGCGCCGTCCAGTGCGGCTTCTGCACGCCCGGGCTGCTGGTGGCCACCGACGACCTGGTCCGCCGCGCGCGGGACGAGGGCCGCACGCCCGCCGACGCCGAGATCCGCGAGGCGCTGGCCGGGAACCTCTGCCGCTGCACCGGCTACGAGAAGATCCTGGACGCCGTCCGGCTCGCGGCCGACCGCATGGCAGGTGACGCGCGATGAGCACCCCCACCCGCGCCCCGAGCGGCGCCCCCTCGCACCTGACCGGCCCCGGCAGCGGCGGCGGCGGGGTGGGCACCGACGCGCAGCGCCCCGACGGCGTCCTCAAGGTCCGCGGCGAGTTCGCCTACGCCAGCGACCTGTGGACCGACGACATGCTGTGGGGCGTCACGCTGCGCAGCCCGCACCCCTACGCCCGCATCCGCTCGATCGACGTCGGCCCGGCGCTGGCCGTCCCCGGCGTGCACGCCGTCCTCACCTCCGACGACGTGCCCGGCGAGAAGGTCTACGGCCTCGAGCTCGCCGACCAGCCGGTGCTCGCCCTCGACGTCGTCCGCTACCAGGGCGAGCCGGTGGCGCTGGTCGCCGCCGACCACCCCGACACCGCCCGCCGGGCCGCGGCGCGGATCGTCGTCGACTACGACGTCTGGGAGCCGGTCACCGACGCCCGCGCGGCGCTGGGCCACCCCACCTGGAACCAGGTGCACGACGCGCCGGCCGAGGTCACCGAGCTCAGCCGGGAGAGCGCCCACCTGCACCCGCACGGCAACCTGGTGCGCCACCTCAAGGTCCGCAAGGGCGACCCCGCGCCCACCGCCGACGTCGTGGTGGTCGGCGAGTACGAGGTCGGCATGCAGGACCAGGCCTTCCTCGGCCCGGAGTCCGGGCTGGCGGTGCCCGGCGAGGACGGCGGCGTCGACCTGTACGTGGCCACCCAGTGGCTGCACGTGGACCAGCGGCAGATCTGCTCGGCGCTGGGCATGCCGCCCGAGCGGGTGCGGCTCACCCTCGCCGGCGTCGGCGGCGCGTTCGGCGGCCGCGAGGACCTGTCGATGCACGTGCACGCCTGCCTGCTCGCGCTGCACACCGGCCGGCCGGTGAAGATGTCCTACAACCGCGAGGAGTCCTTCTTCGGACACGTGCACCGCCACCCGGCGACCATGCGCTACGAGCACGGCGCCACCCGCGACGGCGACCTGGTCTACGTGAAGGCGGAGATCTACTTCGACGGCGGCGCCTACGCCTCCAGCACCCCGGCGGTCGTGGGCAACGGCGGCACGATGGGCATCGGCCCCTACGTCGTCCCGAACGTGCACGTCGACTGCTACGGCGCGTACACCAACAACCCGCCGTGCGGCGCCATGCGCGGGTTCGGGTCGGTGCAGACCGCCTTCGCCTACGAGGCGCAGATGGACGCCCTCGCCGCCGAGCTCGGCGTGGACCCGGTCGAGCTGCGCTGCCGCAACGCGATGGAGCAGGGCTCGGAGACGCCCACCGGCCAGGTGGTCGACAGCCCCGCGCCGGTCGCCGAGCTGCTGCGCCGGCTGGAGGCGATGCCGCTGCCGCCGGCGCCCGCCACCGGCGACGACGTCGACCTGCGGCACATGCCGGGCGGGGTCTCCAACACCACCCACGGCGAGGGCGTGCGCCGCGGCGTCGGGTACGCCGTCGCCTACAAGAACGTGGCCTTCTCCGAGGGCTTCGACGACTACTCGACCGCGCGGGTGCGGCTGGAGGTCGTCGGCGGCGAGGCGGTCGCGACCGTGCACACCGCGGCCGCCGAGGTCGGCCAGGGCCTGGTCACCGTCGAGCAGCAGATCGCCCGCACCGAGCTCGGCGTGGACGCCGTCGTCCTCCACCCGAAGGACACCGGCGTCGGGTCGGCCGGGTCCAGCTCCGCGTCCCGGCAGACCTACGTCACCGGCGGCGCGGTGAAGGCCGCGTGCGAGGCGGTCCGCGGCCGGGTGCTCGAGCGCGCGCGGCACGCCGTCGGCCGGCCGGTGGCCGACCTGCGGCTGGACGGCGGGAAGGTCGTGTCCGACCTCGAGGGCGTCGCGCTGCCGCTGGCCGACGTGCTCGGCGACGAGGCGGTCGAGGAGACCGTCGAGTGGCGGCACCGGCCCACCCAGGCGATCGACCCGGAGACCGGCCAGGGCTTCGCGCACGTGCAGTACGCCTTCTCCGCGCACCGGGCCGTGGTCGACGTCGACACCGAGCTCGGGCTGGTCAAGGTCGTGGAGATGGCCTGCACGCAGGACGTCGGCAAGGCGATCAACCCGCAGGCCGTCGTCGGGCAGATCCAGGGCGGGACGGCGCAGGGGCTGGGCCTGGCGGTGATGGAGGAGGTCCTCGTCCGCGACGGCCGGGTGCAGAACCCGTCGTTCACCGACTACCTCATCCCGACCGTGCTCGACATGCCGCCGATGCGCATCGAGGTGCTGGAGTACGCCGACCCGCACGCGCCCTACGGCCTGCGCGGCGTCGGCGAGGCGCCCAACATCTCCTCCGGGCCCGCGGTGCTCGCCGCGATCCGCCAGGCGACCGGCCTCCCGCTGACCCGCGTGCCGGTCCGGCCCGAGCACGTCACGGGTACGTGAGGGGGTGCGCTGACGCCGTACCCCGGGCGCCGGGGTGCGGCGCCGGCGCACACGCTCAGCCCTCGGGGTGACCCCGGATGGGCCGCCGGGTGGACGCGCGGGCTGCCCGGGATCGCCTCCTGCTCCGACGCGCGGGGACGACGCCCGGCGACAGGGTGGTCGCCGTCCCGACCACCCCGGTCCGGGGGGTCGGCGCATGCACGGCCGGCCCGGATCGCCCCGCCGAGGAGCCCTCCCATGGCCCCGACCCGCCCCGCCCCCGCCCGGCCCGCGCCCCCCGTCCTCCCGGGCCGGACGCCGACCTGGTACGGCCGCGGCGGGCGACCGGTGCGGCGGCGCCGGCCCGGCCCGGTGCGGCTCGCGACGCTCGTCCTCGCCGCCGCGGCGGCCGTCGTGGTGGTGCCGGCCGTCCGCGACACGCTCGGCGGCTGCCGCGGCGACTCGGCGGTCCCGGCGGCGGCGGTGGGCGCGGCGGCCCGCACGGGTGCCGAGGCGGGCCTGCGGGTCGGGGTCGCCGTCCTGGACACGGCCTCCGGCGCGTGCCTGGTGGCCGGCGACCGGAGCGGGGAGTTCGCCACCGCCTCGGTGGTGAAGGTGATGGTCGCGGCCCGGTTGCTGACCGAGGGGGCGATGACCGGCGAGACCGAGGTGCTGGCCCGTGCGATGGTCAGCCTCTCGGACGACGCCGCGGCGAACGTGCTGTGGGAGCGGGCCGGCGGCCCGGACCTCGAGCCGTGGATCGAGGAGCACTACGACCTGCCGGAGCTGGGGTCCCCCAACGGGATCGCCGGCCGGTGGGGCAACACCCACGTCACGGCCCTCGGCCTGGCGCGGCTCTACGCGGCCCTGCGTGCGGACGCCGTGGTCTGGCCCTGGCTCGGCGCCGCGCTGCACGACGTGCGGGCCGAGGCCGCGGACGGCACCGACCAGGGATTCGGCCTGCAGGCGGTCGCTCCCGGCGCCGCGGTCAAGCAGGGGTGGGCGAACGGCTCCGCCGACGACGCGGGCGACGCGGTGGTCAACAGCACCGGTCTCCTGGCGGGCGACCGCTACGTCGTCGTCCTGCTGACCGAGGGCGACGGCAACGTGTCCGGGTGCGACGGCCGTGGGTTCCACGCCGGCCAGGCGGCGGTCGTCACCGCCATGGCGCAGCAGCTCGTCCCGTCCCTGACGGGATGAGGGACCGGCCGCTCAGGCCACCACACCCGCCCGGCGGTCCATCGCGGCCAGCACCCGGTCCTGCAGGTCGTGGTCCTCCAGGGTGCGGGGCGTCCGCGCCGGGCGGCGGCCGGCGGTGTAGCCGCCGGGCCAGTCGCCGGCCGCGGCGTGCGCCACCCGCGCGCCGCCGTCCTCGACGTCGCCGGGTGCGCCCGGGGAGGCGAGCTTGGTGCGCACCCAGCCGGGGTCGACCGCGCCCACCCGCAGGTGCGGCAGGCGGCGGGCCCAGCCGAGGGCCAGGACGACGTCGAGCGCCTTGGAGTCGGCGTAGGCGCGCCCCGGCTCGCGCGGGCCGCCGAGGTCGCCGGGGTCGACGCGCCCCGAGCCGACCATGCCGCTGCCGAGGAAGACCAGCCGCTCGCGCACCCGCTCCCGCAGCAGGGCGGTGAGCAGGTGCGGGGCGAGCGCGTTGACGGCGAAGGCGAGCTCGTGGCCCTGTGCGCTGGTCGGCGCGCCGTCCGGCGGCCACACGCCGGCGTTGTGGACGAGCACGTCGAGGTCCCCGAGCTGCCCGGCGAGCGCGCGGACCTGGTCGAGGTCGGCCAGGTCGCCGGTGACCAGCCGGACGTCGCCGAGCCGGCCGAGCTCCTCGACGACCGGCGCGCCGCGCGACTCGCTGCGGGCGTGCAGGACGACGGTGTGCCCGCCGGCCAGCAGCCGCCGCGCGGCCGCCCGGCCGATGCCGTCGGTGGACCCGGTGACCGCGATCGTCGCCATGCCCCGCCCCTACCCGCCGAGGGCGGCAGGAATGGCCGTTCCTGCCGCCCTCAGCCCCGCGCCGTCCCCTCCCAGCGGCGGATCAGGGCGGCGCGGCCGGCCTGGGTCGGGCGGCCCCACAGCCGCAGCCGGGCCATGCCGCCGTCGGGGAAGACGTCCATCCGCACCGCGGTCACCGCGGCGTCGCCGGGCAGCACGAACCGGTGCCGGGTGTCGGGCTGCAGCGGCGTGCGGGGCAGCAGCTCGACCTCGGCGCCGTCCGCCGTCCTGCCGGTCAGGGACGCCGCCCCGGGCGCGTTGCCGAGGAACCACGAGGTGTCCAGCTCGGCGAGGGTCACCGTGCCCTCGCAGGCCAGCGCCACCTCGACCCAGTCGTTGCCGTCGTCGCGGCGGCGGGCGTTCTCCCACCCCTCCCCCATCGAGCGGGCCTCACCGCGGCCGATGAGCTGGTGCGGGCTGCCGTAGAAGGCGTTGCTCACCCCGGTGATCCGCCCGCCGTTCTCCAGCGCGGCGAGGTCGCACGGGCCGGCGTCGAGCAGCCGCGGGTCGGGCACCACCTCGCCGTGCACCCGCAGCCGCGCCACACCGCCGTCGGGGTGGATGGACAGCCGCACGTGCGTCACCCGCGGGCCCGGCTCGACGGCGAAGCGGTTCGCCGTCCCGCCGGCCAGGTCCGACAGCGGCAGCAGCGGGGTCCAGTCGGCGTCGGCCAGCGCGGACGCCGGCGGGTGCCCCTCGACGGACGCGCCCTCCAGCGCGGCCCGCGGCGGGTAGTTGCCGAGGAAGAACGCGGTGTCGACGACGACGGCGTGCACCACACCCGGCATGCCGAGGCGCACGACCGCCCAGTCGTGCCCGGGCCCGCGCCGCCGGCGGGTCTCCCAGCCGTCGTACTCCTTGCCACGGGCGCCGAAGTCGTCGCGCGCCCGCGCCGGCCCGGGCAGGACCAGGTTCTCCTTGCCGGCGAAGAACTCGTCGTTGGCGGCCACCACGGCGCCGCCCTGCGTGCGGACGGCGAGGTCGGGCAGGTCGAACGGGTCAGGCATCGGTCTCCTCGTCGGCGGCGGTCGCGGGTCACTCTGGCACGGCCGGGGTACCGGGCCGGGGTCCGCGAGAGATCCGAGGAGGACCCGTGTCCGAACCCACCGACGACCTGCGCGAGCGCGCCCGCGAGCACGTCCAGCAGATGCCCGCCGAGACCGCGCTGGGCAACGCCGACCCCGCCGGCGGCTCCACCGACGACCCGCAGCTCATGGACGACGCCGCCCGCGAGGAGGGCGAGCAGTCCAGCTGAGGCTCACCGGCCCCCTCGGCCGAGCAGCCGGCCGAGGGGGCTGCCGTCGGCCTCCCGGCCCCGCAGCCAGGTCCGCCGGACGACGCCGGTGAGCTCCCGCCCCGCGTAGGGCGTCACGGGGTTCCGGTGCTCGAGCCGGCCGACCGTGAACCGCTCGTCCGGCGCGAAGGCCACCAGGTCGGCGTCCCGCCCGACGGCGATCGCCCCCTTGCCCGGCAGCCCGGCCAGCCGCGCCGGCGCCGCCGACATCCACTCGACCACGCGATCCAGCGGGATCCCGCGGGCGCGCGCCCCGGTCCACACCGCGGGCAGCGCCACCTGCAGCCCCGCGATGCCGCCCCACGCCAGCCCGAAGTCGCCGACGTCGAGCCGCTTGAGCTCGGGCGTGCACGGCGAGTGGTCGCTGACCACCATGTCGATCACAGCAGGGCCGCCGTCCCCGGCCAGCAGCGCCCCCCACAGCGCCTCCCGGTGCGCCGCCTCGCGGATCGGCGGGCAGCACTTGTACGCGGTGTCGCCGTCGGGCACGTCCTCGGCGGCGAAGGTCAGGTAGTGCGGGCAGGTCTCCACGGTGATCCGCACGCCGGACGCCCGGGCGGCGCGCAGCAGCGGCAGCGCGTCACCGTCGGCCAGGTGGACGACGTGGCTGCGCGCCCCGGTGTCCCGCGTGGCCGCGACCAGCCGGCCGATCGCCGTCTCCTCGGCCGCGGGCGGGCGCGAGGCGAGGTAGGCCGCGTAGCCGGTGCCGGCCGGCTCCGGCGCCGCGGCGATGACCTGCTCGTCCTCGGCGTGCGCGATGAGCAGCCCGTCGAAGGACGCCAGCTCGGCCAGCGCGGCGCGCAGCCCGGCGTCGTCCAGCGCCGGGAACTCCGGGACGCCGGAGTCGAGCAGGAAGCACTTGAACCCGACGACGCCGGCCTCGTGCATCGGCCACAGCTCGCCGGTGTTGCCCGGCACCGCCCCGCCCCAGAACGCCACGTCGACGGCGACCTGCCCGGCCGCGACCTCCCGCTTGACCCGCAGCGCCTCGAGCGAGGTCGTGGCCGGCACGGAGTTCAGCGGCATGTCCACGATCGTGGTGATCCCGCCGGCGGCCGCGGCCCGGGTGGCGGTGGCGAAGCCCTCCCACTCGGTGCGGCCGGGCTCGTTGACGTGCACGTGGCTGTCGACCAGCCCGGGTAGCAGCACCTCGTCGTCGGCGAGGGTGACCGCGCCGGCCGGGACGTCGTCGAAGCCGGTGACCGCGGTGACCACGCCGCCGGCGGTGTGCACGGCGGCGGCCCGCTCCCCGTCGGGCAGCACCACCCGCCGCGCCCGGACGACGAGCGTCACGCCACCGCCTCCACCGCGCGCACCACGGAGTGCAGTTCGGTGCCCCAGGCGGTGGCCACCCAGCCGTTCTCCAGTGGCAGGCGGACGGCGTCGCCGGCGGTCAGCACCCCGGCAGCCTGCCCCACGTGGACCGTGGACGCCCAGGCACGCGGCGCGACCGGCGGCAGCCAGGCCGGCGCGCCCGGTCCCAGGCCGATCGTGGTGTGCACCAGCGGGCGGCCGTCGACGACCACCCGCGTCGTGCCGGTCCACCGGCCGGGCTCCTCGCCGGTGCGCCCGAGCAGCACCTGCTCGCTGGCGGTGAGGACTGCGCCCGCCGCGAGCGTGGCGGCCAGCTCGGCCCGGTGGTGGGCGCGGACGGCGACCACGGTGGGTTCGGGCCGCAGGTCCAGCTCCCCGGCCACCTCGGCGACGACGCGCTGCACCGAGGGGCGGTCACCGTCGCGGGCGGGCAGCGCGACGGCGGCGGCCACCGAGCGCACCGCCAGCGTGGCGCCCTCCTCGACCACCAGCCGGACCTCCGCGTCGTCGCCGCCCAGCGGGCCGAACGCCGTCGCCACGAGGTGCACCGAGGACGGACCGGTCCGCCGCACCGCCAGCTGCCCGCTCGCGCGGACCACCGGCAGCACCGTGCGCCCGCCCGGGCCGCGCCGCGCGACGACCTCGACCCGCGTCCTCACGCCCGCTGCAGCCGGCGGGCGCGCACCTGCCCGCGCACCCACTCCGCCACGGCGGCCGCCGTCGGGTCCTCCCGCAGGGAGATCAGCAGCGTCGGCTTCTCCCCGCGGACCATCGCGGAGTCCCGCCGCATGACGTCGAGGTCGGCGCCCACCAGCGGCGCGAGGTCGGTCTTGTTCACCACCAGCAGGTCCGACGCGGTGACCCCCGGCCCGCCCTTGCGCGGCACCTTGTCCCCGCCGGCCACGTCGACGACGAACACCTGCACGTCGACCAGCCCGTAGCTGAAGCTCGCCGTCAGGTTGTCCCCGCCGGACTCGACGAACACCAGCTCCAGGCCTGGGTGGCGGGCCTCGAGCAGCTCGACGGCGTCGAGGTTGGCGGTGATGTCGTCCCGGATGGCGGTGTGCGGGCAGCAGCCGGTCTGCACCGCCTCGATCCGGTCGTCGGGGAGGACGGCGTTGCGGCGCAGGAAGTCGGCGTCCTCGGTCGTGTAGATGTCGTTGGTGACGACGGCGAGGTCGTACTCGGTGCCCAGCGTGCGGCACAGCGCGGCGGCCAGCGCGGTCTTGCCCGAGCCGACGGGGCCGCCGAGCCCGACGCGCAGCGGCCCGCCGTGCCGGTGCGGCACCTCCGCGTCGACGTAGTCCTGCAGGTCGTGGTCAGGAGGCAAAGAAGCGGTCCTTCCGTGCGGCGTGCACCTCGGCGAGGAGGTCGAGGACCGGGTCGGTGTCGGCGGGTAGGGAGCCAACAGCGCTGCAAAGGCACCTCTCGGCGACGGCGTCGATCTCGGGGGCCAGCCGCGCGGTGACGGCGGCGACGGTGAGCGGGTCCATGGCCAGCAGCCGCTGGGCCGCCGTCGCCGGGCCGCTGACCGACAGGTACGCGGCGGCCGCGGCGGCGTCCCGGGCGGTCAGCCCGCCCGCGGCCGCGGCGACCCCCAGCGCGACCGGGTGGTGCGGCGCGGCCGGCAGCGCCTCCCAGACCGGCGACGGCCACGCGCGGCGGCCCACCCGCACCAGGCCGCGCCCCTGCTGCCGGGACGCCGTCCGCAGCGCCGGCGACGGCGTCCGCGCGTCGGCCTCCGCATCGAGCGCCGTCAGGTCTCCTCCGTGGCACGCCGCAGCGGCGAGACCGGCGGCGACCCGGCCGGAGGTCTGCAGCCGGCGCAGCAGGAACGCCGCCAGCGACGCCGGGTCGCGCACCAGCCCGGCCGCGACCGCCTGCTCCACCCCGCCGGAGTGGGTGTGCCCGCCGGCCGGCAGCCGCGAGTCGGCCAGCGTGAGCAGCGCTGCCGTCATCAGAACAGGAAGTACCGCTGCGCCATCGGCAGCTCGCGCACCGGCTCGGGCTCCCACACCTCGCCGTCCACGGTCACCGTGAAGGTGTCCGGGTCGACGCGGATCTCCGGCAGCGCGGTGTTCTCCGGCATGTCGGCCTTGGTGAGCCGGGTGGTGTCGGTGACCGCGGCCAGCCGCCGGTCGACCGCCAGCCGGTCGCCCAGCCCGGCCTCCAGCGCGGCGGGCGCGACGAAGTGCAGCGAGGTCCGCGCCGGCACCCTGCCGTAGGCGCCGAACATCGGCCGCGGGAGCTGCGGCTGCGGCGTCGGGATGGAGGCGTTGGCGTCGCCCATCTGCGCCCACGCGATCACCCCGCCCTTGAGCACCGCGTGCGGGCGGACGCCGAAGAACCGCGGGTCCCACAGCACCAGGTCGGCGAGCTTGCCGGGCTCCACCGAGCCCACCTCGCCGTCGATGCCGTGCGCCACCGCCGGGCAGATCGTGTACTTCGCGACGTACCGGCGGGCCCGCAGGTTGTCCGCGGCGCCGTCGCCGGCCAGCGACCCGCGCTTGCGCTTCATCACGTGCGCGGTCTGCCAGGTGCGCAGGACCACCTCGCCCACCCGGCCCATCGCCTGCGCATCCGAGCCGATCATCGAGATGGCGCCCAGGTCGTGCAGCAGGTCCTCGGCGGCGATCGTCGTCGGCCGGATCCGGCTCTCGGCGAAGGCCAGGTCCTCCGGCACCGAGCTGTCCAGGTGGTGGCAGACCATCAGCATGTCGAGGTGCTCGTCGAGGGTGTTCACCGTGTGCGGCCGGGTCGGGTTGGTCGACGACGGCAGCACGTTCGGGTGCCCGGCGACGGTGATGATGTCCGGCGCGTGCCCGCCCCCGGCGCCCTCGGTGTGGTACGCGTGGATCGACCGGCCGGCGATCGCGGCGAGGGTGTCCTCGACGAACCCGGCCTCGTTGAGGGTGTCCGAGTGCAGCGCCACCGGGACGCCGTGCCGGCCGGCGACGGTGAGGCAGGCGTCGATCGCCGCGGGCGTCGAGCCCCAGTCCTCGTGCAGCTTGAACCCGCTCGCCCCGCCGCGGAGCTGCTCCTCCATCGACTCCTGCGAGACGGTGTTGCCCTTGCCCAGCAGCGCGACGTTCACCGGCCACGGGTCCATCGCCTCGAGCATGCGGGCCAGGTACCAGTCACCCGGGGTGATCGTGGTGGCCTTCGAGCCCTCCGCCGGGCCGGTACCGCCGCCGATGAGCGTCGTGACGCCCGAGCCCAGCGCCGTCGGGACGATCTGCGGGCAGATGAAGTGCACGTGGCAGTCGATGCCGCCGGCGGTGAGGATCCGGCCGTTGCCGGCCATCACCTCGGTGCCGGGCCCGATCACCAGGTCCGGGTGGACGCCGTCCATCGTGTCGGGGTTGCCGGCCTTGCCCAGCGCGACGATCCGGCCGTCCCGGACGCCGACGTCGGCCTTGACGACCCCCCAGTGGTCCAGCACGACGGCGCCGGTGACCACCAGGTCGGGAGCGCCCTGCGCGCGGGTGGCGCGGCCCTGGCCCATCGACTCGCGGATCACCTTGCCGCCGCCGAACACCGCCTCCTCGCCGGCCCGGCCCGGGCCGCCGCAGCGGTCCTCCTCGACCTCGACCAGCAGGTCGGTGTCGGCCAGCCGGATCCGGTCGCCGGTGGTGGGCCCGTACAGCTGGGCGTAGCGCTCGCGGGACAGCCGCACCATCAGCCGAGCCCTCCCTCTGCGGTCAGGCCGGGGACGACGCGCGCGCCGGCCAGCGGCACCAGCGTCACGGTGCGGGTGATGCCGGGCTCGAACCGGACGGCGGTGCCGGCGGCGACGTCGAGCCGGTGACCGCGCGCGGCGGCCCGGTCGAACGCCAGTGCTCGGTTGGTCTGCGCGAAGTGGACGTGCGACCCCACCTGCACCGGCCGGTCACCGGTGTTGGTCACCTCGAGCTCGATCCGCGGGGCTCCGGGCAGCGTCTCGATGACGCCGTCGGCCGGGATCACCTCGCCGGGGATCACGGGATGGGCTGGTGGACCGTGACGAGCTTGGTCCCGTCCGGGAAGGTCGCCTCCACCTGCACCTCCTCCAGCAGCTCGGGGACGCCGTCCATGACGTCGTCGCGGGTGAGGACGGTGCGGCCCGACTGCACGAGCTCGGCGACCAGGACGCCGTCGCGGGCGCCCTCCAGCACGTGGTCGGTGACGATCGCCGTCGCCTCCGGCAGGTTCAGCCGCAGCCCCCGAGCGCGCCGTCGGCGGGCGAGCTCGGCGGCGTAGGAGAGCAGCAGGCGCTCCTGCTCGTGCGGGGAGAGGTGCACGCGGGGTCCTCCGGGGTCGGCGGAGCCCGGACGCTAGTTCCCGGATGTGTCGCGGCGGTTACCGGAGCGGGCGGAAGAACTCCCGGACGTCGGCCACCAGCTCCGCCGGGCGCTCCATCGCCGCGAAGTGCCCGCCGCTGTCGTGCTCGCGCCAGGCCCGCAGGTCGGTCAGCTGCCGCTCCGCCCACGCGCGGGGCGGCACGAAGATCTCGCCGGGGAACATCGACACGCCGCTGGGGACGTCGACCCGCGGCGTCCGCTCCCCCGGCGCCCGGGCCATCTCCCAGTACATCCGCGCCGACGACGTCGCCGTGCCGGTGAACCAGTACACGGACACGTCGTCGAGCAGCCGGTCGGCGCCGAGCGCCCCGACCGGGTCGCCGCCGGTGTCGGTCCAGGCGTGGAACTTCTCGAGGATCCACGCGCACTGCCCGGCTGGGGAGTCGGTGAGGCCGTAGCCGAGCGTCTGGGGCCGGGTGCGGTGCTGGTGGCTGTAGGCCGAGCCGTCGTCGCGGAAGGCCCGCATCCGGTCCAGCGCCCGCTGCTCGCGCTCGTCGAACTCGCTCCGCCCCTCCGGCGGGAGGGTCACCACCATGTTGAGGTGCACGCCGACCACCCGGTCGGGGTGCCGCGCGCCCAGGTTGGCCGACACGAACGACCCGATGTCCCCGCCCTGGGCGCCGAAGCGCTCGTGGCCGAGCCGGCGCATCAGCTCCGCCCAGGCGTCGGCGGTCCGTGCCGGCCCCCAGCCGGGCGCGGTCGGCTTCCCGCTCCACCCGTAGCCCGGCAGCGACGGGACGACGACGGTGAAGGCGTCGCGCGGGTCCTCGGGCTCGGTGAGCGGGCCGATCACCTCGAGGAACTCGACGACCGAGCCGGGCCAGCCGTGGGTGAGGACCAGCGGCAGGGCGTCGGGGTGCGGCGACCGGACGTGCAGGGCGTGCACCGGCAGCCCGTCGATCTCGGTGACCACCTGCGGGATCGCGTTGATCCGCCCTTGCCGGGCCGGCCAGTCGTACTCCTCGGCCCAGTACCGGCAGACCTCCTGCAGCACGGCCGGCGGCACGCCCTGGGTCCAGCCGTCCGCCGTCGGCGGGTCCGGCCAGCGGGTGCCCTGGAGCCGGCGGCGCAGGTCCTCCACCGCGTCCGCCGGCACGTCGACGGTGAAGGGCCTGACGACGTCGTCCACGAGCGCCGACCGTAGCCGGGGGTGACGCCGCCGACGAGCCGGTTCTACGGGTCATCACATGAGTGATCAACCCAGGGACCTCGGGGACCCTGGCGGCGGCCGGCGTCCCCGGTGAACGAGGACGCGGGCCCGATCTTCCGGCAGGTCGCCGCGCAGATCGAGAACGCGATCGTCGACGGCTCCCTCGCCGAGGAGAGCCAGGCGCCCTCGTCCAACGAGCTCAGCGCCTTCCACCGCATCAACCCCGCCACCGCGGCCAAGGGCCTCAACCAGCTGGTGGCCGACGGGGTCCTCCACAAGAGACGAGGAGTCGGGATGTTCGTCGCCACGAGCGCCCGCGAGCAGCTGCTCAAGCGCCGCCACAGCGAGTTCGCCGACCAGTACGTCCGCCCCCTGATGACCGAGGCGCACAAGCTCGGCATCTCCACCCGCGAGCTGGCCACCATGATCGACCGCTGGGAGGACGAGCGGTGAGCGACGCCGCCGCCACGCTCACCGACGTGACGATCCGGTACCGGGAGCACACCGCTCTCGACGGCGTCACCACCGGCTTCGCCACCGACGGCATCACCGGCCTGCTCGGCCGCAACGGCGCCGGCAATGACCGAGCAGCCGATGGTCACCCTGGCGGTCCTGGCGCCGGCGGTACTCGGCGTGATCGCCGCGGCTCTGTCCTTCGCGGGCCTCCGCCGCATCGTCCCCTGAGGTCCGGTCGGCCTGGACGAACAGACACGACCCCCGGTTCCGTCAGGACGGAACCGGGGGTCGTTCTCCGTACAGATCCGGACATCGTCCAGAAATGCAGTGGGGCCCCGCACCGGGATCGGTGCGGGGCCCTGCTGAATGGTTGTCCGGCGGCGTCCTACTCTCCCACCCCGTCTCCGGGGCAGTACCATCGGCGCTGAGAGGC
>NZ_JBJGZK010000034.1:0-44752 GCF_054050475.1 Geodermatophilus sp. SYSU D00525
TGGTTCGACGCGCTGGGCCTGCATCCCTACCAGGGGCCGGCGGCCGAGCCGCCGGAGGCGCCGCCGGCCGAGCACCCGTACCGGATCGCCAACGTGGAGCGGGTGCGGCAGGTGATGGTCGGAGCCGGGGACGCGGAGGTGCCGGTGTGGTTCACCGAGTTCGGCTGGAGCACCGGCGCGGGGGAGGGGTGGTTCGCCGGGGTGGACGAGGCGACCCAGGCCGACTACCTGGCCCGGGCGATCGACCTGGTGCAGCAGCAGTACCGGTACGTGACCCACGCGTTCGTGTTCACCGTCCGGGACCGGGATGACTGGAACGCCTACGAGAACAACTTCGGGCTGACCCGCCTGGACGGGACACCCAAGCCGGCACTGGCGGCCCTCCGCGCCGCCAACGACCGCCTCGCCGACCTCCGAGGGGCGGCGACGGGACGAGTCGGGGACGCGGGGCCGTGACGCGCGACCGCGTGGCGGTTCCGGACCCGTTCGCACTCCTCCCTTGGGGCCACCCCACGTTGCGCCGGGCACGGAGCGTGGGGAGGGTGTGCTCCTGACGTCCGGATTCGGGGCCGGCGGTGGCAGCGGGACGGCGTCGTGAGCGTGCCCAGAGGAAGTGCATGAGCGAGTCGACCCCTCGAACCGCGTTGTTCGTGCTGCCCGGCCTCCAATTGGGCGGGGCCGAGCGGCACGTGGTGCTGCTGGCGCAGCACCTGGACGAGCAGCGTTGGCGGTCACGCGTGGTCACCTTCCGTGACGGCCCTTACGGTGACGAACTGCGGGCGTCCGGGATCCCGGTCGACCTGGTGCCCGAACCGGAGGGAGCGGGTGGCGTCCTGCGCACGGCGGCGGCGATCCGCGGACTGCTGCGCCGGCACCGCCCTGCGGTCGTCACCGCCCAACACTTCGCGGCCGACCTCCCGGTCCGTCTCGCGCTGCTGCAGCACCGGGTGATGGCCGGTGGTCCGACGCCCTACGTCGTCTGGAAGCACACCTACGGCCACGTCGGCCACCGCGGGACCCGTGAGCGCGTCGTCGAGTCGGGGCTCGGCCGGCTGGTCACCGGCTACGCCGCCGTGTGCTACACGCAGGTCACCTACCTCCGCGGCCAGCTGGGTCTCCCCGCCCAGCGGATGGAGGTCGTCCAGAACAGCCTGCCCGCGACGAGCGTGGGGGACGGCCGAGCGGCACTCGCAGCCGCCGTCCCGGGGGGACTGCCCGGGCCGGTCGCCGTCGTCGTCGGCGCGCTGCGGGCGGACAAGGGCCACCGTGACCTGCTCGAGGCGTGGCGAGACGTGGCCCGGAAGGTGCCCGGCGCCTCCCTCGTCGTGGTCGGGGACGGGCCCGAGCGGGCGGCACTGGAGCAGGTCGCGGCACAGCCCGGGATGGAGCGGGTGCACCTCCTCGGTGCGCGGGTCGACGCTCCGCTCCTCGCGGCCGGTGCCGACGTCTTCGTGCTGGCGTCCTACAACATCGAGTGCTTCCCGTACGCGGTGCTCGAGGCCATGGCCGGCGCCGTCCCGGTCGTGGCGACGGCCACCGGCGGGCTCGCGGAGATGGTCGACCACGGAGTGACCGGGCTCCTGGTACCCCCCCGGGCGCCGCAGGCGCTGGGTCGGGCGCTGGTCGAGGTCCTCGGTTCGCCCGCGCGCGCCGCCGAGTTGGGTGCCGGTGGGCGACGCCGCCTGGCCGAGGTGTTCCCGTTCGACCGGTGGGTGTCCGAGGTCAACGACCTGTACGACACGTGGTCCACCGTGCCGGGGAGGTCGGCGTGACGTCCGGCAGTGTCGGGTCGCCCCGGGGGACCGGAGGCCGGCACGCGCTGGACGAACGCAGGGGCGCCGCGCGTCTGTGGCGGCTGCTCCGGCTGCCGCTGGTCCTGGCCGTGCTCGGAGCCGTGGCCGGTGTCGCGGTGAGCCTGGCCGGTGGTGCGCAGTGGGAGGCGGAGTCGACGGTGGTGTACACCCCGCTCTCCCAGGACCCGGTGGTCTTCCCCGGCGGCAACCCGGCGTCGGCCGACCGCGAGCTGGCCGGTGCTGCCGCGCTGGCCGCGTCCGAGGCCGTCCTCGCCCCGGCAGCCGACCGGCTCGGCACGGGCGAGAGCTGGACGGACCTCCGGGACGTGGTCACGGTGACCCCGAGCCCCAGCTCCGGCGTCATCTCCGTGTCCGTCACCGGGCCCGGGGCCGAGGACGCCGCGGCGCGGCTCGATGCCGTGGTCACCTCCTTCGCCGACGTCGCGCGACAGCAGGCGGTGGACACGGCGAACGCAGCAGCGGCCGCTGCTGCGGACGATCCGACGGGGTCCGACGGGGGAGCCTCCGAGGACCTGCGCGCCCGGGCGGAGGTCCTCGCCCGGACCGCGAACCCGGTGCGGGTCCTCAGTACCACCCCGGCCGTCCAGACGTCACCGGCCGTCCCGCGGGACGCCGCGACGGGCGCGGTCCTGGGCCTGGTCGTCGCCGCTGCGTTCCTCGCGGTCCGTTCCGCCCGGCCGTCCCGTGTGACCTCCCTGCGGGACGTCGGCGAGGTGTTCGGTCTCCCCGTGGGCGTCATCCGCGCCGGCCAGGTCGTCCCCGGATCCGAGCGGCTGGTCGAGGACCTGCAGGGACTCGGTGGGCACGGGACCACACACCGGCTGGTCGTCGTTCCCGCCGGTGCCGCCTCGGTGGCGGCCGCGCAGGAGGTCGCCGCGGTGCTCCGGGACACCATCCCGGTGGACCGACCCGTCGGGGAACACGTCGCGGTGGCGGACGGCGGGACGGTCGTCGAGTCGGGACCGGGAGTCAACCGGGTCCGGGTCACGGCCGACCCGACGACGGCCGTGGTCGCCCCGGCCCTGAGGGAGGCCACGGCGATCGTGCTCGCGGTGGAGGTGGGCGCTCCGTTGCGGGAGGTCCGGACCGTGCAGCGCCTCAGCCAGCAGTGGGAGCGTCCGGCGGACGCCGTCCTCGTGATGGGGTGACGGTGGGCGGGAGGTCCGGTGTCACCGGCGGGCACGCCCGGGACGTCGTCTGATGTCGGGCGTCCTCGCCGTCCTCGGGCTGGGTGCTGTGCTCGGCGCGGTCTGGCTCCTGGCATGCCGGCCCTGGCTGGCGCCGTGGGCTGTCGTGTTCCTGTTCGGCACGACCGCGGAGCTGCGTCTCCGGCTCTCGGACACCTTCGGTGTCGCCAAGGACGCGCTCGTCGTCCTGCTGCTCGCCGTGACGGTGGCAGCGGTGCTCCGGGGGCGCACGTCCCTGGCGGCGCGGCTGCCGCCGCTCTCCGTGGGGTTCCCCCTGACCGTGCTCCTCGCTCTCTACCTGCTCGACCTCGGCGGCGACCACGGCGGCGGTTGGCTCTTCGGGACACGCCTGCTGGTGGAGCCACTGCTCCTGCTGGTCGTCGGGTTGACCACCCCACGACCCGATGCCGCGCTGCGTCACCTCGTGCGCGCGATGACCGTCTTCCTCCTGGCCCAAGCGGTCCTCGCCTGGATCCAGCAGGCGGTCGGCCCGGACGCGCTGGTGTACCAGTGGGGTTACGCGTTCGGCTCGCAGGTGCGGCTCACCTCCGGTGGAGGGCTGCGCAGTCCCGGCACCTTCGAGGAGTCCTTCTCCCTCGCCGCCTTCGCCGTCCTCGGTGCCTGCCTGGCTCTCACGGTCGCGTCCCGACGGCAGGCGGTGGTCCTGTGGATCTCCGTCGCGGCCATCCTCGGCGCCACCCAGGTCCGCACCGCGGTCCTGCAGCTGGCCGTCCTCGCGATCCTGGTCCTGCTCCGACAGGGCAAGATCCGTGCGGCCGTGGTCGGCGTCGTGGGAGCCGTCTCCGGGGCGGTCCTCGTCGCCGGCGTCTACCTCGTGTCGGCCACCGTCCCCGGGGGACCGGTCCGCCCGCTGCTGTTCACCCTCAACGGGCGCTTCGACGCGTGGGCAGTCGCCTACCAGGACGTCTCGACCCTGGTGCGGGGCAACGGGGTCGGCGTGCTCGGTGCCGGCTCGACGCGGGCCGAGGCCGGCCTGGTCTCAGCGGCGCCCGCGTACGACCCCGATCGCGAGAGCACGGCGTTCTTCGCGGGTGACCCCTCGTTCCTGGACTCGTCGTGGGCCCAGGTCCTGTCCGACGTGGGGCTCGTCGGGGTGATCGCCCTGCTGTGCGCCGTGGTCGCCTACACGGTGTGGCTCAGCGAGCCGGCGCGGCGTGGCAGCGCCGCTGCCTGGTTGAGCCTGGCCGTGCTCGCCGTGTCGGTCGTCGACTGGGTCTCGCGGACCACCCTGGGCAGCTACCCCACCGGCTTCATGACCTTCTACCTGCTGGGTGTCGCCACGGGGGCCGCCCTCACGGTGGGCCGCGAGCGGACACGACTGCCGAGGACGGAGCCAGCGACGTGACAGCACTCGAGCCCGACGACGTCCTCTCGAAGGGCAGGCTCGTCCGCATCGGCGTCGCCGCGGCGTTGGTCTCGCGGATCTTCGGGCGGCTCGTCGGTGTCGTCCTGGTGGTGGTGCTGGCTCGCGTGGCCGATCCCGTCACCGTCGCGCTCTACGGCTTCCTGCTGGGCACCGTGACGCTGATGGCGAGCCTCACCGACCTGGGGGTGGCCAGCCTCGCGGGCAGGGACGTCGCGGCACGGGTCGCCACGGCGCCCGCGGCCCTCCGCTCGGCCCTGGGCCCCCAGGCCCTGTCCACCGCCGTGGCCGTGGTCCTGACCTGCGGCGTCGCGGTCCTGGCCGGCCCGGCGGGCGTGGACGCGGCCGTGCTCGTCCCCTGCGCGGTGTTCGTCGTGGCCAACTCGGTGTTCAACCTGTGGGGCGAGGTGTTGCGGGGCGCCGGCAAGGTCGTCCTCGAGGGCGTCCTGCAGGGAGTCAGCGCGCTGCTCCTCGTCACGACCGGCTCCCTGGCGGTCCTGGCGGGCGCGGGGATCGTCCCGTTGCTGTGGATCGTCGCGGGCAAGGAACTCGTCGTCCTCGCCATCGCGGCCGTCTGGCTGCGGCCGAGCGCCAGGAGGGACGGCGGGCTGACCTTCGGAGCGCTGCTGCGCCGCAGCGCGTGGCTGGCGATCGCGGGAACCGCCCTCGTGCTCCTGTGGCGGCAGGGCACCCTGCTGGTGAGCGGCCTGGCGCCCGCGCGTGCTCTGGCGGACTACGTCGTGGCCACGCGGTTGCTGGACGCCAGCGTCACGCTCGCGCACACACTGGGCATGGGTCTCTTCCCGGGGATCGCGGCCCTCGCGGCGGAGGCACCCGCGGCAGCGCGCGCTCAGGCCCGGCGCTATCTCGTCGGGGCGGTGGGGGTGTCCGTACCCCTGGCGGTCCTCGGAGTGGCCGTCGCCGGTCCCGTGACCCGGGGTGTCTTCGGTGACCAGTGGCAGTCGGCCGTCCCGGCGGTGCGTGTGCTCGTGGCCATGACACCGCTCATCCTGCTCGGCTACCTGCTGTGGTTCGTGCTGCTGGCCGAGGGACAGGAGCGGTGGCTGTGTGCCGGCGCAGTGGCCGCCGCGGTGACGTCGGTGGGCGTGACCGCCGCCCTGCTGGCCGTCCACCCGCAGGCCGAGGCGGGTGCGTGGGGGACGGGTGCCGGCGCTCTGACACTGGTCGTGGTGCTGGCGGCACGTGCGTGGAGGACCCGCGCTGCCGGACACCCGCCCGGCGCCTCGACCCCGGCGGTGCTCCCCGGGTCCTCGGGGAGGGAGGCGTCCACGCCGTAGGCGGGTCCGTGCCTGCGGACCGGCCCGCTGGGGGCGGGCGGCGCGTCGTCCGACCGACGGACGCGCTGGGCGCACGGCGGTCAGGACGTGCTCGACCGCACCCGCGGCCGGGGCGCCGACGGGCCCCCCGGCCGCAGGTGACCCGCCGGGCCGGCGCCGATCAGGCGGTGCGTGTCCGCGATGGCGCCCCGTCGTCCGCGGCCTTCCGCGGCGCGGGCGCTGCGCGGCGCGAGGGGATCTCGGGCATCGGGCCGCCGGCGGTGAGCCGGTAGGCCTCCGCCAGCCGGCGCAGGAGCGCGGCCTTCTCCGCGGGCCGCATCGCGGAGCGCATGTTCTTCTCCGCCTGGTCCCTGATCGCGGTGAACAGCGCTTCCTGCGCCTCTTGCTTCGCCTGGGAGTGCATCGGAGGCCTCCTCGTGACCTGCAGCCAGCCGTCCTGGCCTGCACGGATGGTCGCACCGGGAGGCCCTCCGCCGCAGGTCACCAGCCGCGGGCGCGCCACTCCGGCAGCGACGGGCGCTCGGCGCCCAGCGTCGTGTCCCTCCCGTGGCCGGGATAGACCCACGTGTCGTCCGGGAGGACGGCGAACAGCCGCTGCTCGACGTCGTCGATGAGGCTGGCGAACCGCTCCGGGTCCTGCTGCGTGTTGCCGACGCCGCCCGGGAAGAGGCTGTCGCCGGTGAAGACGTGCGTGCCGGCGCCCTCCGGCCCCCGCCAGACCAGCGCGACGCTGCCCGGCGTGTGCCCGCGCAGGTGCACCACCTCCAGCACCTGCTCGCCGACCTCGACGGTGTCGCCGTGCGCGACCGTCCGGTCGACGGGGACGGGCAGGTCGCCGGCGTCGGCGGCGTGCGCCACCGTCCGCGCCCCGGTGGCCGCGACGACGTCGGGCAGCGCGCGGTGGTGGTCCCAGTGCCCGTGCGTGGTGACGACGGTGCGCAGGTCGGCGTCGCCGATCAGGGCGCGCAGCGTCTCCGGTTCGGCGGCCGCGTCGACGAGCAGCGCCTGCCCCGTCGCGGTGTCCCGCAGCAGGTAGGCGTTGTTGGCCATCTCGCTGACGGCGACCTTGCTGATGGTGAGCCCGGGCAGCTCCCGCACGTCGGCCGGTCCGCCCACCTCGACGTCGCCGGTGTAGGTCATCGGGCCTCCGTTCGAGAAGTGTCGGCGACCGCGGTTACGGTCGCCCGCATGGACGCTAGCGGAGCTCCGGGCGGCGCCCGGCTCGTCGGCCTGCCCGCCTCCGTCCTCGCCGCGCGCGTGCGCGCGGGCGAGGTGTCCGCGGTCGAGGTCGTGCGCGCGCACCTGGCCCACCTCGCCGAGGTCGAGCCCCGGATCGGCGCGTTCCGCGTGGTGCGGGCCGAGGAGGCGCTGGCCGAGGCGGCCGCGGTGGACGCCGACCCGCGCCGGGCCGTGCTGCCGCTGGCCGGCGTCCCGGTCGCGGTGAAGGACAACGTCGGCGTCGCCGGGGAGACGGTGACCGACGGCTGCGCCGCCCACTCGACCACCGCGGACGCCGACCACGAGGTGGTCGCCCGGCTGCGCGCCGCGGGCGCCGTCGTCGTCGGGGTCACCCGGGTCCCCGAGCTGTGCCTCTACGCCGCCACCGACGGGCCGGGCACGGTCACCCGCAACCCCTGGGACACCGCGCTCTCCCCGGCCGGGAGCTCCGGCGGCAGCGCGGCCGCGGTCGCCGCGGGCGCGGTGCCGCTGGCGCACGGCAACGACGGGATGGGCTCGCTGCGGCTGCCGGCCGCCGCGTGCGGCCTGGTCACCCTCAAGCCCGGGCGCGGCGTGCTGCCCGGCGGCATCGGCGCCGACGACTGGTCGGGCATGGCGGTCAACGGCGTGCTGGCCACCACGGTCGAGGACGTCGCGCTGGGCACCGCCGTCCTGGCGGGGGAGGACGCCGGCCTGGGCTGGTCGGCGCCGGACCCGGGCCGCCCGCTGCGGATCGCCGTCGGCCGGCGCTCCCCGGTGGCCGGCTCGCGGCCGGACGGACCGGCGCGGGCGGCGGTCGAGCGGACGGCGCGGCTGCTGCGCGGCGCGGGGCACGTCGTCGTCGAGCGCGACCCGGTGATCCCGACCGGCGCCGCGGTCGGCGCGATCGCCCGCTGGCTGGCCGGCGCGGAGGACGACGCCGCCGCACTCGGGCTGGACCGGGCGGCGCTGCAGCCGCGCAGCCGCGCCCACGCCCGGCTCGGCCGGCTGGCCCGGCGGGCCGGTCTCGTGCGCCCGGCGACCGCCGAGCGGTTCCGCGAGCGGACGGCGGCGTTCTTCGCCGAGGACGACCTCGACGTGCTGCTGACCCCGATCACCAACGGCCCGCCGCTGCCGGCGCGGCCGTGGCACGAGCGCGGGTTCCTGGCCAACGTCACCGCCAACGCGCGGTGGGCGCCGTGGGCCTCGCCGTGGAACCTGGCCGGTGTCCCGGCGGTCGTGCTGCCCGTCGGGACGCGCGAGGAGGGGGTGCCGCTGGCGGTCCAGCTGGTCGGCCCCCCGGGCAGCGAGACGCGACTACTCTGGCTGGCCGGAGAGCTGGAGCGACGCGCGCCCTGGCGCCGTCACGCCCCGGTGTTCGACCCCGCCGGAGCGCCGTCCCCGGCCTCCGTCTGAGCACCCCCACCCGGCGGCAACGTCGCCGTCGTCACGGATTGCGCGCGGGCAGTGACGGCGTTGCCCGTATCGACATCTCGACACACTGACCGCGGCCCGGCGAGACCGGCCGGCCCGGCTGACCGACAGGGATCACTTTGGACCGTCTCGTCGTCCGCGGCGCCCGTGAGCACAACCTCAAGGACGTCCACATCGACCTGCCCCGCGACGCCCTGATCGTCTTCACCGGGCTGTCCGGGTCGGGCAAGTCGAGCCTGGCCTTCGACACCATCTTCGCCGAGGGCCAGCGGCGCTACGTCGAGTCGCTGTCGGCCTACGCCCGCCAGTTCCTCGGCCAGATGGACAAGCCCGACGTCGACTTCATCGAGGGCCTGTCGCCCGCGGTGTCGATCGACCAGAAGTCGACCAACCGCAACCCGCGGTCGACCGTCGGCACCATCACCGAGGTCTACGACTACCTCCGGCTGCTCTACGCCCGCGCCGGCCAGCCGCACTGCCCCAACTGCGGCAAGCCGATCGCCCGGCAGACGCCGCAGCAGATCGTCGACCAGGTGCTCGCCATGGAGGAGGGCACCCGCTTCCAAGTGCTCGCCCCGGTCGTGCGGGCGCGCAAGGGCGAGTACGTCGACCTGTTCAGCTCGCTGCAGACGCAGGGCTTCTCCCGCGTCCGGGTCGACGGCGTGGTGCACCCGCTGACCGAGCCGCCGAAGCTCAAGAAGCAGGAGAAGCACACGATCGAGGTGATCGTCGACCGGCTGACGGTGAAGGAGAGCGCCAAGCGCCGCCTCACCGACTCGGTCGAGACCGCGCTCGGCCTCGCCGGCGGCCTCGTCGTCCTCGACTTCGTCGACCTGCCCGAGGACGACCCGGTGCGGGAGCGGACCTTCTCCGAGCACCTGGCCTGCGTCGACGACGGCCTGTCGTTCGAGGCGCTCGAGCCGCGCTCGTTCTCGTTCAACTCGCCGTTCGGCGCCTGCCCGGAGTGCACCGGCATCGGGACGCGCAAGGAGGTCGACCCCGACCTCGTCGTCCCCGACCCGGAGAAGAGCCTGGCGCAGGGCGCGATCGCCCCGTGGGCCGGCTCGATGAGCAACGAGTACTTCCAGCGGCTGCTGTCCGGGCTGGCCGACCAGCTGGGCTTCTCCATGGACACCCCCTGGGAGAAGCTCCCGGCCAGGGTGCAGAAGGCCGTCCTGCACGGCTCCCCGGACCAGGTGCACGTCCGGTACAAGAACCGCTACGGCCGCGAGCGCAGCTACTACGCCGCGTTCGAGGGCGTGCTGCCGTTCCTCGAGCGCCGGCACGAGGACACCGACAGCGACTACATGCGGGACAAGTACGAGGGCTACATGCGCGACGTGCCCTGTCCCGTCTGCCACGGCACCCGGCTCAAGCCGGAGATCCTCGCGGTCAAGCTCACCGGCCGCTCGATCGCCGAGGTGACCGGCCTGTCGATCGGCGAGGCCGCCGACTGGCTGGGCGCCCTGGAGCTGGGCGAGCGCGAGCGGGCGATCGCCGACCGCGTGCTCAAGGAGATCCAGGCGCGGCTGTCGTTCCTCGTCGACGTCGGCCTGGACTACCTGTCCCTCGACCGGCCGGCGGCGACGCTGGCCGGCGGCGAGGCGCAGCGGATCCGGCTGGCCACGCAGATCGGCTCCGGGCTGGTCGGCGTCCTGTACGTGCTCGACGAGCCGTCGATCGGACTGCACCAGCGGGACAACACCCGGCTGATCGAGACGCTGGTCCGGCTGCGGGACATGGGCAACACGCTCATCGTCGTCGAGCACGACGAGGACACGATCAAGACCGCCGACTGGGTGGTCGACATCGGCCCGGGCGCCGGCGAGCACGGCGGCGAGGTGATCGTCAGCGGGCCGGTGTCGGAGCTGCTGGCCAGCGAGCGGTCGCTGACCGGGCAGTACCTGTCGGGCCGCAAGGAGATCACCGTGCCGAAGGTGCGGCGGCAGCCGCAGCCCGGGCGCGAGCTGGTGGTCAAGGGCGCCCGGGAGCACAACCTCAAGGGCGTCGACGTCACGTTCCCGCTGGGCCTGCTGGTCGGCGTCACCGGGGTGTCCGGGTCGGGCAAGTCCAGCCTGGTCAACGACATCCTCTACACGGTCCTGGCCAACCAGCTCAACCGGGCGCGGATGGTGCCGGGCCGGCACCGCACGGTCACCGGCCTGGAGCACCTGGACAAGGTCGTGCACGTCGACCAGTCGCCGATCGGGCGGACCCCGCGGTCCAACCCGGCCACCTACACCGGCGTCTGGGACCAGGTCCGCAAGCTGTTCGCGCAGACGTCGGAGGCGAAGATCCGCGGCTACCAGCCGGGGCGGTTCTCCTTCAACGTCAAGGGCGGGCGCTGCGAGGCGTGCTCCGGCGACGGCACCATCAAGATCGAGATGAACTTCCTGCCGGACGTCTACGTCCCGTGCGAGGTGTGCAAGGGCGCCCGGTTCAACCGGGAGACGCTCGAGGTGCACTACAAGGGCAAGACGGTCGCCGAGGTCCTGGACATGCCGATCGAGGAGGCCGCGGACTTCTTCGCCGCGATCCCGTCGATCTCGCGGTACCTGCGCACGCTGACCGACGTCGGCCTCGGGTACGTGCGGCTCGGCCAGCCGGCGACGACGCTGTCCGGCGGCGAGGCGCAGCGGGTGAAGCTGGCCAGCGAGCTGCAGAAGCGGTCCAACGGCCGCAGCGTGTACGTCCTCGACGAGCCGACCACCGGCCTGCACTTCGAGGACATCCGCAAGCTGCTGCAGGTGCTGCAGGGCCTGGTGGAGAAGGGCAACTCGGTCATCGTCATCGAGCACAACCTCGACGTGATCAAGAGCGCCGACTGGCTGATCGACATGGGGCCCGAGGGCGGGTTCCGCGGCGGCACGGTCGTGGCCGAGGGGCCGCCGGAGTTCGTCGCGTCGGTGCCCGAGTCGCACACCGGCCGGTACCTGGTGCCGCTGCTCGACGCCGGTGCGATCGAGGCCGCCGCCGCCGGCCCGAAGAAGCGGGCCACGCGCAAGCGCGCGAGCTGAGCAGGACCGGGTGCGCGTCGGGACGGTGCGGGTCGACGCCGTCGCGGACGGGACGTTCGTCGCCCGCCGGAGCTACTTCGGCGGGGACGTCCCGGCCGGCGCGCACCCGGAGCTGTTCGACCGGGACGACGCGGCGTGGCTGCCGATCGGCTGCTTCGTCGTCCGGACCGGCGGCCGGGTCGTGCTCGTCGACGCGGGGATGGGGCCGGAGGCGCAGAGCCTGCCGGACCGGATGCTGCTCGTCGGCGGGCAGCTGCCGACCGGCCTGCGGGCGCTCGGGGTGCACCCGGACGACGTGACCGACGTCGTCTGCACGCACCTGCACGCCGACCACGTCGGGTGGCTGTTCGGGCCCGGCGGCGAGCCGGTGTTCCCCGGCGCGACGATCTGGTTCGGCGCGGCCGACGGGGCGCACTTCGTCGACGGGCCGGGGGAGATGGCCGGGCACGTCCGCACCGGCTTCCGCCGCTGGGCCGGCACCGCACGGCTGCGGCCGCTCACCGGGGACGCCACCGTGACGCCCGGGGTGGAGGCCGTGCTGACGCCCGGGCACACGCCGGGTCACCTGGCCGTGTCGGTGACCTCCGGCGACGAGCGCCTGGTGCTGCTCGGCGACGCCATCACCTGCCCGGTGCAGCTGGCCGAGCCCGGCTGGCGCTCGATGGGCGACGTCGACGCCGCCCTGGCCGACCGCACCCGCCGGCGGCTGTGGCAGGTGCTGGGGGAGGAGGGGACGTCCGGCGTGGGCGCCCACTTCCCGCAGCTGGCGCGCGGCCGGGTGACCCGCTCGGGCGGCCGGTGGGAGCAGGCGGACTGAGCTCGCCGCGCCTGCCTCAGCGGCGTCCGCGCCGGGCGAGGAGCCCGGCCAGGGCGGCCGCCAGCACGACGGCCAGGAGGACCGGCAGCGCCCGGGCGGCTGCGCCGCCGTCGGCCGGGGTGGACGCCGTGCCGGTGCGGGCGGCTTCCCCGGCGGCAGGCGTCGGTGTCCTCGCAGCCGGCGCGAGCGCGGACGGCGGCGCCAGGGGTGCGTGGTAGAAGACGAACTCGCCGCGCTGCCGGTGGCCGTCGTCGGAGACCGCCGACCAGGTGACGGCGTGCCGGCCGGCTGCGGTGAGGGCGACGGGCGCGACCAGGACGGCGCCGTCGAGCACCACCGGCCCGGCGCCGGCGGACGCGCCGTCGGGCCCGGTGACCGTGACCTCGCCGCCCGCGGGCCGGGCCGCGAAGGTCAGGGTGACCGCCTGCGGGGTCGTCATCACGGTGCTGTCGGCCACCGGCTCGGTGGCGAGCAGCAGCGGGTGCGCCGACGCGGTGCCGGGTGCGGCCAGCGCGAGGACGAGGGCCAGCAGCCCCGTGACGAGCAGGCGGGGTGGCGTCGTGGGTCCGCGGACGGTCGGCACGGGAGCCCCGGAAAGGGCGGCGCTACGTCCAGCGTCGGATGAAGTCGATCGTGGCCCGGTCGACCTCGGCGGGGTGCGAGGCGCTCAGGAAGTGCCGGCCGCCGTCGACCACGCGCAGTTCGGCGTCGGCGCTGTTCGTGAAGAGCCGGATCTCCTCCTCGGCGTTAGCGACGGAGTAGACCGGGTCCTCGGTGCCGTGCATCCACAGGACCGGGCACTGCACGTCGTCCAGGCGGCCGTGCAGGCCGTCGCGGTCGCGCAGGTTGATGCTGGAGAGCCGGAGTCGGCGGCGGCCGTCGTCGCCGGTGTAGTTCCATTGGTGCGTCTCGTGCCAGAACGAGCGCTCGGCCGGTGACACGTCCTCCCCGAGGCCCTCGGCGAGCGTGGCGTCGACCAGTTCCACCGGGATCGCCCAGTCGTCGCCGACCGCCCCGGCGAGCGCGTCGATGGCCGGGGTGCAGAAGGCGACGCCGTCCCAGCAGCCCAGGTCGCGGCTGCGCGGGCTCTCGTGGTCCATCCTCTCGTGGTCCATCGAGGTGCCCAGGGGGACGATGCCCCTGACGGTGCGTGGCGCCAGCACGGCCATCCGGGCAGCGATCCACCCGCCCTGCGACGTGCCCAGGACGAAGACCTCGGGGATGCCGAGCGCGTCGAGGACCTGCAGGTCGGCGATGGCCGAGTCCCAGTAGGTGAACTGCTCGTACGAGGCACGCGTGCGGCCGTGGCCGTAGGGCTCCAGGGCGAGCAGGTCGGCGGTGGCGGCGAGGTCCTCGTCGGCGAACTGGGGCCGGTGGAGCTCGGCGGACGTGGTGAAGGAGTTGACCAGGACCAGCGTCGGGAGCGAGGGGTCGTAGGGCCGGCCGAACCGGTAGCCGATGGTCGAGGTGCCGAGGTGGGGCACCGTGATCGTCTCCGTGTCCGCCATGGTCGCTCCCGTCGCCCGGGGCCGGCGCGCGGCAGGGCGGCCGTGCGCGACGTGCGCCCGTCATCGTGTCCGCGGGCCCCGGACCGGTCAACGCTCCGGCTTGCGTCCACGCCTCCGCCCCGGTCCCGCCTCAGTAGGGCGGTGGGGTGGTCGTCGCGGTGAGGCCGGTGGGAGTGGTGACGGTGAGCGTGCCGTCGGGCCCCAGCTCATGGCGCCGGCCCGGTGCCTGGTGCTTGCCGCGGTGGCGGCCGGCGCAGTAGCCGGCCAGCGGCCCGGACGACAGCCCGACCGCCGGCGCCACGGGCACCGGAGCGGTCAGCACGTCGTCCACGTGTTCGACCACACGTTCGACGAGGTGACCGAACAAGACGCTGAGCAGCGGGAACGGCGGAAGCGGTAACGAGACACCGCCGTCCGAGACGCGGCCGGATGTGATCCGGGGCACCCTGGGGGTGTGATTACTGACCGAACAGTCAGTGCGGTCGGCACGAGCCTCCTCTGCGGCCGGCCGCGGTCCTGCTGGCCCCCACGGATGAGCCCGGGCGGGGAGGCGGGGCTCGTGCACGCCGTCGAGGTGCACCGCAGCGCAGAGGAGCTGACGGGGGAGAACGAGGTCGCGCTCTGCGGGGCGATCGTGCAGGTGCTCGACGCGCCCTGGGCGGGCGCTCCCGACCGGTGCCCGCAGTGCCGCGAGCTCACGGCGTGACGCAGCAGCACGGCCCGGCCGGGGGTCACCCTCCGCGGGAGTGACGTGCCGCCGTCACGCCGCAGGAACCCGTTCCGACCCTGCGATGCTGCCCGGGTGAGCCGGGCCAGCGAGGACTCGAACCGGCGCATGCTGCGCGCGCGGGACGAGATGGACCGCTCCTACGGGGAGCCGCTGGACGTCCCGGCGCTCGCCCGCGTCGCGCACGTCTCCGAGGCGCACTTCATCCGCACCTTCAAGGAGACCTTCGGCGAGACGCCGCACCGGTACCTGCAGCGCCGCCGGGTGGAGCGGGCGATGTTCCTGCTGCGCAGCACCGACCGCACGGTCACCGACATCTGCATGGCCGTCGGCTTCTCCAGCCTCGGCACGTTCAGCCGGGTCTTCGCCGACGTCGTGGGCGAGCCGCCGAGCGCCTACCGGAGGCGCGGGCCGCTGGCGCCGGTGCCCTCCTGCTTCGGCATGCGCTGGCTGCGCCCCAGCCAGAAGCCGGGCCAGGAGCCGGGCCAGGAGCCGGACGGCGAGACGGGCGAGAAGACAGCAGTTCCGGAGAAGCCCGCCGCCGGCGCCCGCCCCTAGCGTCGTCGGCATGTTGACCTCCATCTCGATCACCTCCCTCTACGTCCTCGACCAGGACCAGGCGCTGGACTTCTACGTCGGCAAGCTCGGCTTCGAGGTCCAGACCGACCAGCAGTTCGGGTCGATGCGCTTCCTCACCGTCGTCCTGCCCAGCGACCCCGGCCACGCCGTGCTGCTGGAGCGCCCCGCCCCGCCGTCGGTGAGCCCGGAGATCGCCGACACGGTGCGCGACCTGGTGACCAAGGGCGCCGGCGGCGGCCACCTGTTCCTCACCACCGACGACGCGCACAAGACGCACGCCGCGCTCAAGGAGAAGGGCGTCGACCTGCCGGAGGAGCCCGTGGTGCAGCCCTACGGCATCGACTTCGGCTTCCGCGACCCGTTCGGGAACTCCGTCCGCATCGCGCAGATGACGCCGCCGCCGTCGGCGTGACCCCGCCGGCCGGGCCCGGCAGGACCGCGTCGCGGTCCCCGGCCCGGCCGCCAGGGTGTCGTCGGGGGGCCCCGCGGTGGCCGGGGAGTCGCGCCGGGTCTAGCGTCCCGCGTGACCGCCGTCACACCTGGGGGTTGTCCGTGCCGCTCAGCCGGAGGTCGTTCCTCGCCGGGGCGCTGGCCGCCCCGGTGCTGGCGACCGCGGCCGGGGCGCTCACCGGGTGCGCCGGCACGGTCGTCCAGCCCGGCGACCTCTCCCGGCTGCGGGTCATGGCCCCGGCCAGTCCCGGCGGTGGGTGGGACACCACCGCGCGCGTCTTCCAGCGGGTCGTCCAGACCAGCGGCCTGGCCCGCAACGTGCAGGTCTTCAACGTCGAGGGCGCCGGCGGCACGATCGGCCTCGGCCAGCTCGCCCGGGAGACCGACGACGCGCTGCTCATGATGATGGGCCTGGTCATGGTCGGCGCCGTCGACACCAACGACTCCTCCACCCGGCTCTCGGACGTCACCCCGATCGCCCGGCTGATCGGCGAGACCGAGCTCATCGTCGCCCCGGCCGAGGCGCCCTACACCGACGTCCAGGGGTTCGTGGAGGCGTGGGCCGCCGACCCGGCCGGCACCCCCATCGCCGGCGGGTCGGCCGGCGGCACCGACCAGATCCTCGCCGGGCTGCTGGCCGAGGCCGCCGGCATCGACCCCGCGCAGGTCAACTACATCGCCTTCTCCGGCGGCGGGGAGTCGCTCGCCGCGCTGCTCGGCAACCAGGTCGCCGCCGGCATCTCCGGCCCCACCGACTACGGCGAGCAGGTCCGCACCGGCGACCTGATCGGCCTCGCGGTGTCCACGGCCGAGCGCTCCGAGCAGGTGCCCGACGTCCCGACCCTCGTCGAGTCCGGCTTCGACGTCGAGGTCTCCAACTGGCGCGGCTTCATGGCCCGGCCCGGCATGTCGCGGGAGGCGCGCGAGGACCTCACGCAGCTCGTCGTCGACGTCCACGACACCCCCGAGTGGGCCGAGGCGGTCGAGACCAACGGCTGGGACGACCTGCTGCTCACCGGCGACGAGTACGGCCGGTTCCTGGCCGACGAGGAGGAGCGGGTGCGCGCGATCCTCGAGCAGATCGGGCTCGTGCAGTGAGCGGCGGGTCGCCGGACCCGGACGTGTCGACCGCCGACGCCACCGGCACGCACGACGCCGCCGAGTCGCGGCACCCCACCCCGCCGCGGACCGGGGTCAGCCGTGGCGAGCTGGCCATGGTGGTGCTGCTCGGCGCGCTCGGGCTCTACCTGGTCCTCGACGCCGCGAACATCGCCGTCCCCGGCTCGGCGAACACCATCGGCCCGCGGTTCTTCCCCTACCTGGTCGGCGGGGTCGTCCTGGCCACCGCGCTGGCGCTGGGCTACCGCGTGCTCAAGGGCGACCGCGGGCCCTCCGACGAGAGCGAGGACGTCGACCCCGACGCCCCGACGTCGTGGGCCGCGGTCGGGATCGTCGCCGTCGCGTTCCTCGGCCACGCGCTGCTCATCAACGTCATCGGCTGGCCGCTGGCGGTCACGCTGATGTTCGCGCTCGTCGCCTGGGCCCTCGGCGCCCGCGGCATCGTGCGTCCGCTGCTCGCCGGCGGGGTGCTCTCGGTCGTCGTCTGGACCGTGTTCGTCAAGGGTCTCGGCGTCGCGCTGCCCGGCGGCACCCTCCTCGAGCTGGCGACGAGCTGGTTCTGATGGGCGCCCTGTCGGACCTGGCCGCCGGGTTCGCCGACGCGCTCACCCCGGTCAACCTGCTGTTCGCGCTGCTCGGCGTGCTGCTCGGCACCGCGGTGGGCGTGCTCCCGGGCATCGGCCCGGCGATGACCGTCGCGCTGCTGCTGCCGGTCACCTACACCCTGGAGCCGACGACGGCGTTCATCATGTTCGCCGGCATCTACTACGGCGGCATGTACGGCGGGTCGACGACGTCGATCCTGCTCAACACCCCCGGCGAGTCCAGCTCGATCATGACCGCGCTCGAGGGCAACCGGATGGCCAAGGCCGGCCGCGGCGCCGCCGCGCTGGCCACCGCGGCGATCGGGTCGTTCGTCGCCGGCACGATCGCCACGCTGCTGCTCGCGCTGGTCGCGCCGACCGTCGTCGAGCTGGCCATCGGCATCACCCCGGCCGACTACTTCGCCCTCGCCGTGCTGGCCTTCGTCGCGGTGGCCACGGTGCTCGGCGCCTCGCCGCTGCGCGGGCTGGCCTCCCTCGGCATCGGCCTCTACCTGGGGCTGGTCGGCACCGACGTGCTCACCGGGCAGGAGCGGTTCACCCTCGGCGTCCCGCAGCTGGCCGACGGCATCGACGTCGTCGTCGTGGCGGTCGCGCTGTTCGCCGTCGGTGAGGCGCTGTACGTCGCCTCCCGGCTGCGCCGCGGGCCGGTGCAGGTGATGGCCGCCTCCGGGCCCTGGTTCACCGGCCGCGACCTGCGCCGCTCGGTCGGCCCGTGGCTGCGCGGGACGGCGCTGGGCTTCCCGCTCGGCGCGCTGCCGGCCGGCGGCGCGGAGATCCCGACGTTCCTGTCCTACGCGGCGGAGCGGAAGCTGACCAAGCACCCGGAGGAGTTCGGCCGGGGCGCGATCGAGGGCGTCGCCGGGCCCGAGGCGGCCAACAACGCCGCGGCCGCGGGCGTGCTCGTCCCGCTGCTCACCCTCGGGCTGCCCACCTCCGCCACCGCGGCGATCATCCTGGCCGCCTTCCAGGGCTACGGCATACAGCCCGGCCCGACGCTGCTGTCCACCGAGTCCTCGCTGGTGTGGACGCTGATCGCCGCGCTGCTCGTCGGCAACGTCATGCTGCTGGTGCTCAACCTGCCGCTGGCCCGGGTGTGGGTGCAGCTGCTGCGCGTCCCGCGGCCCTACCTGTACGCCGGGATCCTGCTGTTCGCCTCGCTGGGCTGCTACGCGGTCAACGCCGACCCGCTGGACCTGGCCCTGCTGCTGGTCCTCGGCCTGCTGGGGTTCGCGATGCGCCGTTACGGCTGGCCGGTCGCCCCCGCGGTCATCGGGCTGATCCTCGGCCCGGTCGCCGAGACCAACCTCCGGCGCGCGCTGGCGATCAGCGGCGGCGACCTCGGCGTGCTGGTGGAGACCTGGTTCAGCCGGGTCGTGCTGTTCCTGGCGCTGCTGGCGCTCGTGCTGCCGGTGGTGCTGCGGGCGGTGCGGGGCCGCCGCTCCACCCCGGAGGAGCTGCAGGCGGGGGAGGGGCTGCGTCACTCCGAACAAAGCCACCACGAGCGCGTCGGCGCGCCCGCCGACGGGGAGGAGGAGCGGTGAGCCGGCAACCGGTGGTCGTCGTCGGGCACGTGCCCACCCCGCGCGGGCAGGCGGCGCTCGAGCACGCCCTGGCCGAGGCGCACCGCCGCGGCGCCCGGCTGGTCGTGGTCAACAGCAGCCGCGGCGACGCGCTGGTCGACGAGGAGTACCTGCAGGGCGCCCCGCTGCGCCGGCTGCAGGACGAGCTCACCGTGTCCGGCCTGCCCGTCGAGCTGCGCCAGCCGATCGGCCGCGACGTCGCCGAGGAGCTCGCCGACGCCGTCTCCGAGTCCGGCGCGGAGCTGCTGGTCATCGGCCTGCGCCGGCGCAGCGCCGTCGGCAAGCTGCTCATGGGGAGCGCGGCCCAGCGGATCCTGCTCACCGTCGACTGCCCGATCCTCACCGTGAAGGGCCCGCCCGCGGCGTCGGCTTGATAGCCGGGCGTCACAGCGCTTATCGTCCGTGTGACGGACGTCACGCCGTCGGACGGCGTGACGGGGTCCTCGATGGAGGAGTCGCCCATGAGCGCGCTCACGCCCGACTGCGATCCCGACCTGGCGCACTGCGGTCAGCCCCGGCCCAGTGACGGGATCCGCTCCACGCTGGTGCTCGTCGCGCTCGTGACCGTCGCGGCCCTCGCCGTCACCGGCGAGGCCGTCCCCGGTGCGGTCGCGGTCGTCGCCGGCGGTGTCGGGCTGGTCGCGACGCTCCTGCTGGGCGCCCGCGCCGTCCGCCGGGGCCGGCGCGCCGTCGCGGCGGTGCACCTGCCGGCGCTGCACCGCTCCCGCCCGGCCGGCTGACCCCCGCCCGCCCTGCGGCGGGACGGGCGGACCGGCAGGCTGGCCTCCGACGACGACGTCCGAGGAGGCCAGCTCCATGACCCTGTCCGCCGACCCCACCCTCGTCCCCGCCGCGGACGGCACGCGGCTGGCCGAGCGCCGCTGGACCCCCGACGGCGAGGTGCGCGCGGTCGTGCAGGTCGTGCACGGGCTCTCCGAGCACGCCGGCCGCTACGGCCGCCTGGCCGCCGCGCTCACCGCCCGCGGGTTCGCCGTGGCCGCGCAGGACCAGCGCGGCCACGGGCTCACCGCGCGCTCGACCGGCCCCGGCCGCTTCGGCGACGGCGCGGGCAGCGACCACGTCCTCGACGACGTCCGCGAGCTCGGGCGGCGGCTGACCGCCGACCACCCCGGCGTCCCCTACGTCCTGCTCGGCCACTCGCTCGGCTCGGCGGTCGCGCTGGCCTCGGCCGAGCGGGACGGCGACGGCCTGGCCGGGCTGGTGCTGTCCGGCCCGATCGGCGTGGCGCCGCACCTCGCCGCGACGGCGGAGCAGCTGGAGGCCGCGGTGGCCGGTGGCCTGGGCGACCGGCCGATGGACGCCCTCGGTGCCTTCAACGCGCCGTTCGAGCCGGCGCGCACGCCCTACGACTGGCTCAGCCGCGACCCGGCGGAGGTCGACGCCTACCTCGCCGACCCGCTGTGCGGCGACGACGTCCCGCCCAGCCACCGCTACGGCGCCGGCATGTTCGCCCTCGTCGCCCGCGCCGCGACCCCCGAGGCCGTCGCCGGACTGCCGGACGGGCTGCCGGTGCTGCTGCTGGCCGGGCAGCGCGACCCGGTCGGCGGCGAGGACGCGGCCCAGGTGACCGCGCTCGCCGGCCTGCTGCGCGACCGCGGCCTGCCGGTGGAGCAGCACGTCTACCCCGACGCCCGGCACGAGGTGTTCAACGAGACCAACCGGGACGAGGTGACCGCCGACCTGCTGGCCTGGCTGGACTCCCGGATCGGCGGCTGACCCCACCCCGACCCCACCCGACCCGTTGCCTCCACCGGCCGGGGGGCCGCTCACGGGGCGGGCTCCTCAGGGGTGCCACCGCTGCGCGTGCTCGGCGTGCGTCCGCAGGTAGGAGCCTGGCCGGAAGAAGCGGTCGTAGAACTCCAGGTCGAGGTGGTGCGCCTGCACGTAGTTGAGGACGAACACCGTCGGCACGGTGCCGGGGAACTTGCCGAAGGTGTCCAACACGTACTGGGCCTGCAGCGTTACGCACGCCTTGAACTCCGCGTCGTGGACCTGCGCGCTGCCCCGGAAGCCGGGGCTGTCGGTCCACGGGCCGGGCGTGCGGGGGTTGAACGGGCCGCCCTCGCCGAACTTGCGCTCGGCGAAGGCCTCGACCGCCGCGGCCATGTCCGCGTGGTGCGGCGGGCAGAACGCCTCGAAGACGCCCGGCAGCCCGGTCGGGTTCGGCACCGCCCAGCGCTCGTCGGTGTCGTAGCGGAAGCCCAGCCCCGGGACGTCGGGGTCCCCGGAGGCGCCGAGCACCGAGAACCGGTCGATCCCGTCGAACATCCACCCGCCCAGCCCCATCGCCTGGAGCACGAGCACCCCGGCGTAGCAGCTGGTGGCCAGCTCCGCGGTGGCCTCGGTGAGCGCGTACTGCTCGGTGAAGGTGAGCGGGAAGGGCGCGTCGACGTCCACCAGGTGGCGGAACCGCTCCAGCCCGGGGATCTCGCGCCCGTTGACGTCGTCGAAGACCGCGTACCCGTTCTGCGTGAAGAAGCAGAGGATCGCCAGCAGGTGCTGGGCGACGTCGGCGACCGGGACGGCCAGGAGCGAGCCCGGCACGTTGACGCACCAGGTGTTGTGCCCCTCCAGGTGGGGCTCCTCGCGTGGCAGGTGCAGCCGCCGGTCGGAGAGCTGCCGCACCCGGCCCCGATGCCGCTCCACCAGCAGCTCGGCGGTGACCTCCTCGGTGGCCGGGTCGACCAGGGCGCCGGCGTCCCGGGTGGGGAAGAAGTACACGCCGGAGTCGTCGGTGAAGAACAGCTCGGCCGTGTGGAAGCCGGCCGCCGACGGGAAGGTGCGCCCGGCCGCGCCGCCCGCGTAGTTCGCCGGGTGGGGCGCGTAGTGGGCGTTGCGCGTGATCGAGTGGTGCCAGCCCGTGGTCCCGCCCATGGCGGTGAGCACCAGCATCCGCTCGAGCTCGGTCAGCGGCACCGGCTCGTGCCGTGACCGGTAGGCGAGCGGGCCGTCCGGGATCTCGTCGCCCAGGGCGAACCGCCGGGAGCGCCGCCCGAACAGGGCCTCGACGAGGGGGAAGGTCGCGAGGTCGGTCAGCGGGTCGGTCAGGGCCGGCGGCGCCGTCCGGGGCTCCGGGACCGCCGCCGTGCGGGCCCGGGTCGTCGGGTCCTGCGTCGAGCTCATGGGCGCACCCCCGGGGGCGGACGACTGACCGACCGAGGCTGACCCGGGTCCGGGACGGCGGTCCAGAGGCGGAGGTCCCCCGGGAACCACACCGGTGTCGTCCCCGTGGCCACGTCCACGCCCCGCGAGGGGCGGATCGTCGCCCGCGGCACCTACTGTGGGTGCGTGCCCGACCCGTCCACGTACCGCCCGGCGGTCGGCTCCATCCCCGAGTCGCCCGGGGTCTACAAGTTCCGCGACCCCTCCGGCCGCGTCATCTACGTCGGCAAGGCCAAGAACCTGCGCCAGCGGCTGAACAGCTACTTCGCCGACGTCGCCGGCCTGCACCCGCGCACCCGGCAGATGGTCACGACGGCGGCGAGCGTCGAGTGGACCGTCGTCGGCACCGAGGTCGAGGCCCTCCAGCTCGAGTACAACTGGATCAAGGAGTTCGACCCGCGGTTCAACGTCCGCTACCGCGACGACAAGAGCTACCCGTCGCTCGCCGTGACGCTGAACGAGGAGTACCCCCGGCTGCAGGTGATGCGCGGGCCGAAGAAGAAGGGCGTCCGCTACTTCGGCCCCTACGCGCACGCCTGGGCCATCCGCGAGACCCTCGACACGCTCACCCGCGTCTTCCCGGCCCGCACCTGCTCCAACGGCGTCTTCAAGCGCGCCGGGCAGATCGGCCGGCCCTGCCTGCTCGGCTACATCGGCAAGTGCGCCGCGCCCTGCGTGGGCCGGGTCAGCGCCGAGGAGCACCGGGCGATCGTCGACGACTTCTGCGACTTCATGGCCGGCCGCACCGACCTCATGGTCAAGCGGCTCGAGCGGGAGATGGCCGAGGCCGCCGAGGCCATGGAGTACGAGAGGGCCGCGCGGCTGCGCGACGACCTCGGGGCGCTCAGGCGCGCGATGGAGAAGCAGGCCGTCGTCCTCGGCGACGGCACCGACGCCGACGTCGTCGCCTTCGCCCAGGACGAGCTCGAGGCCGCCGTCCAGGTGTTCCACGTCCGCGGCGGGCGGGTGCGCGGCCAGCGCGGCTGGATCATCGACAAGGTCGAGGAGGTCAGCACCGGCGAGCTGGTGGAGCAGTTCCTCCTGCAGGTCTACGGCGGCGTCGACGAGCAGACCGGCTCCTTCGAGGCGGGCGAGTCGGTGCCCAAGGAGGTGCTCGTCCCCGAGCTCCCCGACGACGCCGACGTCTACGAGGAGCTGCTCAGCGAGCTGCGCGGGTCGCGGGTGTCGCTGCGCGTGCCGCAGCGCGGCGACAAGCGCAGCCTGCTGGAGACCGTCGAGCGCAACGCCAAGGAGGCCTTCGCCCGGCACCGGGTCAAGCGCTCCAGCGACCTCACCGCGCGCAGCCTCGCCCTCAGCGAGCTGCAGGAGGCGCTCGAGCTGCCCGACGCGCCGCTGCGCATCGAGTGCATCGACATCAGCCACGTGCAGCAGACCGACGTCGTCGCCTCGATGGTGGTGTTCGAGGACGGGCTGGCGAAGAAGTCCGACTACCGGCGCTTCGCCGTGCACGAGGGCACCGACGACACCGCGGCGATGGCCGAGGTGGTCCGGCGCCGCTTCGCCCGGCACCTCAGGGAGGAGGCGGACCGGCGCGACGAGCAGGGCGTCGCCGCGGAGGAGGGCCGGCCGCGCCGGTTCGCCTACCCGCCGAACCTGCTGGTCGTCGACGGCGGCGCCCCGCAGGTGGCGGCCGCCGCCCGGTCGCTGGACGAGCTGGGCATCGTCGACGTCGCCGTCTGCGGGCTGGCCAAGCGGATGGAGGAGGTGTGGCTGCCCGGGGAGAGCGACCCGGTGATCCTGCCGCGCACCTCCGAGGCGCTGTACCTGCTGCAGCGGGTGCGGGACGAGGCCCACCGGTTCGCGATCACCTACCACCGGCAGAAGCGTTCGGTCAGCATGCTGGTCTCCCTGTTGGACGACGTCCCCGGTCTCGGGGAGACGCGGCGGAAGGCGCTGATGAAGCAGTTCGGGTCCCTCAAGCGGCTGCGCGCGGCCACGGTGGAGGAGCTCACGGCCGTCCCCGGCATCGGCCGCCGGACGGCGGAGGCGGTCGTGGCCGCCGTCGCCGAGCCCGCCGCCGGGGACGACGCCGACCGTCCCGCGGAGGAGGACGCGGCCGCGGAGACCGTCGTGGAGAGCACCACGGCACCCAGCGGGCCGGCGGAGCGGGGCACCCCCCGCGCCGGGGCCGGGGAGACCGCCGAGGTCGGCCGGGTCGCCTCGTGAGCGCCGGGCAGGACGCGGGGACGGCGCCGGTGCCGTCCCCGGACGGCCAGCACGGCCCGCACGCCGACGTCCCCGCCGGGCTGGACCCGGCGAGCACCGAGACCCCGCCGGTCGAGGTCGTCGTCGTCACCGGGCTGTCCGGCGCGGGCAAGAACACCGCCGGGCGGGTGCTCGAGGACCTCGGCTGGTACGTCGTCGAGAACCTGCCGCCGGCACTGCTGCTGCCGATGGTGGAGCTCGGCGCCCGCGGCGACGTGCGCCGTTTCGCCGCCGTCGTCGACGTCCGCAGCCGGGCCTTCTCCAGCGACCTGCAGGAGGCCATCCGGGTGCTCGCCGAGGCCGGCCACCGCCCCCGGGTGGTGTTCGTGCACGCCCGCGACGAGGTGCTGGTGCGCCGCTACGAGTCCAACCGGCGGGAGCACCCGCTGCAGGGCTCCGGGCGGCTCATCGACGGCATCACCGCCGAGCGGGCGCTGCTCACCGGCATCGCCGGCGAGGCCGACCTGTGGGTCGACACCAGCGACCTCAACGTGCACCAGCTGCGCGCCACGCTGGAGAACGCCTTCGCCCGGGAGGGCCGCACGCCGCCGCTGACGGCGACCGTGCTCAGCTTCGGCTTCAAGTACGGGCTGCCGCTGGACGCCGACCTCGTCGTCGACGCCCGGTTCCTGCCCAACCCGCACTGGCTGCCCGAGCTGCGCCCGCACACCGGGCAGGACGCCGACGTGCGCGACTACGTGCTCGGCCAGGCCGACGCCGGGCCGTTCCTCGACCGCTACACCGAGGTCCTGCGGCTGCTCGTCCCCGGCTACCGGCGGGAGGGCAAGCGCTACCTGACGCTCGCGGTCGGCTGCACCGGCGGCAAGCACCGCAGCGTCGCCATCGCCGAGGAGTTCGCCCGCCGGCTGCGCGCCGAGGGCACCGACGCGGTCGCGCGCCACCGCGACCTGGGCCGCGAGTAGTGGGCGGCACGCAGCGGGTCGTCGCCCTCGGCGGCGGCCACGGGCTGGCAGCGGCGCTGGGCGCCTGGCGGCTGATCACGCCCGACCTCACCGCGGTCGTCACGGTCGCCGACGACGGCGGCTCGTCCGGCCGCATCCGGCGGGAGATGCCGGTGCTGCCGCCCGGGGACCTGCGGATGGCGCTGGCCGCGCTGGCCGGCGAGGACCACGGCCGGCAGGAGATGGCCCGGCTGCTGCAGCACCGCCTCGGCGGCACCGGCGTGCTGGCCGGGCACCCCGTGGGCAACCTGCTGCTCACCGGGCTGGTCGAGCTGCACGGCGGCGACACCGTCCGCGCCCTCGACGCGGTCTGCGAGCTGGTCGGCGCCTGCGGCCGGGTGCTGCCGATGGCCGACGTGCCGCTGGACCTCGTCGCCCGGGTGGAGACGACCGACCCCGACGACCCCGCGCGCACCCGCACCATCCGCGGGCAGGTCGCGATCGCGTCGACCCCGGGGCGGGTGCGCGACATCCTCGTGTCGCCGTCGGACCCGCCGGTGCACCCCGACGTCCTCGAGGCGATCGCCTCGGCCGACGTCGTGTCGCTGGGGCCCGGGTCCTGGTACACGTCGGTGCTGCCGCACCTGCTGGTGCCGCGGCTGCGCGCCGCGCTGGCCGCCACCCGCGCCCGGGTGGTCGTCGTCCTCAACCTGGAGCCGCAGCCGGGGGAGACCGACGGCTTCTCGCCGGAGGAGCACCTGCGGGTGCTGCAGGCGCACCTGGGCGGTGTGGCGCTGCACACCGTGGTCGCGGATGCGGAATCGGTGGTTGACCGCTGTGGTCTCCTGTCAGCGGTGCGCGAGTGCGGCGCCGAGTTGGTCCTGGCTCCGGTCGCCGCGCCCGACGGATCACCACGCCACGACCCCGCGCGGCTGGCGGCCGCACTGAGCTCGGTGGTCGGGGCGCGGTGAGCGGGAACGGTCCCAGCCGGAGCACCGGGAGCGGGGGTGCCCGGACGGTACGAGGGGGAGAGGTGACGCCGAGGATGGCGCCGCAGCAGAGCAGGGGGTGGTCGTCGTGGCGATGACGGCCATGGTCAAGGACGAGCTGTCGCGGGTGGAGTGCACGCGCACCTCCGAGCGCAAGGCCGAGGTGACGGCGCTCCTGCGCTTCTCCGGCGGCCTGCACATCGTGGGCGGCCGGGTGGTCATCGAGGCCGAGCTGGACACCGGATCGGTCGCGCGCCGGCTGCGCCGGGACATCAGCGAGGTCTACGGCTACACGAGCGGGGTCAGCGTGCTCGCCGGCGGCAACATCCGCCGCGGCGTGCGCTACCTCGTCCGGATCGCCAAGCACGGCGAGGGGCTGGCCCGCCAGACCGGGCTGGTCGACCAGCGCGGGCGCCCCGTGCGCGGCCTGCCGCCGTCGGTGGTCTCCGGCAGCATCAACGACGCCGAGGCCGCCTGGCGGGGCGCCTTCCTCGCGCACGGCTCGCTCACCGAGCCCGGCCGCTCCTCCTCCCTCGAGGTCACCTGCCCGGGGCCGGAGGCGGCCATGGCCCTGGTCGGCGCCGCCCGCCGGCTGGGCATCGCCGCCAAGGCCCGCGAGGTCCGCGGCGCCGACCGGGTCGTCGTCCGCGACGGCGACGCGATCAGCGCGCTGCTCACCCGCATGGGCGCCCACGACGCGGTCCTGGCCTGGGAGGAGCGGCGGATGCGCCGCGAGGTCCGGGCCACCGCCAACCGCCTGGCCAACTTCGACGACGCCAACCTGCGCCGGTCCGCGCGCGCCGCGGTCGCGGCCAGCGCGCGGGTCGAGCGGGCGCTGGAGATCCTCGCCGGCGACGCCCCCGAGCACCTGCTGGTCGCCGGCCGGCTGCGCCTGGAGCACGGCCAGGCCTCGCTGGAGGAGCTCGGCCAGCGCGCCGACCCGCCGATGACCAAGGACGCCGTGGCCGGCCGGATAAGGCGTCTCCTGGCGATGGCCGACAAGCGGGCCAAGGACCTCGGCATCCCCGACACCGAGTCGGTGGTCACCGACGACATGCTCGCTCAGTAGCGCCACGGAACGGACGACGACGGGGCGCCCTCCGCTGCGGCGGGGGGCGCCCCGTCGTCGTCACCCGTGGGGGTGAGCGCCCGGCCGGGCCGCTGCAGGTCGCACGTGAGGCCGCCGATGGGCGGGACAGAGGCGGCCGTCCGGGCCCGCCGGCGCGGAGCGGAGGCGGCATGACCGCGGGGAGCTGGGCCGTCGTCTTCGGCTGCGCCACGCTGGTCGCCGTCGGCACCGCCGTCCTGGCCTGGCGCCGGCGGCGGCGCACCCCGGCCGCCACCGCGCTCGCGGTCACCATGGCCGGCGTCGCCACCTGGTCGGCGGCCGACGGGGTCGTCTACCTGGCCGGCAGCGAGGCGGTCCAGCGCGTCTACGTCCCGCTGCTCATGGCCGCCGTCGGGCTGGTGGTCGTGGGCACCTGGGTGCTGGCCCGCACCGTGGCCGACCCCTCGTGGCGGCTCTCGCCCCGCGCCGCGGCGCTGCTGGCGGTCGAGCCGGTCCTGCTGGTCCTGACCGGGGGGCTCCCGGCGACCCGCCACCTCGTGATGACCGACATGGTCTCCGGCACGGCCGGCGCGGAGTCCCAGGTCACCTTCGGGCCGCTGTTCCTCGCCCACACCGCCTACTCGTACGTACTGATCGGGGTGGCCTACGCCGTCCTCGCGCGCCGCTGGCTGCGCGTCGCCGGCGTCTTCCGCCGCCAGATCGGGATCCTGCTCGGCTCGGCGTGCCTGTCCACGGTCGGCAACGTGGTCGCCGTGGGCGGCCAGCTCGACGGGCACGGCACCGACGTCACCCCGCTGTTCTTCCTGCTCACCGGGCTCGTCGACTGCTGGGCCATCTTCCGCGGCGGCCTGCTGCGGCTGGTGCCGGTCGCCCGGGAGCAGGTCGTCGAGACCGTCCCCGACGCCGTGCTGGTCGTCGACCCCGACGGCGTCCTCATCGACTGCAACCCCGCCGCCACCCGGATGCTGCGGGAGCTGCGCCCCCACCTCGACGGCGACCTCGTCGGCCGGCCGCTCCACGACGTCGCCGGTCCCCGGGCGGTCGGGGTGCTGCTCAACACGGAGCGCCGCGACGGCCACCGCGTCGCCGAGGTCCGCCCCGGCGTGTGGCTCGACGTGCGCGACTCCGCCGTCGCCGACCCCCGCGGCCGCGCGCTGGGCCGCATCCTCGTCGTCCGCGACGTGAGCGAGCAGCAGCAGCGGCAGCTCGCCGTCGAGCGGCTCAACCGGCAGCTGGCCGAGCAGGTCGAGGTCATCGAGCGGCTGCGCGCGGTCCTCGCCGAGGAGGCCGTCCGCGACCCGCTGACCGGGCTGCACAACCGCCGGCACCTCGACCGCGCGCTGGAGACCGACCTGGCCCGCCGCCCGCGCACCGGGCAGCTGTCCCTGCTCGTCGTCGACGTCGACCACTTCAAGGCCGTCAACGACCGCTTCGGCCACGCCTCCGGCGACCGGGTGCTCCTCGGCGTCGCCGGCACCCTGGCCGCCGCCGTCCGCGAGGGCGACACGGCCGCGCGGCTGGGCGGCGAGGAGTTCGTCGTGGTCCTGCCCGGCGCCGGGCGGGACCAGGCGCTGGCCCGCGCCGAGCAGGTCCGCCGCGAGGTCGCCGCCACCCGCCACCTGCTCGACGGCGAGGACGTCGCCGTCACCGTGAGCATCGGCGTCGCCGTCTGCCCGGCCGACGGCACCTCCGCGGCCGCGCTGCTCGAGGTCGCCGACCGCGCCCTCTACACCGCCAAGGCGACCGGCCGCGACCGCGTGGTCGCCGCCGAGCCGGCCGCCGGCCCGGTGCTGCCCGTCCCGGCCCGGCCGGGGGACCTCCCGGAGCTCGTGGCCGGGGCCTGACCTCATCCGGACGGGCACCGCCGCGGCCGATAGGGTCGTCGCCGATCGAGGCCGCGCGCCGTGCGGCCGACCGGGGCGACGGGCGTCGCCGGGGACACATGGAGGTCAGTCGTGACCGTACGCGTGGGCATCAACGGGTTCGGCCGGATCGGGCGCAACTTCTGGCGTGCCGCCGCGGCCAGTGGCAAGGACATCGAGATCGTGGCGGTCAACGACCTGACCAGCCCCGAGGTCCTGGCCCACCTGCTCAAGTACGACAGCATCCTGGGGGTGCTGGGCGAGGAGGTCGCCGCCTCCGACGGCGGCATCGACATCAACGGCAAGACGATGCAGGTCCTGTCCGAGCGCGACCCCGCCGCCCTGCCGTGGGGCGACCTGGGCGTCGACGTCGTCGTCGAGTCCACCGGCTTCTTCACCAAGGCCGACGACGCGCGCAAGCACGTGGACAAGGGCGGCGCGAAGAAGGTCGTCATCTCGGCGCCGGCCACCGGCGACGACCTCACCATCGTCATGGGCGTCAACCACGAGCGGTACGACGGCACCCAGACGATCATCAGCAACGCGTCCTGCACCACGAACTGCCTGGCCCCGCTGGCCAAGGTGCTCAACGACGCCTTCGGCATCGAGCGCGGCCTGATGACGACGATCCACGCCTACACCGCCGACCAGAACCTGCAGGACGGCCCGCACAAGGACCTGCGCCGCGCCCGCGCCGCCGCGCTCAACATGGTCCCCACCTCGACCGGCGCCGCCAAGGCGATCGGCCTGGTGCTGCCGGAGCTGCAGGGCAAGCTCGACGGCTACGCCGTCCGCGTCCCGGTGCCCACCGGCTCGGCCACCGACCTCACCGTCCAGCTGACCCGCGAGGCCTCGGCCGACGACATCGACGCCGCCTACCGCGAGGCCGCCGGGTCCGGCCCGCTGGCCGGGATCCTCAAGTACACGTCGGCGCCGATCGTCTCCTCCGACATCGTCACCGACCCGGCCTCGTGCATCTACGACGCCAAGCTGACCAAGGTCTTCGGCCCGATGGCCAAGGTCCTCGGCTGGTACGACAACGAGTGGGGCTACTCCAACCGGCTGGTCGACTCCGTCGAGCTCGTCGGCAACTCGCTCTGATGCGGTCCCTCGACGACCTGCTCGCCGAGGGGGTGTCGGGCCGGCGCGTGCTCCTGCGCGCCGACCTGAACGTCCCCCTCGACAAGCAGACCGGGGCCATCACCGACGACGGCCGGATCCGGGCCAGCCTCCCGACGATCGCGGCGCTGCGGGACGCCGGCGCCCGCGTCGTCGTCGCCGCGCACCTGGGCCGGCCCAAGGGCGCGCCCGACCCGCAGTACTCGCTGGCCCCGGTCGCCGCGCGGCTCGGCGAGCTGCTCGGCGCCGAGGTCCCGCTGGCCGCCGACGTCGCCGGCGACGACGCCCGCGCCAAGGCGGACGCGCTCGGTGACGGCGACGTGCTGCTGCTGGAGAACGTCCGCTTCGAGGCCGCCGAGACCAGCAAGGACGACGCCGAGCGCGGCGGGCTGGCCGACCGGCTCGCCGCGCTGGCCGACGTCTACGTCGACGACGCGTTCGGCGCCGTCCACCGCAAGCACGCGTCGGTGTTCGACGTCGCGCAGCGGCTGCCGCACGTGGCCGGCCGGCTGGTGGCCACCGAGCTCGACGTGCTGCAGCGGCTGACCACCGACCCCGACCGGCCCTACGTCGTGGTGCTCGGGGGCTCGAAGGTCAGCGACAAGCTCGCCGTCATCGAGGCGCTGCTGCCCAAGGTCGACCGGCTGCTGGTCGGCGGCGGCATGTGCTTCACCTTCCTCGCCGCGCAGGGCCACGGCGTCGGGACGTCCCTGCTGGAGGCCGACCAGGTCGACACCTGCCGCCGGCTGCTGGCCGAGGCGGGGGAGCGGATCGTGCTGCCGGTCGACGTCGTCGTCGCGCCGGAGTTCAGCGCCGACGTGGACACCGCCGTCGTCGCGGCCGAGCAGATCCCCGACGGGCAGATGGGCCTCGACGTCGGCCCGCGCACCGTCGAGGCGTTCGGCCGCGAGCTGGCCGGCGCCCGCACGGTGTTCTGGAATGGCCCGATGGGCGTGTTCGAGCTCGCGCCGTTCCAGGCCGGCACCCGCGGCGTGGCCGAGGCCGTGGCCGCCGTCGACGGGCTGTCGGTGGTCGGCGGCGGCGACTCCGCGGCCGCGGTCCGGCAGCTCGGCCTCGACGAGGCCGCCTACGGGCACGTCAGCACCGGCGGCGGCGCGTCGCTGGAGTTCCTCGAGGGCCGCGAGCTGCCGGGCCTCGCGGTGCTCGCGGACGGGGGTGCGCCCTGATGGCCCGCACCGCGCCGCGCGCCCCGCGCGAGGGCCGCCGCCCGCTGATCGCGGGCAACTGGAAGATGCACATGACGCACCTGGAGGCCATCGGCCTGGTGCAGAAGCTCGTCTTCAGCCTCAAGGAGCGCGAGCTCGACGACGCCGAGGTCGTCGTGCTCCCGCCGTTCACCGCGCTGCGCAGCGTGCAGACGCTGGTCGCCGGCGACAAGCTGCCGGTCGGCTACGGCGCGCAGGACCTGTCGGCGCACGACTCCGGCGCCTACACCGGCGAGGTCAGCGGCGCGATGCTCGCCGCGCTGGCCTGCGGCTTCGTCGTCGTCGGCCACTCCGAGCGGCGCGCGCTGCACGGCGAGGACGACGCCACGGTGGCCGCCAAGGTCCAGGCGGCACTGCGGCACGGCATCACGCCGATCCTGTGCGTGGGGGAGGGCCTCGACGTCCGCCGCGCCGGGCAGCACGTCGGGCACTGCACCGACCAGCTCGACGCCGCCCTCGAGGGCCTGTCGGCCGACCAGGTGCGCGGGGTCGTGCTGGCCTACGAGCCGGTGTGGGCGATCGGCACCGGCGAGGTGGCCACTCCTGAGGACGCCCAGGAGGTGTGCGGCGCACTCCGGTCCCGCCTCGACGGGCGTTTCGGCCCGGAGACGGCCGCGGCGGTCCGTATCCTCTACGGCGGGTCGGTGAAGGCCGCGAACACGGCCGGGATCCTGGCCGGGCCGGACGTCGACGGTGCACTGGTCGGTGGCGCGAGCCTGGACGCCGACGAGTTCGCGCAGATCTGTCGGATCGCCGCAGGCGGCAGCTAGCCCGCGGCCGCACGGGAGCGGGTGGGTGGACAGCACGCTGCAGGGACCCACCCGCTCCCGGGGCCGCCGCCTGCCCGGGTGGCTGCGCGGCACCCCCGGCCGCGTGCTCGGGCTCGCCCTCGTCGTCCTGCTGGTCGTCGCGGTGGCCGTGAGCTGCAGCGGCGGCGGGGACGGCGACAGCGGCGTCCCGGTGCTCGGGGACGGGCCGAACGCGGGCGTCGACGGCGTCCGCGCCCCCTCGGACGCGACCGGCGGCACGCTGCGCGTGGTCACCAGCGAGGTCGACAGCCTCGACCCGCAGCGGTCCTACCAGCCCGGCGTGTGGAACCTCATGCGGCTCTACACCCGCACGCTGGTCACCTACGCCGGCGAGCCCGGCCGCACCGGCGAGCTGGTGCCCGACCTCGCCACCGACCTCGGCACCACCCCCGACGGCGGCCTGAGCTGGACGTTCACCCTCAAGCAGGGCGTGCGGTTCGAGAACGGCCGGGCGATCACCTCGCGCGACGTCAAGTACGGCATCGAGCGGTCCTTCGCCTCCGACGTCGTCGTCGGCGGGCCCACCTACGTCGTCGACCTGCTCGACGACCCCGAGAACCCCTACGCCGGGCCCTACCAGGACGAGGCGCCGGACAAGCTCGGGCTGGCCGCCATCGAGACGCCCGACGACGCCACCATCACCTTCCGGCTGCGCTCGGCCCAGCCCGACTTCCCCTACGTGCTGGCGCTGCCCTCCAGCAGCCCGGTGCCGGTCGAGAACGACACCGGCGCCGGCTACGGCACCGACCCGGTCTCCTCCGGCCCCTACGCGGTCACCACCGTCGACGCCGCGACCGGCATCGTCCTCGACCGCAACCCCCAGTGGGACCCGGCCACCGACGACGTCCGGACCGCGCTGCCCGACCGCGTCGTCGTCCGCACCGGGCTGTCCACCCTGGAGCGCGACCAGCAGCTGCTCGCCGGCTCCGCCGACGTCGACGTCTCCGGCACCGGCCTGCACGCGGCCACCGCCGCGCGGCTGGCCGAGGGCGCCGGGGGCGACGTGCCGCTGTCCGACCGGGTCGACGACCTCACCACCGGCGCGGTGCGGCTGCTCGCGCTGCCCACCGACGTCGCGCCGATGACCGACCCGAACTGCCGGGCCGCGGTGGCCGCCGCGATCGACCGCGGCGCCGTCCAGGAGGTCGTCGGCGGCCCGGACAACGCCGTCCGCACCTCGCAGCTGTGGCCGCGGTCCCTCGGCGGCGGACCCGAGGACCCCGACCCGGGCCCCGATCCCGACGCCGCCCGGGAGGCGCTGGCCGCCTGCGGGCAGCCCGACGGGTTCAGCACGGTGCTCGCCGTGCCCGACGCCCAGGCGAGCGTCGCGGTGGCCGAGGAGGTGGCCGGCCAGCTCGCCGGCGTCGGGATCACCGCGGAGGTGCGCCCGCTGCCGGCCACCAGCTTCTACGCCACCGACGTCGGCAGCCCCGACAACGTGGCGCGCAGCGGCGTCGGCATCGTCCTGGCCACCTGGACCGCCGACTTCCCGACGCCGGGCTCGTTCCTCGTGCCCCTGGTCGACGGCCGCTCGGTGAGCCCGGTCGGCAACACCAACTACGCCCGGCTCACCGACCCCGCGATCTCCGGGCTGGTCGACGCCGCCCGGACCGCCGCGGACCCGGAGGCCGCGCGCGGCGCCTGGCGGGAGGTCGCGACGGCGGCCGGCGGGACCGGCGCCTACGTGCCGCTGGTGGAGACGCGGGTGCAGCTCCTGGCCGGGCAGCGGCTGCGCAACGGACTGGTCATGGAGCCCTACGCGGGGCACGACCTGGCCACCGCGGGCGTGCGCTGACGGGGACGCCTGCGGGCACCGGTTACCCTGGAGCCATGGTCGAGCTCGTCCTCAACGTGCTGCTGGTGCTGACCAGCGTGCTGCTCGTGGTGCTGATCCTGCTGCACCGGGGCAAGGGCGGTGGCCTGTCCTCGATGTTCGGCGGCGCGGTCTCCTCCCAGCTGTCCGGCTCCTCCGTCGTCGAGAAGAACCTCAACCGGCTCACCGTGTTCACCGGCCTGATCTGGACGGTGTGCATCGTGGCGCTCGGCATCCTGCTCAAGGTGTAGGAGGAGGACCACCCTTCCCCCCGCCTCGCAGGCGCAGGCGGAGGGACCCTGGAGGGTGGCCGTGCCAGCACGTCCCCGTTCTGGGGGGCGAAATCGTGACCGGGGAGACACCCTCAGGCCCTAGACTGCGCGGGCGGCGCGACCACGCGCCGTGACGATCCAGCAGGCAGGTCGGAACGAGGGGGCGCTCGTGGCTGGTGGCAACGCGATCCGGGGGACCCGGGTCGGCGCGGGTCCGATGGGTGAGGCCGAGCGTGGAGAGGCGGCCCCGCGGCACCGGGTCGGCTACTGGTGCAGCTCGGGACACGAGACGCGGGTGGCCTTCGCCACCGACGCGGAGGTCCCCGAGACCTGGGACTGCCCGCGCTGCGGCCTTCCGGCCGGCCAGGACCCGCAGGCCCCCCCGCCGGCGCCGCGGACCGAGCCGTACAAGACCCACCTCGCCTACGTCCGCGAGCGGCGCAGCGACGCCGACGGCGACGCCCTCCTCGAAGAGGCCCTCGCCAAGCTCCGGGCCCGCCGCGGCGCCTAGAACGACTCCCTGATCGTCCCGGCGGCGGCCTCGTGGGCCTCCGCCGGGGCGTCCGGCGTGCCGGGCGCCAGCAGGCCGCGGCCCCCGACCAGCGGCCCGCCCTCGCGGTGCGGCGCCAGGTTGACGTGGAAGTGCGGGACGCGGTCGCCGAAGACGTAGGCGTACACCCGGTCCGCGCCCGTCGCGTCCCGCACCGCACGCGTGCTGCGCGCCAGCACGGGACCGAACGTCGCCGCCTCCTCGCCGTCGAGCTCGGTCACGGCGGGGACGTGCCGCCGGGTCTCCAGGTGGCAGAACCCCGGCAGCGCCCCGCGGAGCACGACCGACAGCCGCCACAGGTCGTCCTCCCACACCCGCGTGCGGGAGAAGAACGAGTCGGCCTCCGCGACGGCGCACAGCATGCAGCCGTCGACGGCGGTCACTCCGCCCCGGGCAGCCGGCTCGCGGCGGCGGCGTCGAGCAGCCAGCGGGTCGCGCGCCGGCCGCGGGCCCCGGCGGCCGGGACCTCGGTGCGGTCGGCGCCGCCCAGCGCCCGCGCCACGGCCTCGGCCTTGCCCTCCCCGGACACCAGCAGCCAGACCTCCTCGGCGGCGGTGATCGCGGGGAAGCCCAGGCTCACCCGCGTCGGCGGCGGCTTCGGGCAGTCCCGCACCGGCACCACGGTCCGCTCGTCCGAGACCGCGGGGGAGTCCGGGAAGATCGACGCCACGTGCCCCTCGGGCCCCATCCCGAGCAGCAGGACGTCGAAGCGGGGGAGCGGGCCGTCACCGGCGGCGTCGGCGAGGGCCCCGGCGTACCAGTCCGCGGCCTCCTCCGGGGTGTCGAAGCCGGCGTCGGACGCCGGCACCGGGTGCACCCGCTCCGGCGGCGCCCCGACCCGGTCCAGCAGCGCCTCGCGGGCGCCCTTCTCGTTGCGCTCGTCGTCGTCGGCGGGGACGAAGCGCTCGTCGCCCCACCAGACGTCGACCGCAGTCCAGTCGACCGCCTGACCGGGGGCCGGCTCCCCGGCCAGCTCCGCGACGTGCCGCAGCACCGCCGTCCCGATCCCGCCGCCGGTGAGCACCACCGACGCCGTCCCGTGCACCGCCTGGGCGGCGGCCAGCCGCGCGACCAGCGCGGCCGCCACCGCCCGCGCCAGCAGCTCGGCGTCGGGCTCGACCACGATCTCGGGCGTCGGGCCCTCGATCCGCTCCGCCAGCGCCTCGGCGATCCGGTCCCCGGGCGGCAGCGTCACCGGACGGCCTCGGGCGCCGTCGGGTCCGGGGTGTCGTGCTCGCCGTGCTCGGCCACCTCGTCGGCGCCCTCGGAGTCCGGCGGCACCGTCGGCGCCTCGCCGTGCGGGCTGCCCGCGCCGACGTCGTCCTTCGCGAACGGCGCGCCGGCCTGCTCGGCCGGGTCGACCCACACGTGCGCGCGCACCGGCGCCCGGCCGGCCAGGCCGCTGACCCCGGTGGTGACCTCCAGCGCCTCCGCGTAGGGCTCGTCGGGGTCCAGCCGGCGCAGCTCCTCGCCGAGCAGGTCACCGAGCGACCGGTCGGGCAGCGCCATCGTGGCGTCGGGCCGGTACGGCTGGCTGATCACCGCGCCGCCGCGGCGGTCGGCGTGCACCCGCACCTCCTCGTCCTGGTCCAGGACCAGGTGCACCGAGTCGATGCCGCTGGGCCCGGGGTGCCGGGTGGCCTGCACGACCTCGACCGCGCTGCCGGTGCGGGACGCGAGCCAGCCGCGCAGCAGCTGGGCGGTGGCCGCCCCGGGGTCGCCCTCGACGCGGGCGCCGAGCACCTTCACCGCGTCGCCGCGGCGGCCGGACACCGAGTCCAGCGCGGAGGTGAGCGTCGCGCGCCAGCCGGTGGCGCGGGTCCAGGCCAGGTCGGTGTCGCCGGGGGAGTAGTCGTGCGCCCGGGTCCGCAGCGAGGCCAGCTGGTCCGACGCCGACGTGCTGTCGGTGATCCGCCGGTCGGCGATGACCGCGAGGGCGTCGGTGCTCAGCTGCCGCGGCGGCTCGGTGTGCCACCAGGTGACCACGGGCGCGTCGGCGGCCAGCAGCGGCAGCACGACCGACTCCGCGTGCAGCGCCAGCCGTCCGTACATGCGCATGACGACCGCCTCGCCGGGGCCCAGCCGCCCGCCGATGGACACCTCGGCGTCCAGCCGCGGCACCGGGGCCTCGATCTGCCGGCGGACGACGACGAGGATCCGGCAGGGGTGCTGCTCGGCGGCCGTCGTCGCGGCCTCCTCGGCCTCGGCGACCCGGCCCTCGTCGGCGACGACCACCAGGGTCAGCGCCACCCCCGACAGCACGGCGCCGCCGGTCCGCCGCTGGGCGGCGAGCTCCTTGACCACGGCCGAGCCGGTGGTGTCCCAGAGCGTCGTCATCGCGTCTCCTCTCCGCGGGGGCGCCTCACGGACGCCGCCACCGGCGGCCCTCGGCGGCCAGCATCTCGTCGGCCGCGCGCGGCCCCCACTCGCCGGCCCGGTAGGGGTGCGGCGTGCTGCCCGCCCAGAACTCCTCGAGCGGGTCGATGACCGCCCAGGAGGCCTCGACCTCGGCGTTGCGCGGGAACAGCGTGGCGTCGCCGAGCAGCACGTCCAGCAGCAGCCGCTCGTAGGCCTCGGGGCTGGCCTCGGTGAACTGCTCGCCGTACAGGAAGTCCATGGACACGTCCCGGACCTCCATGACGCTGCCGGGCACCTTCGACCCGAACTTGAGGGTGACCCCCTCGTCGGGCTGCACGCGCACCACCAGCTGGTTGTTGCCCAGCTCCTCGGTGTCGGTGTCGGCGAAGGGCAGGTGCGGCGCCCGCTTGAACACCAGCGCGATCTCGGTGACCCGCCGGGGCAGCCGCTTGCCGGTGCGCAGGTAGAACGGCACGCCGGCCCAGCGGCGGGTCTCCACCCCGAGCCGGACGGCGGCGAAGGTCTCGGTCGTCGAGTGCGCGTCGACGCCCTCCTCCTGCCGGTAGCCCTTGGCCCGCTGGCCGGCCAGCCAGCCCTGCTCGTACTGGCCCCGGACGGCGAAGGTGGGCAGGTCCTCGGGCAGCGAGACCGCGCGCAGCACCTTGAGCTTCTCGGTGCGGATCTCGTCGGCCGAGAACTCGACCGGCTCCTCCATCGCGGTGAGCGCGAGCAGCTGCAGCAGGTGGTTCTGCAGCACGTCGCGGGCCGCGCCGGTCTTCTCGTAGAAGCCCGCCCGGCCGCCGATGCCGACGTCCTCGGCCATGGTGATCTGCACCGAGTCCACGTGGTGGCCGTTCCAGACCGGCTCGAACAGCTCGTTGGCGAACCGCAGCGCCATGAGGTTCTGGACGGTCTCCTTGCCCAGGTAGTGGTCGATGCGGAAGACGTCCTCGGCGCTGAACACCGAGTCGACCAGCTCGTTGAGCTCCCGGCTGGAGGCGAGGTCGGTGCCGAAGGGCTTCTCGACGACGACCCGCCGCCACCGGTCCGGCGTGCTCTCAGCCATGCCGGTGCGCTGCATCTGCTTGAGCACGACGGGGAACATCGCCGGCGGGATCGACAGGTAGAACGCGGCGTTGCCGCCGATGCCGTGGCTGCTCTCCAGGTCGGCGAGGGCGTGGGCGAGCTCGTCGAAGGCGTTGTCGTCGTCGAAGGAGCCCTGGACGAACCGGACGCTGTTGGCCAGCCGCTCCCACACCTCCTCCCGCCACGGCGTGCGGGCGGCGTTGCGGGCCGCGTCCCGGGCCAGCTCGGCGAAGTCCTGGTCCCCCCAGTCCCGCCGGGCGAAGCCCAGCAGCGCGAAGTTGGTCGGCAGCAGCCCGCGGTTGGCCAGGTCGTACACGGCCGGCAGCAGCTTCTTGCGGGCCAGGTCGCCGGTGATGCCGAAGACGACCAGGGCGCAGGGCTCGGGGACCCGCGGCAGCCGCCGGTCCCGCGGGTCGCGCAGCGGGTTGGGGATCACGTGCCCTCCTCGAGGGGTGCGGGGTCAGTCGAGGGCAGCGAGGACCTGACCGATGCCGGCGGACCGGTCGGTCAGGTGCAGGTGCAGCAGCGGCCGCTGCCGGTCGGCCAGCGCCTGCCGGTCACCGGCGGCCTGGGCGGCCTGCAGCGCGCCGAAGGAGTACGGCCGGTCGGGCACCGGGAGGTCCTGCGCCACCGCGCCGGTGAGCTGCAGATACGCCCCGACCTGCGGACCGCCCTTGTGGTACTGGCCGGTCGAGTGCAGGAAGCGCGGGCCCCACCCGAAGGTCACCGCGTGCTCCGTGCGGCCGGCCAGCGCCGCGCGCAGCTCGCCCGCCCGGGCGTCGGCCTCGCGGTCGAGGTAGGCCATGACGGCGAGGTAGCCGCGCGGCGGGACGGCGCCCAGCAGCGCGTCCAGCGCCAGCCGCAGCCCGTCGGACTGCGCGAGGTCGACGCCGTCGAGCACGCCGCCGGAGGCGTACACCTCCACCGCGCCGATCGTGGCCACCGGCCGCTCGTCGGGCAGGCCGGACTCGAGGATCCGCGAGGTGTTCTGCTTGGACTCGGTGACGTTGGGCTGGTCGAAGGGGTTGATCCCCAGCACCCGCCCGGCCACCGCGGTCGCGTACTCCCAGCCGAGGAACTGCGCGCCCAGCGGGCCGGTGACGCCGACCGAGGGCCGGCCGTCGACCGGGTCGCCGTCGACGACGGCCAGCAGCGCGTCCGGCGCCTGGGAGCCGGGCGCGTCCACCGACTCCAGGACCACGGGCAGCAGCCCGCGGCCCTCCTTGCCGGTGGACTCGGCGATGAGCTGCTCGGCCCAGTCGCCGAAGCCCTCGATGCGCGGGCCGCTGCCGCCGGTGCCCTCGGCGAGGGCGACCTTGTCCCGGCCGGTGCGGAAGCCCGCGCCCATGGCGACCCCGAGCTCCAGCGCGGGGTTGCCCGGCTCGGCCAGGTGCTCGGCGAGGTCGGTGGCCTCGTCCAGCAGCGCACCGACGTCGACCCCGGCCAGCGCCGCGGGCACCAGCCCGAACGCCGACAGGGCGCTGTAGCGGCCGCCGACGTTGGGGTCGGCGAGGAACACCGCGCGGGCGCCCATCGCGGCGGCGGTGTCGGCCAGCGGCGAGCCGGGGTCGGTGACGACGACGAACCGCCGGCCGACCTCCTTCTCGTCCAGCCCGGCCTCGGCGAACGCGGCGACGAAGGCCCGCCGGTGGCTGTCGGTCTCGATCGTGCCGCCGGACTTGGAGCTGACCACGACCACGGTGCGGTCGAGGTCGGTCATCGCCGCGAGGACCTGGCCGGGGTCGGTGGTGTCGAGGACCACCAGCGGCGCGCCCGCGGTGCGGCAGATGACCTCCGGCGCCAGCGAGGAGCCGCCCATGCCGCACAGGACGACGCGGTCGATCCCCTCGCCGGCGAGCTCGGCCCGCAGCTCGGCCAGCCGGGACACCAGCTCGCGCGAGGACGCGGGCAGGTCCAGCCAGCCGAGCCGGATCGAGGCCTCGCTCTCGGCCTCGGGGCCCCAGAGGGTGGCGTCCTTGGCCACCAGCCGCGCGGCGACGTCGTCGTCGGCGAGCTGGGTGCGGACCACCTCCGGGACGTCGAGGCCGGAGCAGGAGAACTCCAGGGTCATGCCTTGTCCTCGAGCTGGCCGCGCACGGAGTCGGTGAGCTCGTCCCACGAGTCGACGAACTTCTGCACGCCCTCCTCCTCGAGGACGCGGAACACGTCGTCGAGGTCGACGCCGGCGTCGGTGATGGCCTGCATGGTCGCCGCGGCGTCGTCGTAGGTCTTCTGCACCGGGGTGCCCGCCGCGCCGTGGTCGGCGTAGGCCTGCAGCGTCTTCTCCGGCATCGTGTTCACGGTGCCGGGGGCGATGAGCTCGCTGACGTAGAGGGTGTCGGAGTACTCGGGGTTCTTCACCCCGGTCGAGGCCCACAGCGGCCGCTGCGGCCTGGCGCCCTTGGCCTCCAGCGCCTTCCAGCGGTCGGAGGAGAAGACCTCCTCGTAGGCCTGGTAGGCCAGCTGCGCGTTGGCCAGCGCCGCCTTGCCCTTGAGCTGGTCGGCGCCGGCCTTCTCCAGCCGCTTGTCGATCTCGGTGTCCACGCGAGACACGAAGAACGAGGCGACGGAGGCGATCCCGCTGAGGTCGGCGTCGGGGTCCTGCTCGAGGCGCTGCTCCAGCCCGGACAGGTAGGCGTCCATGACGGCGCGGTACCGCTCGAGGCTGAAGATCAGGGTGACGTTGACGCTGATCCCGCGGGCGATCGACGTCGTGATGGCCGGCAGGCCCTCCACGGTCGCCGGGATCTTGATGTAGAGGTTCGGCCGGTCCACCAGCCACCACAGGTGCGCGGCCTCGGCGGCCGTGGCGTCGGTGTCGTGCGCCAGGCCCGGCGCGACCTCCAGCGACACCCGGCCGTCGCCGGGCTGCCGCTCGGCCACCGGGGCCAGCAGGTCGCAGGCGTCGCGCACGTCGGAGGCGGTGATGGTGCGCAGCGCCTCCTCGACGCTCACCTTCCGCACCGCGAGGGCGTGCAGCTGGTCGTCGTAGGACTCCGACCCACTGATCGCCGCGGCGAAGATGGTCGGGTTGGTGGTGACGCCGACGACGGAGCGCTCGTCGACCAGCGACTGCAGGTTGCCGCTGCGGATGCGGTCCCGCGACAGGTCGTCGAGCCAGACGGCGACGCCCGCCTGCGACAGCTCCGCCAGCTTCTCGTTCTGTGCCATGGTCAGGTCCCTTCCGGTGGGTCCGACGGCTCAGCGGTCGCCGGTGGGGTGGGGGAGGCCCCCGGTGGCTGCAACCGGGCCGGCCGGGACGGCGTTCCCCGCGGCGGCCGCCTCGATCGACTCGCGGGCGGCGGCGACGACGGCCTCGTCGGTCAGCCCGAACTCCTCGTAGAGCACCGAGTAGGCGGCGCTCGCGCCGTAGTGGGTGAGCCCCACGATCCGGCCGGCGTCGCCGACGAACTCGCGCCAGCCCATGGGCACGCCGGCCTCGACGCTCACCCGCGCGCGGACCGAGGGCGGCAGCACCTCGTCCTTGTAGGCCTGGTCCTGGTCGGCGAACCACTCGACGCAGGGCACCGACACCACGCGGGTCGGGACGCCGTCGGCCTCCAGCCGCTCGCGGGCGGCGACGGCGATCTGCACCTCCGAGCCGGTGCCCAGCAGGATCACCTCGGGCTGCCCGTTCGAGGCGTCGGCCAGCACGTAGGCGCCGCGCGCGACGCCCTCGGCGGAGCCGAACTCCGAGCGGTCGAACACCGGCAGGTTCTGCCGGGACAGCAGCAGGCCGGCCGGGCGGTCGTTGTGCTCGAGGATCGTGCGCCAGGCGACGGTGACCTCGTTGGCGTCGGCCGGGCGGACGACGTCGAGACCGGGGATGGCCCGCAGCGCGGCGAAGTGCTCGATCGGCTGGTGCGTGGGGCCGTCCTCGCCCAGGCCGATCGAGTCGTGGGTCCACACGTAGGTCACCGGCAGCTGCATGAGCGCGGCCAGCCGGACCGCCCCGCGCATGTAGTCGGAGAACGTGAGGAACGTGCCGCCGTAGACGCGGGTGCCGCCGTGCAGCGCGATGCCGTTCATGACCGCGCCCATGCCGTGCTCGCGGACGCCGAAGTGCAGCGTGCGGCCGTAGGGGCCACCGCTCCACATCTTCGTCTGGCGGTCGGCCGGCAGGAAGGACGGTTCGCCCTCGACCGCGGTGTTGTTGCTCTCCGCGAGGTCGGCCGACCCGCCCCACAGCTCGGGCAGCGCCGGGTAGAGGGCGGCGAGGACCTTGCCCGACGCCTTGCGGGTGGCCACGCCCTTGGGATCGGCGTCGAAGGTCGGCAGGCCGTCGGCGAAGCCCTCGGGCAGCCGGCGCTCCCGCATCCGCTCGAGCAGGGCGGCGCGCTCGCCGTTCTCCCGCGCCCAGGCGTCGAAGCGCTCCTGCCACTCGGCGTGGGACTTCTGGCCGGCGTCGACCCCCGAGCGGGCGTGCGCGAGCACCTCGTCGTCGACCTCGAAGGTCGTGTCCGGGTCGAAGCCCAGGACCTCCTTGGTGGCGCGGACCTCGTCGTCGCCGAGGGCCGAGCCGTGCGCGGCACCGGTGTTCTGCTTGTTCGGCGCGGGCCAGGCGATGATCGTCCGCAGCACGACGATCGACGGGCGGCGGGTCTCGGCCTTGGCGGCGGCGAAGGCGGCGTCGACCGCGGCCAGGTCCTCGCCGTCGTCGACGTGCTGCACGTGCCAGCCGTAGGCCTCGTAGCGCTTGCCGACGTCCTCGGTGAAGGCGACGTTGGTGTCGTCCTCGATGGAGATCCGGTTGTCGTCGTAGACCAGCACCAGGTTGCCCAGCTGCTGGGTGCCGGCCAGCGACGACGCCTCGCCGCTGACGCCCTCCTCCAGGTCGCCGTCGGAGGCGAAGCACCAGATGGTGTGGTCGAACGGGCTCTCGCCCTCGGGGGCGTCGGGGTCGAGCAGGCCGCGCTCGCGGCGGGCGGCCATGGCCATGCCGACGGCGTTGCCGACGCCCTGGCCGAGCGGGCCGGTCGTCGTCTCCACGCCGGGCGTGTGGTTGACCTCGGGGTGGCCGGGGGTCCTCGAGCCGAAGGTGCGCAGGGCCTGCAGGTCCTCGAGCTCCAGCCCGTAGCCGGACAGGTAGAGCTGGACGTACAGCGTCAGGCTCGAGTGGCCCATCGAGAGGACGAAGCGGTCGCGGGCCACCCAGTTCGGGTCCGTGGGGTCGTGCCGCAGCCACTTGTGGAACAGCAGGTAGGCCGTGGGCGCCATGCTCATCGCGGTGCCGGGGTGGCCGTTGCCCACCTTCTGGACGGCGTCCATGGCCAGCACGCGGGCGGTGTCGATGGCGCGGCGGTCGAGGTCGCCGAAGTCCTCGGGCAGCGTGGGGTGCGGCTGCCGGGGCGAACCGGTGGGGGAGTCGGTCGCGGCCTCGGCGGGGGCCTCGGACTCCGTGCTCTTCGTGTCGTCAGCCTGGGTCATGTCGGGCGGAACTCCTCGAGGTCGGCCGTGCGTGGGGCCGTCCGGGGAGCGGTGGTCCGGTGCTCCCGGGCGGACGACGTCGGGTGCGGGGCAGCGGATCGGCCGTGTCCCTGGTCTCCCTCGACCCGTGACCCTCCGTCGTCGGCGACGGCCCTACCCGCAGTTCCCGCGGCGTCAACGTGATCAGACCCTAGTCATCCGCACCGGTGAGCGGCCGGGTGCGAGGGCTGGTCCTCTGCCGGCCGGCCTCCCGGACCCTGGAGGGAGCCGGACGTGACCTGCACGGGTGAACGGCCTCAGGAGGTCCTGCCCGGCTGCCGACGGACCTCACGTGGGTAGACCATGCCGCCTCGGCCTCCGTCGTCTCGTCCTCGGCGCGGTATCGCTGATCGTCCTGACCCTCGTTCCCGTCGTCACGCCCACCGCCCCGCTCGCCCGCGCGGACGAGCCCGCGCAACTCGGCCGGGTGTTGGAGACGGGGGTGGAGGTGTTCTCGTTGTGGCGGGACTGGCCGGTGAACGAGCTGGTGCTGGACCGGGTGGTGGAGTCCGGGTCGGGCTGGGTGCGGGTGGGGGTGGGCTGGTGCTCGCTGGAGGAGGCCGGGCCGGGGGTGGTGTCGGAGTGGTACCTGCAGCGGGTGGACGCCACGGTGGCCGCGGCGGCGGCGCGGGGGTTGCAGGTGCTGGCCACGCTGGGCTGCACGCCGGGGTGGCTCAGTGGCAGCGACTCGTTGACGGTGTTGCCGCCGGCCGGGCGGGTGGGGGAGTTCGGGCGGGTGGCGGCGTGGCTGGCCGGGCGGTACGCGGGGCGGATCGCGGCGTGGGAGATCTGGAACGAGCCGGACTGCTCGGCCGGGACCGGGTGCGGAGCGACCGCTCCGGAGGTGTACGTGCCGGTGCTGCAGGCCGGTTACCGCGGGATCAAGGCGGGGGATCCGGCGGCGGTGGTGGTCTCGGGCGGGACCAGCGGGGTGAACGCCGCGTGGGTGGCGGGCCTGTACGCGGCCGGGGGCGGGGGCTGGTTCGACGCGCTGGGCCTGCATCCCTACCAGGGGCCGGCGGCCGAGCCGCCGGAGGCGCCGCCGGCCGAGCACCCGTACCGGATCGCCAACGTGGAGCGGGTGCGGCAGGTGATGGTCGGAGCCG
>NZ_JBJGZK010000035.1:0-44262 GCF_054050475.1 Geodermatophilus sp. SYSU D00525
GTCCCGCACGCCCACGGCGGCGCCACCGACTGCGCCAACCTGTGCTGCCTGTGCCGCAGCCACCACCGCCTCAAGACCTTCGCGAGGGGGTGGCGGTTCGAGATGAGTGCCGACGGCGTCTGACCGTGACCACCCCGTCGGGGATCACGCGGACCACCCGACCCCCGGGCCTGCGACCACCCCCGGCCGAGTCGGACCCACCACCGGACCCCGGACCACGAACGCCGGCGGCCCCGGACGACCCGCCACCGTTCTGACCCAGGTCCAGGTACTGGTCGACGCCACGTCGCAGGGTGTCGGCTCGTCCGCACTGCGGTGAGCCGACACCCGGAACGGCCGTGCCTCGCGCGGTTCTCGGGAGCCGCGCCGGTCGCTCACGCCCCGCGTCGATCGCCCTCCCGGCGTCCGGGATCAGCGGCCGGGGAGCGCTCCGCCGGTCAGGGGGTGGCGGCCAGCGTCGAGGGCACCGAGGTGCCGGCGTTGGTGAGGTTGGTGAAGACCTCCCGCGTCGCCGTCGACCGGTTCATGGTGATGAAGTGGATGCCGGGCACGCCCTCGTCCAGCAGTCGCCGGCACATCGCCGTCGCCACCTCGACGCCGTAGGCGCGCACCGCCGCCTTCTCCTCGGGTGAGTCGCCGTCGAGCTCGGCGAACCGGGAGGCCAGCTCCTCGGGGAACGCCTGGCCCGACAGCTGCACGATCCGGGTGATCTGCCGCGCGTTGGTGACCGGCATGACCCCGGCGATGACCGGCACGTCGCAGCCGCGGGCCACGACCCGGTCGCGCAGCCGCAGGTAGTCCTCGACGCGGAAGAACATCTGCGTGATCGCGAAGTCCGCGCCGGCGCGGCACTTGCGCACGAACATCTCGACGTCGGTCTCGAAGTCCGGCGAGCGCGGGTGCCGCTCGGGGAAGGCCGCGACGCCGACGGAGAAGTCGCCCATCGAGCGGATCAGCTCCACCAGCTCCGAGGCGTACTCCAGGCCCTCGGGGTGCCGGACCCACTGAGCCTGGGGGTCGCTGCCCGGCGGGTCGCCCCGCAGCGCCAGCAGGTTGCGCACGCCCGCGGCGGCCAGCCGGCTGACCACGTGCCGCAGCTCGGCGACCGAGTGGTCGACGGCGGTCAGGTGCGCCAGCGGGGTCATCGTCGTCTCGGCCGCGATCCGCTCGGTGACGGCGACGGTGCCCTCGCGGGTGGAGCCCCCGGCACCGTAGGTGACCGACACGAACGACGGCCGCAGGCGCTCGAGCTGCCGCAGCGCCGTCCACAGCTGGGCCTCGGCCTCGGGCGTCTTCGGGGGGAAGAACTCGAACGACCACGTGGGCCGCGACGAGGCGAGCAGCTCGCGGACGCTTCGGGTCATAGGTGCCGAGGGTACGGGGAGCCCCAGCCACTGCATCCGTCCACGCGCTCCCGGCAGAAGAGCCGGGGAAGACGACGACTCAGCGGCGAGGAGGTCCCGTGAGCGCCCACCACCGGCCCCTGGACAGGACGCGCACGACTCGATGGGGCGATACTGGCCGCGTGATCACCGGGGCGGCGCAGACAGAGTCCGTGGTCCGGCCGCTGGCACCGCCCCTGGAGGCCGCCGACCTGGACCGGATCCGCGGCGCGGTGTCCGCGGCGCTGACCGGCTTCCTCGAGGAGCAGCGGACGACGCTCGCGGGGATGGCGCCGGCGCTGACCCCCGTCGTCGACGAGGTCTGCGCGCTCGCCGACGGCGGCAAGCGGCTGCGCCCGGCGTTCGCCTACTGGGGCTGGCGCGGGGTCACCGAGGACGTCGGCGGCCCGGCCGAGGACGACGCCGCGGTGCTGCGCGCGGTCGCCGCGCTGGAGTTCGTGCACGCCAGCGCCCTCGTGCACGACGACGTCATGGACGGCGCGCTCACCCGCCGCGGCCGGCCGGCCACCCACGTCGGTTTCGCCGAGCGGCACGGCGACGGCGGCCTGTCCGGCGACGGCGCGGCGTTCGGCGTCGGCGCGGCCATCCTCGTCGGCGACCTCGCGCTGGTCTGGTCCGACGAGCTGCTGCGCCGCTCCGGCATCAGCGCCCCGGCGCTGGCCCGCGCCCGCTCGGTGTGGGACACCATGCGCACCGAGGTCACCGCCGGGCAGTACCTCGACCTGCTGCGCGCCGCCGGCGGCCTGCCCGGCGCCCAGGGCGCGCTCACCGTCGCCCGCTACAAGAGCGCCGGCTACACCGTCCAGCGGCCGCTGCAGCTCGGCGCCGCCATCGCCGGCGCCGGACCGCGTGCCGCCGACGTCTACACCGCCGTCGGCCTGCCGCTGGGCGAGGCTTTCCAGCTGCGCGACGACGTCCTCGGCGTGTTCGGCGACCCCGCCGTCACCGGCAAGTCCGCCGACGACGACCTGCGCGAGGGCAAGCAGACGCTGCTGGTCGCCCTCGCCGAGGAGGCCGCCGACGACGCGGGCCGCCGGCTGCTGCGCACCTGCCTGGGCAACCCCGACTGCGACGCCGAGCAGCTGGACGCGCTGCGCCGGCTGATGGAGGCCACCGGCGCCCGCGCCCGGGTCGAGGAGCGGATCGCCGAGCGCACCGCCACCGCCCGCCGCGCGATCGCCGACGCCCCCATCGCCGACGAGGCCCGCGCCGCCCTCGACGCGCTCGCCGTCGCGGCGACCTCGCGGACCGCCTGAGCGTGCGCACCGTCCCCGGGCCGACCGACCGGGTCGTCGTCGTCGGTGCCGGCCTCGCCGGCCTCGCGACGGCGCTGCGGCTGCGCGGCGCCGGCCGCGAGGTGACCGTCGTCGAGCGCGGTGACGGTCCCGGCGGGCGCGCCGGCGTCGTCGCGCGCGACGGCTACGTCCTCGACACCGGCCCCTCGGTGTTCACCGCGCCGGAGCTGGTCGCCGACACGCTGGCCGCCGTCGGCGAGAAGCTCGAGGACCGGCTGACGCTGGTGCCGCTGGAGACCACCTACCGGGCGCAGTTCGCCGACGGCTCGCACCTGGACGTGCACGCCGACGTCGACCGGTTCGCCGCCGAGGTGGAGGCCCTGGCCGGCCCGGCCGAGGCCGCCGCGCTGCGCCGCTACCTCGCCGACCTCGCCGAGCTGTACCGGCTGCAGCTGGACACCTTCATCGACCGCAACCTCGACACCCCGCTGGACCTGCTCGGCCCCGAGCTGTGGGCGCTGGTCCGGCGCGGCGGTTTCGGGCGGCTGTCGGGCCACGTGGCGCGGTTCTTCTCCGACGACCGGCTGCGCCGGCTGTTCAGCTTCCAGGCGCTCTACGCCGGGGTCTCCCCGTTCCGGGCGATCGCCGCGTACGCCGTGATCGCGCAGCTCGACATCGGTGCCGGCGTCTGGCACCCGGTCGGCGGGATCGGCGCGGTGCCGCGGGCGATGGCGGCCGCGGCCGCGGACGCCGGCGTGGGGTTCCGTCACGGCGCGACCGTCGAGCGGCTCGACGTCCGCGGCCGGCGGGTCACCGGCGTCTGCCTCGCGGGCGGCGAACGGCTGCCGGCCGACGCCGTCGTCGTCACCACCGACGTGCCCGAGCGGCTGGTGCCCGGGTTCGCCCGCCGCCGGCGGCCGGTGTACTCGCCCTCGTGCGTGACACTGCACCTCGGCGTCCGCGACGAGTTGCCCGGGCAGGCGCACCACACGATCAGCTTCGGCGCGGCCTGGCAGCAGGTGTTCGACGAGCTCACCCGCGACGGCCGGCCGATGAGCGACCCGAGCCTGCTGGTGAGCATGCCCTCGGTCACCGACCGGTCGCTGGTGCCCGGGCGCGGGCAGGTGCTCAGCGTCGTCGCGCCGGCGCCGAACCTCGACCCGCACAGCGGCGGCAACCCGGGCATCGACTGGGACGCGCTGGCCCCCCGCTACCGCGAGGAGGTGCTCGGCGTGCTGGAGGCCCGCGGCTGGACGGGGATCACCGACGCGATCGAGGTGGAGCACGTGGACACCCCGCTGACCTGGGCGCGGCAGGGCATGGCGGCCGGGACGCCGTTCGCCCTGGCCCACACCTTCGGCCAGACCGGCCCGTTCCGGACGCCGACGCTGCCCCGCCGCGGCCCGGAGAACGTGGTGCTGGCCGGCTCGTCGGTGCAGCCGGGCGTCGGCGTCCCCATGGTGGTGATCAGCGGCCGCCTGGCCGCCGAGCGGATCACGGGGCCGGTGACGCGGTGACGGCGACCGAGCGGCCGCTGACGCAGGCCGAGCGGCAGGAGCGGCTCGACGCCGCCTACCGGTACTGCGCCGCGGTCAACGCCGAGCACGGCAAGAGCTACCACCTGGCCACCCGGCTGCTCACCGCCGACCGGCGACCGGCGATCCACGCGCTCTACGCCGCCGCGCGCACCGCCGACGACCTGGTCGACCACCCCGGCGCCGACCCCGAGGCCGACCTCGCCGACTGGTCGCGGGCGCTGCTGGACGAGCTCGAGACCGGCTGGTCCGACGACCCGGTGCGGCTCGCGACGGTGCACACCTACCGCCGCTACCGCATCCCGGTCGAGCACCTCGTCGACTTCCTCGCCGCGATGACCAGCGACCTCACCGTCACGGGCTACGCCGACATCGCCGCGCTCGACCGGTACATGTGGGGCTCGGCGTCGGTGATCGGCCTGCAGGTGCTGCCGGTGCTCGGCACCGCGCCCGGCGTCACGCAGGAGGAGGCCGCGCCGCACGCCATCGCGCTCGGCGAGGCGTTCCAGCTGACCAACTTCCTGCGCGACGTCGCCGAGGACGCCGACCGCGGCCGGGTCTACCTGCCCGCCGACGTCATGGCCGCCCACGGCGTGACCCGCGAGCAGATCGAGGCCAAGCGGTACGACGCCCGGTTCCGCGCGCTGATGCAGGAGATGGTGGCGATCGTGCGCCGCCGCTACGACGACGCCGCCCCCGGGACGCCGATGCTCGCGCCGGAGTCCCGGGACTGCGTGCGCGCGGCGACGGCGCTCTACGGCGGCATCCTCACCGAGATCGAGCGCGCCGACCACCGGGTGCTCGACCGCCGGGTGACGGTGTCCAAGCCGCGCCGGCTCGGGATCTTCGCCCGCCGCCTCGCCTCCGCCCAGGCGGTGCGGCTCAGAACGCGGCGTCCCTAGAAGGCGAGGGCCTGCGCGCGCCGGGTGACCTCGGTGTGCCGGTCGCCGCGCAGCGCCTCGACCGGCGTCCCGGGCAGCGACTCGTCGGCGCGGAACAGCCACTCGAACACCTCGGCGTCGCTGAACCCGCCGTCCCTGAGGACGGTGATCAGCCCGGGCAGGTGCCGCAGGACCGCGCCGTCCTGGATGAAGTCGGCCGGGATGCGGCTGTTGCCGCTGCCCGGGACGGCGAGGAGCTTCCCCTCGCGGACGAGCTGCCGGACCTTGTTGGGCGAGACACCGAGGACGTCGGCGACCTCGGCGGGGGTGAGCGTCTGCATGCGGTCGGACTGCACGGGCCGAGCCTAGGACGCCGCGCGGGCGGTTAGGATCGGCGGCGGGCCGTGACTGGCGCATCGAGGTGGGGCACCACCGGGGAGCGGCCTGCACTCCCCCGCCGGGCGCCTGGGCACCGCTGACGCCGACACCCGCCAGGAGCCCCCATGAGCGACGTGACCCCCTCCTTCGACGCCGCCGCCGCGTCCACCGCCTACCGCAGCGCCCTGTCGGTCATCGCCGGGGTCGAGCCGCGGGTGGCCGACGCGATCGGCGCGGAGCTCGCCGACCAGCGCGCCTCCCTCAAGCTCATCGCGAGCGAGAACTACGCCAGCCCCGCGGTGCTGCTGACCATGGGCAACTGGTTCAGCGACAAGTACGCCGAGGGCACGGTCGGGCACCGCTTCTACGCCGGCTGCCAGAACGTCGACACCGTCGAGGCGCTGGCCGCCGAGCACGCCCGCGAGCTGTTCGGGGCCCCCTACGCCTACGTCCAGCCGCACTCGGGCATCGACGCCAACCTGGTCGCGTTCTGGGCGGTGCTCGCCCAGCGGATCGAGTCCCCCGCGCTCGAGCGGGCCGGCGTCCGGCACGTCAACGACCTCACCGACGAGGACTGGGCCACCCTCCGGCACGCCCTCGGCGACCAGCGGATGCTCGGCATGAGCCTGGACGCCGGCGGCCACCTCACCCACGGCTTCCGCCCGAACATCAGCGGCAAGATGTTCGCCCAGTCCTCCTACGGCACCGACCCGGGGACGGGGCTGCTGGACTACGACGCCGTCGCCGCCCGCGCCCGCGAGTTCCGGCCGCTGATCCTCATGGCCGGCTACTCCGCCTACCCGCGCAAGGTCGACTTCGCGAGGATGCGCGAGATCGCCGACGAGGTCGGCGCGACGCTCGTGGTGGACATGAGCCACTTCGCCGGCCTGGTCGCCGGGAAGGTGTTCACCGGCGACTTCGACCCGGTGCCGCACGCCCACGTGGTCACCAGCACCAGCCACAAGTCGCTGCGCGGCCCCCGCGGCGGGTTCGTGCTGGCCCAGCCCGAGTACAGCGACGCCGTCGACCGCGGCTGCCCGATGGTGCTCGGCGGCCCGCTGCCGCACGTCATGGCCGCCAAGGCGGTCGCCTTCGCCGAGGCCCGCCGCCCCCAGTTCGCCGGCTACGCGCAGGCCGTCGTCGACAACGCCGTCTCCCTCGCCGAGGGCCTGTCCCGCCGCGGCGCCCGGCTGGTCACCGGCGGCACCGACAACCACATCGTGCTGCTCGACGTCTCGGGCTTCGGCCTCACCGGCCGGCAGGCCGAGTCCGCGCTGCTCGACGCCGGCATCGTCACCAACCGCAACGCGATCCCGGCCGACCCCAACGGCGCCTGGTACACCTCCGGCGTCCGGCTGGGCACCCCCGCGCTGACCACCCGCGGGTTCGGCGCCGCCGAGTTCGACCGCACCGCCGAGCTCATCGTCGACGTGCTGTCGCACACCACCCCGACCGCGACGAAGGACGGCTCGCCGTCGAAGGCGAAGTACGTCGTCGACGGCGGCGTGGCCGAGAAGACCCGCGCGGCCGCGGCCGAGCTGGTCGCCGCGCACCCGCTCTACCCCGGGCTCGAGCTGGCCTGAGCCCGCGACGGCGACCCGGCCCGGGGCGGGTGCCCCGGGCCGGGACCGTCAGACGTCGCTGTCGCGGTCCTCGGGCTTCTTCGACGTCTCCACCTCGGTCTCGGTGACCGGGGCGCCGCTGGCCTCGTCCGCCCCGCCCCGCTCGACCGGGTCCTGCGGGCCCGGCTCCGGTGTCTGCTCGCTCACGCGCTCGTCCTCTCCGTCGTCGGTCGGTGCCCGCACGCCTACCCGCAGCGGGGCGGGTGCACGCGGGCGCGCCCTCCCGTGACCGGTGTGACGGGAGGGTGCGCCGGCCCGCCTGCCTGCGCGTGTGCGGACCGCTCCGGGGCCGGGCGCTCCTAGACTCCTGCTCGTGGACACCGCCGTGACCGACCCCGTGGTCGGCCTGGTCCTCGAGGGGCGCTACCGCCTCGAGGAGCGGCTCGCGCGCGGCGGCATGTCCACCGTCTACGCCGCCACCGACCTCCGGCTGCACCGCACGGTCGCGGTCAAGGTCATGGCCGAGCACCTGGCGCACGACCCGACGTTCGTCGGCCGGTTCACCCGCGAGGCCCGCGCCGCGGCGATGCTCAGCCACCCCAACGTCGTCGGGGTCAGCGACCAGGGCAGCGACCAGGGGCTGGTCTTCCTGGTGATGGAGCTGGTGCGCGGCCGCACGCTGCGCGACCTGCTGCAGGCGCGCGGCCGGCTGACCGTCGCCGAGGCCTTCGCCGTGCTCGAGCCGGTGCTGGCCGGGCTGTCGGCCGCGCACCGCGCCGGCATCGTGCACCGCGACGTCAAGCCCGAGAACGTGCTCATCGGCCACGACGGCACGGTGAAGGTCGCCGACTTCGGCCTGGCCCGCGCGCTCACCGGCACCGGCCAGACCAGCCACACCGGCGGCGTGCTCATCGGCACGGTCGCCTACCTGTCCCCCGAGCAGCTCGAGCGCGGCCGCGCCGACGCCCGCAGCGACGTCTACGCCGCCGGGCTGGTGCTGTTCGAGATGCTCACCGGCCACCCGCCCTACGGCGGCGACACCCCGCTGGCGGTGGCCTACCAGCACGTGCACCACGACGTGCCCCTGCCCTCGGCCGAGGTGCCGACCGTGCCGTGGCAGGTCGACGAACTGGTCAAGCGGACGACGCGCCGCGACCCCGCCGTCCGCCCGCTCGACGCCGGCGCCTTCCTCGCCGACCTCGAGGACGTGCGCAGCGACCTGGGCCTCGCCCGCGTGCCGGTGCCCACCGGGCGCAGCTCCGCGGGCCCGGCCACCATCCGCCCGACCAACCGGCCTCCGCGCCGGCACCCCAGCGACCCCGGGGACGGCAGCGAGCCGGGCACCGAGGTGCTCGGCGGCAGCCGCCCCTCCCGCGCCGGCCGCACCAGCCTGCTGCCGAACGTGGGCACCGGCTCGACGGCCGACGTCGGCGGGCGGCGGCCCGCCCCCCCGCAGCGCAGCGGCGTCTCGCCGCAGGTGCGGCGCCGCCGCGCGCGGCTGGCCGTCGCGGTCGTGCTGCTGCTGGCGGTCACCATCGGCGCGATCGGCTGGTGGATGGGCTCCGGCCGCTGGACGCAGGTGCCCTCGCTGGTCGGCAGCGACCGCGCGGCCGCCGTCGACCTGCTGCAGGAGGCGGGCCTGGACCCGGTCTTCGGCGAGGAGCAGTTCAGCGAGACCGTGCCCGAGGGCGTCGTCATCTCCGCCGACCCCGACGGCGGCGAGGCGATCCGCAACAGCGACGTCGAGCTGGTCGTCTCCAAGGGGCCCGAGCGGTTCACCGTGCCCACCGACCTGGTCGGCCGGCCGATCGAGGCGGTGCGCGAGGCGCTGGCCGGCATCCCCGTCGTCCCCACCGAGCAGCAGGACTACGACGAGGACGTCCCGGTCGGGTCGGTCACCGGCTTCGAGCCGGAGGCCGGCACGGAGGTCAAGCGCGGCGACCCGGTGGTCGTCTACGTCAGCCGCGGGCCGGCGCCGGTGGCGATCCCGAACGTGGTCGGCCAGCCCGCCGACGCCGCGCAGGCCAACCTGGAGGCCGCGGACTTCACCGTCGTCCGCACCGAGGGCCGCAGCGCCGACGTCCCCACCGGGGCGGTCATGGCGGTCAGCCCAGGGCCGGGCACCGAGGCGCCCTACGGCAGCGAGGTGACCATCCAGGTCTCCATCGGCGTGCCGCAGGTGACCGTGCCCGACGTGACCGGCATGAGCGAGGACGAGGCGACCGCGGCCCTGGAGTCCGCCGGCCTGACGGTCACCACCTCGACCTTCATCACCGGCGACCGCGTGTACCGGCAGAGCCCGGGCGCGGGCACCGTCGTCGACCAGGGCAGCCAGGTGAGCCTGCTGCTCAGCTTCGGGTGAGCGGCGTCCCCTCCACCCCGGTCGGTGCGCACATCCAGGTCGCGGGGGGCCTGGCCGCCGGCGGGCTGCGCTACACCGACGACGTCGGGGCGCAGGCGGTTCAGGTCTTCGTGGGCAACCCGCGCGGCTGGAAGCGGTCGGCCGGCGATCCCGCGCAGGACGCCGCGTTCGTCGCGGGCCTGGCCGAGCGCGGCGTCCCGTCGTTCGTGCACACGCCGTTCCTGGTGAACGTCGGCTCGCCCACCCCGGCGACGGTCGACCGCTCGATCGAGACGATCGCCGCCGACCTGGCGCGCGGCGTCCGGCTCGGCGTCCGCGGCGTCGTCGTGCACGCGGGGTCCGCCGTCGGCGAGGACCGCTACGAGGCCGCGCTGCGCCAGCTGCACGAGCGGCTGCTGCCGGTGCTCGACGCCCTCCCCGACGACGGCCCGCGGCTGCTGGTCGAGCCGACGGCCGGCGGCGGCCGGTCGCTGGCGGCCACCGTCGAGGACCTCGGCCCCTACCTCGCGGCGCTGGACTGGCACCCGAGGGTCGGCGTCTGCCTGGACACCTGCCACGCCTGGGCGGCCGGGCACGACCTGGCCACCCCGGGCGGGACGACGGCCACGCTGGACGCGCTGGAGGCCACCGTGGGCGCGGGCCGGCTCGGGCTGGTGCACGCCAACGACTCCCTCGACGAGCGCGGCTCCAAGCGAGACCGGCACACCACCATCGGCGAGGGCTCGATCGGCGTCGGCGCCTTCGGCGAGCTGATGGCGCACCCGTCGATGGCCGGGGTGCCGGTCGTCGTCGAGACGCCGAGCGCCGACCGCGGCCACGCGCGCGACATCGCCCTGCTGTGCGCCCTCCGCGACGGCCTCCGCGACGGCCTCCGCGACGGCCTCCGCGCCGGCCTCGGCGACGGCACTGTCGTGACCGGGGCCTCCACCGCCGCCTGAGCGGCGCGCCCGGGGAGGGTGACACGCCGCAGTCACCCTGCGGGTTCGCGTCTTCACTTGCGGTGATCTACGACACGGGATTGGCTCGCATCCCCCCGCGGTCGCCCGGCCGCGGAGAGTCACCCCGAGGAGCCGTCCTTGCCCACTCGTCGCACCCTGGCCGCCGGCGTCGTCGCGCTGGCGACCGCCGGCCTCGGCGTCACCGCCGGCCCCGCCTCCGCCGCTCCCGCCGACGGCGGCCCGCGGGCCACCTACGTGGTCACCGTCGACCGCTCGACCCTCCCCGACCAGGCGGCGGACCGGGCGCGCGGCCTCGGCGGGCGGATCGCCCACGTCTACACCGCGGCGCTCACCGGCTTCGCCGTCGACCTGCCCGAGGCCGCGGCCAGCCGGCTGTCGGCCATCCCGGGCGTGGTCGCCGTCGAGCGCGACCGGGTGGTCACCGCCGAGGGCACGCAGTCCGGCGCGCCGTGGGGCCTGGACCGCACCGACCAGCGCGACCTGCCGCTGTCCGGCACGTTCGGCTGGACCGCGACCGGCAGCGGCGTCACCGCCTACGTCATCGACACCGGCATCAACTACGCCCACACCGACCTCGGCGGCCGGGCGGTCTCCGGCTACGACGCCGTCGACGGCGGCTCGGCCGACGACTGCAACGGCCACGGCACGCACGTCGCGGGCACCGTGGGCGGCACCACCTACGGCGTCGCCAGGGGCGTGCGGCTGGTGGGCGTGCGGGTGCTCGGCTGCGACGGCAGCGGCACCACCTCCGGCGTGGTCGCCGGCATCGACTGGGTGACCGCGAACCACGCGGCGGGCGCGCCGGCGGTGGCCAACATGAGCCTGGGCGGCGGGGCGAGCACGGCGATCGACACCGCCGTCCGCAATTCCATCGCCGACGGCGTCACGTACGCCGTCGCGGCCGGCAACGGCAACAGCGCGGGCGTGGCCCAGGACGCCTGCGCCTCCTCCCCCGCACGGGTGCCGGCCGCGCTCACCGTGGGCGCCACCGACCGCACCGACACCGCCGCGTCGTTCAGCAACTACGGCGCCTGCGTGGACCTGCTCGCGCCCGGCGTCGGGATCACCAGCGCCTGGCACACCTCTCCGACGGCGACCAGCACGATCAGCGGCACCTCGATGGCCACGCCGCACGTCGCGGGCGTCGCCGCGCTGTACCTGCAGGGCAACACCGGCGCCGCGCCGGCCACGGTCGCCGGGGCGGTCACCGCGGCCGCGACGACGAACCACGTCACGCTCTCGCGCACCGCCACCCGGGCCGGCACGCCGAACCGGCTGCTGTTCAGCTCCTGGTGAGCCGCGGCGCCCGCCGGCCACCTCAGGGGTGACCGGCGGGCGTCTCAGCGGTCGAGGAGGTCGGCGAGGACGTCGCCGGCGCGGTCGACCGCCGCCCGGTCGACGTCGAGGTGGGTGACCAGGCGGATCCGCCGCGGGCTCACCTGCGAGACCAGCACGCCGCGCGCCTTGGCGGCCTCGGCGACGACGGGCGCCGGGACGTCGTCGACGACGACCATGTTGGTCTCGACCGTGGCCGGGTCGACGCCCAGGCGCTTGGCCAGCAGCCGGGCGTGCTCGTGGTCCTCGGCCAGCCGGGCGAGGTGGTGGTCCAGCGCGTACAGCCCGGCCGCGGCCAGCACCCCGGCCTGCCGCATGCCGCCGCCGAGGCGCTTGCGCCACAGCCGGGCGGCGGCGATCCGCTCGGCGGAGGCGACCAGCACCGACCCGACCGGCGCGCCCAGGCCCTTGGACAGGCAGACCGACGCGGTGTCGGCCAGCCGCCCGTAGGTCGCCAGGTCCACGCCGGAGGCGACGGACGCGTTCCAGATCCGGGCGCCGTCGAGGTGCACGGCGACGTCGGCGTCGCGGGACCAGGCGAACAGCCGCTGCAGCTCGGCCAGCGGCTGCACCCGCCCGCCGCCGCGGTTGTGGGTGTTCTCGACGGCGACGGCGGCGGTGGCGGTCAGGTGCCAGTCGCCGCGCGGGCGCACCTGCTCGACCAGCGCGTCCGCGGACAGCAGCCCGCCGTCGCTGACCACCGTGCGGGTGGAGATGCCGAACACCGCGGCCGCGGCACCCATCTCGTAGGTGACCACGTGCGCGTCGGCGTCGCAGAGCACCTCCTGGCCGGGCTCGCACACCAGCCGCATGCCGATCTGGTTGCCCATCGTCCCGGACGGCACGAACAGCGCGGTCTCGTGGCCGAACAGGTCCGCGACCCGCTCCTCGAGCGCGCGGATGGCCGGGTCCTCGCCGTAGACGTCGTCGCCGACCTCGGCCTCGGCCATCGCCCGGCGCATGCCGGGCGTGGGCTTCGTGACGGTGTCGGAGCGCAGGTCGACCAGCCCGGGAGACACGGGCTCAGCCACGCAGCATCTCCGCCACGAGGAAGGCCAGCTCCAGCGACTGCCCGGTGTTCAGCCGCGGGTCGCAGGCGGTCTCGTACCGGCTGTTGAGGTCCTCGTCGCTGATCTCCATCGCCCCGCCGAGGCACTCGGTGACGTCCTCGCCGGTGAGCTCGACGTGGATGCCGCCGGGCCAGGTGCCCAGCGCGCGGTGCACGTCGAAGAAGCCGAGGACCTCGTCGACGACCCGGTCGAAGTGCCGGGTCTTGTAGCCGGTCGGGGACTCGTGGGTGTTGCCGTGCATCGGGTCGCACTGCCACACGACCTGGTGGCCGCTGGCGGTGACCTTCTCGACGATCGGCGGCAGGATGTCGCGGATCTTGCCGTTGCCCATGCGGCTGATCAGCGTCAGCCGGCCGGGGACGCCCTCGGGGTCCAGCCGCTCGACCAGCTCGGTGGCCTGCTCCGGCGTCGTCGTCGGCCCGATCTTGACGCCGATCGGGTTGGCGATGCGCGACATGAACTCCACGTGCGCGCCGTCGAGCTGGCGGGTGCGCTCGCCGATCCACACGAAGTGCGCCGAGGCGGCGTAGGGCCGGCCCTCGTGCACCCGCAGCAGCGCGGCCTCGTAGTCGAGGATCAGCGCCTCGTGGCTGTTGTAGAGCTCGACGCCGCGCAGCGCGCTGTCGTCGACCCCGCAGGCCTTCATGAACGCGAGCGCCCGGTCGATCTCGCGGGCGATGACCTCGTAGCGGACGCCGGCCGGCGAGTTGGCGACGAAGTCCTTGTTCCAGTCGTGCACGGCGTGCAGGTCGGCCAGGCCGCCGTGCGCGTAGGCGCGGATCATGTTCATCGCCGCGGCCGAGTTGGCGTAGGCGCGCACCAGCCGGTTCGGGTCGGGGATGCGCTTCTCGAGCACCGGCTCCAGCGAGTTGACCATGTCGCCGCGGTAGGACGGCAGGCCCAGGGCGTCGGTGTCCGACGAGCGCGGCTTGGCGTACTGCCCGGCCACCCGGCCGACCTTGACCACCGGCACGCTCGCGCCGTAGGTGAGGACGACGGCCATCTGCAGCAGCGTGCGGGTGGTGCTCTGCAGGTGCGCGTCGGTGTTGAGGTCGAAGGTCTCCGCGCAGTCCCCGCCCTGCAGCAGGAACGCCCGCCCCTGCGCCACCTCGGCCAGCCGGCCGCGCAGCTCGTCCACCTCGCTGGGCGCCACGATCGGCGGCACGGACGACAGCGTCGTCAGGACGCCGTCGAGGGCGGCGCGGTCGGGCCAGGCCGGCTGCTGGGCGGCGGGGAGCTCCCGCCACCGGTCGGGACCGGGCACCGGCTGCGGGGATCGGGACAGGCTCACACCGTCGAGGGTACGGCGGTCGCCCCCCTCACCCGAAGAACACCTCGACCTCGGCGTACCGCTCCAGGGGGACCAGCTTGAGCCGCGCCGTGGCCTCGGCGATCGGCACCGGGACGACGTCGGTCCCGCGCAGGGCCACCATGACACCGGAGCGCCCCTCGTGCAGCGCGGCGACCGCGGCGAGGCCGAACCGGGTGGCCAGCACCCGGTCGAACGCCGACGGCGTGCCGCCGCGCTGGATGTGCCCGAGCACCACCGCGCGCGCCTCCCGGCCGGTGCGCTCCTCCAGCAGCGCGGCCAGCGCGGCGCCGATGCCGCCGAGCCGGACGTGGCCGAAGGCGTCGCGCTCGCCGGTGGCGGTCACCAGGTCGCCGTCGGCCGGCCGCGCCCCCTCGGAGACGACGACGATCGGCGAGTAGCCGGACTCGAAGCGGTGCAGGCAGTGCGCGACGACGGCCTCGACGTCGAACGGGCGCTCGGGCACGAGCACGACGGTGGCGCCGCCGGCCATGCCCGCGTGCAGCGCGATCCAGCCGGCGTGCCGCCCCATCACCTCGACGACCAGCGTCCGGTGGTGGCTGTCGCCGGTGGTGTGCAGCCGGTCGATGGCCTCCGTCGCGACGCCGACCGCGGTGTCGAAGCCGAAGGTGTAGTCGGTGCCGTCGAGGTCGTTGTCGATCGTCTTGGGGACGCCGACGACCCGCACCCCCTCCCCCGCCAGCTTGGCCGCGACACCGAGGGTGTCCTCGCCGCCCACCGGCACCAGCGCCTCGATCCCGTGCCGCTCGAGGGTGGCCGTCACCCGCGCGGGCCCGCCGTCGATGGCGTAGGGGTTGGTGCGGGAGGTGCCGAGCACGGTGCCGCCGCGGGGCAGCAGCCCGCGGACGGCGGCCAGGTCCAGGGGGACGGCGTCGTCGTCGAGCAGGCCGCGCCAGCCGTCGCGGAAGCCGACCACCTCGTCCCCGGAGCGGATGCCGCACCGGACCACGGCCCGGATGACCGCGTTGAGGCCGGGGCAGTCGCCCCCGCCGGTCAGGATGCCGATGCGCACGACGCCTCCCTGGAGGGACGAACCGCAGGTCAGGACGATCCTGCACCCGATCCGCGGCCGCGGTCACCGTCTGCGCGCCGGAACCGGCAGGATCCCCGCCGTGGAGCCCGCCGAACTGCTCGCGCTCATGCCCTTCGCCGTCGCCACCGGCGTCGAGCTGGACCGCGCCGCGCCGGACGAGGTCGCCGGCCGGCTGCCGTGGGCGCCGCAGCGGTGCACCGCCGGCGGGGTGCTGCACGGCGGCGCGCTGATGACGCTGGCCGACACCGTCGGCGCCGTCTGCGCCTTCCTCAACCTGCCGGCCGGGGCGTCGACGTCGACCCTCGCGTCGTCGACGTCGCTGCTGCGCGCGGTCCGCTCCGGCACCGCGCACGCGACCGCGCGCCCGCTGCACGTCGGCCGCTCGACGGTCGTCGTCCTCACCGAGGTGACCGACGACGACGGCCGCCCGGTGGCCTCGGTCACCCAGACCCAGGCGGTGCTGGGGCCGGCGTAGCCGCGGCCGTCAGCGGCGGGCGGCCTCCATCGCCTCCCAGCGGGCGAGGTTGTAGCGGGCGTCGACCAGCGCGTCGTGCGTGCCGGCGGGCCTGGGCGGCAGCTCCGGGCGGCCGACGTCGTCCCACCGCTGCCGCAACTCCCGGGTGAACCGGGGCACCGCCCGCGGCAGCGCCGTCATCGGCCCCCACAGCTGGGCCAGCGCCACGTGGTCGTAGGCGGCGAACCACGCCCACAGCTCGACCTCCTCGCCCGGGCCGGTGAGGAAGGCGAGCAGGTCGTCGCGGATGCGCCGGCGGCTGCGCCAGGCCCGGTCGGCCGGCGGCGGGAGCCGGTCGAGCACGTTGCGGCGCACCCACGGGATGGCGCGGCGCTCGTCGAACTCGGTGCTGACGGCGTAGAACTCGCGGCCGGTCTCGTCGACGACGCCGATCGAGACGAGGTCGATCGTCGTCCCGTCCTCGATGAACTCGGTGTCGTAGAAGAACCGCCGCACACCGCCCACCGTAGGGGCGCTCAGCCCGCCCGGCGGCCGCCCACCGAGGAGCGGCCGAACTCCTGGCCCCGCAACGCCGCGACGTCGCGCTCGAGCTGCGGCACGCGGGCGGCGGACAGCCTCAGCACCACCCTCTCCGCCACCGCGCCGGTCACCGCCTGGCGCAGCGCCGAGACGACGCCGACCGAGCGCGGCACGAACACCCGGCGGCCGCGGGTCTCCAGGTTCTTCATGCACTCCGCGCGCTGGGACGACGGCCACGACCTCACCGGCGAGCGGGTCGCCGTCGTCGGCACCGGCGCCTCGGCGATCCAGATCGTCCCGGCGATCCAGCCGCGCGTCGGCAGCCTCGCCGTCTACCAGCGCACGCCGCCGTGGATCGTGCCGCACACCGACCACCCGGTGTCCCCGCGGGTGCAGCGGCTGTACCGGCTGGTCCCCGGCTTCCAGCGGCTCGTCCGCGCGGTGCTCTACCTGGTCCGTGAGGTCCTCGTCCTCGGCCTGGCGAAGAACCGCCGCTTCCTGAGGCCGGTGGGCCGGGTGGCGAGGGCGCACCTGGAGCGGCAGGTCCGCGACCCGCGGCTGCGCGAGGCCCTGACGCCGGACTACACGATCGGCTGCAAGCGGATCCTGATCAGCAACGACTACTACCCGGCGGTCTCGGCACCGGGCGTCGAGCTGGTCACCGCGGGCATCGCCGAGGTCCGGCCGCACTCGGTCGTCACCGTCGACGGCGTCGAGCGGTCCACCGACACGATTGTGCTGGCCACCGGCTTCCACGTCACCGACCTGCCGATCGCCCGGCGGATCACCGGCCGCGACGGCCGCACCCTCGCGCAGGTCTGGGACGAGGGCACGGTCACCAACCGGGGCAGCACCGTCGCCGGCTTCCCCAACCTCTTCCTGCTGGTCGGGCCGAACGTCGGCGTCGGCCACACGTCGATGGTCTACATGATCGAGTCGCAGGTGGCCTACGTCGACGACGCGCTGCGCACCCTGGCCGCCGAGGGCCTGGACACGCTCGAGACCACCCCGGAGGCGCAGGAGGCCTACCGCGAGCTCGTCGCCCGCCGGTCCCGCGGCACGGTGTGGCTGGCCGGCGGCTGCGGCAGCTGGTACCTCGACCGGCACGGCCACAACACCACGCTCTGGCCGGACTTCACCTTCCGCTTCCGCCGGCTGACCCGGCGGCTGGACCGGGAGGACTACGTCGGCACCCCCGCGGCCGTCCCGACCCGGACCCCGGAGGTGGCCGCGTGAGCACGACCGCTCCCCTGCGCCTGCGCCGCACCGCCGCCGTCGCCACCCCGGACGGGGCGCTGCTGCACGCCACCGTCGAGGGCTCCGACGACGCCCCGGTCACGCTGGTCCTCGCGCACGGCTGGACGCTGTCGCAGGCCGCGTGGGACGACGTCGCCGCGCTGCTGACCGGGCAGGTGGCCGACGGGCGGCTGCGCCTGGTCCGCTACGACCAGCGCGGCCACGGCCGCTCGACCTGGGGTTCGCCCGCCCTGCCCACGACACCGGTGCAGGAGCTGACCATCGACGAGGTGGCCCGGCGGGCGGGCATCAGCCGCAGCCTGCTGTTCCACTACTTCCCGTCCAAGCGGGAGTACTACCAGGCCGTGACGCGGGCGGCGGCGGACCTGCTGCGCGCCCACCTCACCCCGCCGGCGGACCTGCCGGCCGGAGAACGCCCGGCCTGGATGCTCGACCGCTACGTCGGCTGGGTGGAGACCTACCGGGAGTCGCACCTGGCGTTCGTCCGCGGCGCGGCCGGCGGCGACCCGTGGGTGGCCGAGGTCTACGAGGAGACCCGCGAGGCGCTGGTCGACCTCGGCATCGGCGCGCTCGGCGGCCTCGAGGACCCGCTGCGCCGGCAGCTGGTGCGCTCGTGGTTCGCCTTCACCGAGGACCTCGTCCACCAGTGGGTGCGCGAGCCCGCGACCAGCCGCGACGAGCTGCTGGCCCTGCTCACCGACCTGCTCGGCCGGCTCCTCGACCGCTAGCCGGCCAGGGTGTCCGGCGCCCGGTCACCGGCCTCGCCGGCGGGCGGCTGCAGCCGGCCGACGACGTCGGAGGCGCTGGCGCCGGTGGCCTGCATCGACTTCTTGACGGTGGCGCCGTAGACGTCGACGTACTCCTGGCCCGACATCGTCATGATCTCGTACATGATCTCGTCGGTGATCGACCGCTCGACGAAGCGGTCGCCGGCCAGGCCCTCGTAGCGGGAGAAGTCCAGCGGCTCCCCGAAGCGCACGGTCACCCGGACCAGCTTCCTGCCGAACGGCATCCGCCGCGGCCGGTAGACCATCGCCAGGGGGATCACCGGGACGCCGGTCTCCAGCGCCATGCGCGCCACGCCGACCTTGCCGCGGTACAGGCGGCCGTCGGGCGAGCGGGTGCCCTCGGGGTAGATGCCCAGCAGCCGGCCCTGCCGGAGCATCCGGATGCCGGTGCGGATGGCGTCCTCGGCGGCCGTGGCGCTGGAGCGGTCGATGGGCACCTGCCCCGCGCCGGAGAAGAAGGCGCGCTGCAGCCGGCCCTTCACACCGGTGCCGGTGAAGTACTCCTGCTTGGCGAGGAAGGTGACCCGGCGCCGCAGCGACAGCGGCATGAAGATCCAGTCCGAGGCCGAGAGGTGGTTGCTCGCCAGGATCGCGGCGCCGTCGGCCGGTACGTGCTCGCGCCCCTCCGCCCGCGGGCGGAACACGAGCTTCACCAGCGGCCCGATGGCCACGAACTTGAGGAACCAGTAGAACAACACGCCTCCCTGTTGGGCTGCCAGACTAGGGATCCGGGTGCCTCGCCGACAATCGGCCCGCGTGTCACGTCGGCCGCACCCTCCGCCCGACCCCGGAGGAGGACCACCGTGGCTGCTGACCGGCCGCTCCCCCGGGGAGCCGCGGCGTGACGGGGCCGCGGCGCGGGCGGGGCCGTCGCGACAACGGCCTGGACGCCGCGCTCTGGGCCCCGCTGCGCGACGTCGACCCGCGCGTCGGTGAACACCTGCTCGACGTGCTGCGCGAGGCCGGCATCCCCGCCTACCTGGAACCGGCCGCCGACGTCGGGCCCTACACCCGCACCGTCTTCCTCCCCAGCCCGCCGGCCGACCGGCTGTTCGTCGACCGCGCCCGCCTCGGCGAGGGCCGCTCCCTGGTCGAGCGGCACGCCGACGACCACGTCCCCGCCGCCGGCCCCGCCGCCGAGCGGCGCCCGCTGCGGCGCGACCTCGACGAGGACGCCGAGTGGGCGCGCATCGTCGCCGCCTACGAGGCCGAGCACGGGCGCACGGTCGTCGAGGACGCCGACCCCGCCGGGCCCGCCGTCGTCCGGCCGGCCGCGCCGCCGGCCGACGACGAGGAGGACGACCCGCTCGACGAGGAGCACTACGAGCCCCCGCCGGCCCCGCCGGTGCCGATGCCCTCGCCCTCGACGCTGTACGCGGTGCTGCTGGCCGCCGCCGGCGTGGTGCTGGTCGGCGCGCCCGGCGTGCTGGGCCTGCGGACCGAGACCGGCCTGGTGCTCGGCGTCGCGGCCCTGGTCGGCAGCGCCGCGCTGGCGCTGTCCCGGATGCGCGACCGCGACGACGACGGCGACGACGGCGCGGTCGTCTAGCGGTCGTCGTCTAGAGCCCGGCGCAGACCGCCGCGCGCGCGAGGTCCGCGGCGCCGACCAGGCCGGCCGAGGCGCCGAGCGCCGCGGCGACCACCCGCGGACCCGGCCGGAAGCCGCGGCCGGGCAGCGCCCGCCCGAGCCGCTCGCGCGCCGGGTCGAGCACCATGTCGCCGAGCACGCTCACCCCGCCGCCGATGACGACGACGTCCGGGTCGAGCACGCTGGCCAGGTCGGCGATGCCCTGGCCGAGCCACTCCCCGACGTCGCTCACCAGGCTCAGCGCGACCGGGTCGCCGTCGGCCGCGGCGCGGGCCACGTCCTCGCCGGTCAGCTGCGCCGGGTCGCCGTCGACGCGGTCGAGCAGCCGCGCCGCCGCGGCCGGTGAGCGGGTGGCCACCTCGCGGGCGGTGGTCGCCAGGGCGCTGCCGCTGGCGTACTGCTCCCAGCAGCCGCGGTTGCCGCAGGCGCACAGCCGCCCGTCGGGGACCACCCGCATGTGTCCCCACTCCCCCGCCACCCCGTGCGCGCCGCGCTGCAGCCGGCCGCCGGCGACGATCCCGCCGCCGATGCCGGTGCCGAGGGTGATGCACAGGGCCAGCTCCGCCCCGCGGGCGGCGCCGAAGCGGTACTCGGCCCAGGCCGCGGCGTCGGCGTCGTTGCCCACCCACAGCGGCCGCTGCAGACGGGCAGCGAGGTCGCGGCGCAGCGCGGTGTGCCGCCAGGCCAGGTGCGGGCTGAACAGCACGACGTCACCCGTGCGGTCGAACCAGCCCGCCGCGCCGACGCCGACCGCCGCCAGCGGGCCGCCGTGCCGGACGGCGAGCTCCTCGACCACCCCGGCGATCGCGGCCTCGGTCTCGGTCACCGACGCGGTCGGCGTCGACCGGCGGGCGGTGTCCAGCAGCGTGCCGTCCGGCGCGACGACACCGCCGGCCACCTTGGTGCCGCCGACGTCGACGCCGAGCGCGGGCAGCGCAGCGGGACCGGTCCGGTCGCCGGCCACTCAGCCGAGCTCGATGTGCTGGACCGGCGCCGGCTCCGGCGCGGGGGCCGGCTCTGGCGCGGGCGGCGCCGGCGGGGTGGCCACCGACCGCAGCGCGCCCGCGGCGCTGGTCAGCAGGTCCGCGAGCGCCTCGCTGACGTCCGGCCGGCGGGCGACGGCGGCCGCCCGGCACAGCGGGCACCAGCGGCAGTCCCCGCCCGGCACGTGCCCGGACGTCTCCCCCTCCGCGGCGGCGCCGGTCTCGGCCCAGGCCTGCCCCAGCCCGGCGACCAGCCGCCGCGCCTGATCGAGCCAGTCGGCTCCCTCGGTCACCGTGTCCCCCTGTCGTCCGCCGGGCCGCCCGCCGACGTGCTCGACGGCGCCCCCTCCGCACTGTCCGCCCCGACGGCCGCCAGCAGGTCGGCCGGCCACTGCTGCGGGTCGGCGGCGAAGCCGACCTCCAGCCGCGCGGTGGCGGTGCCCGGCTCGGCCAGGGTGCCCGAGGTGACCACGCACCGGCGCAGCAGGGCGTCCAGGCGCAGCGAGCGGCGGCTGCCGGCGGCGGTCACCACCAGGTCGTCGTCCCAGCGGGTGAGCCGCACCCCGGCGCGCTCGGCGAAGGGCAGCGGGAGCGTCAGCCGCCAGCCGCCGTCCACGCGCTCGGGGGCGGGCACCGGCGGGGCGGGGTCCCCGGTGGGCGCGGGCAGGTCGGGCAGGAGCGCGGCGAGCGCCTCGGCGCCGGCCGGCTCGACCGGGGCCTCGGTCACCTCCCGCACCGGCGCGATCCCGGCCAGCGCGGCGAGCGCGGCGTCCTCCTCGGCCGCCCGGGCGGCCGCCCAGTCCGCCGGCCCGCCCCCGGGCAGCCGGCGGGCGAGCACGCCCACCGGGCGCTGCCCGTGCACGGCCAGCGCGGTGGTCGCGGCCCGCAGCGCGGCGACGGCGGAGGGCCGCGGCCGGCCCACCAGCCAGACCGCGGTCGCGGCGGGGTCGGTCAGGGTCAGCCGGTCGAGCAGCGCCTCGAGGTCGGGCAGCGCGTCGAGGGCGAGGTCCGCGGGGCCCCGGCGCACCGTGCCCGCGCGGACGGCGGCGGTGCGGACGGCGGCGAGCACCCGCACCCGGGTGGTCAGCACCTGCTCCAGCCACCAGCGCAGCGCGCCGGGCAGCGCGACCAGCCCGGTGGCGGCGGGCAGCGGCCCGGCGTCGAGGACGACGAGGTCGGTGTCCGGCCGCACGCGGCCGAGCGCGGCGAGGACCCCGAGCTCGCCGGCGCCGGGCAGCGGCACGACCGAGCTCGCGGGCGGCAGCTCGAGGTCGGGCAGCGCCGCCGCCGGGCCGGCCACCCGCTCGGCCCACAGCGCCTCGAGCCCGGCCTGCGGCTCGGCGGTGACCACCTCGACGCCCGCCGCCGTCCCGTCGGGGACCGGCTGGCGGGTCACCAGCACCACCCGGCGCCCGTCCCGGGCGGCCCGCACCGCGACCGCGGCGGCGAGCGTGGTCGTGCCGGCCCCGCCGGGGCCGGTGAGCAGCAGTGTGCGCACGGGGGTCAGCCCTCGACGCGCTTCTTGAGCTCCTTGAGCGCGGTGTCGAGGATGACCTTCTCCGCGCGGCGCTTCATCATCCCGAGCATCGGGACGCCGATGTCGACGGCGAGCCGGTAGGTCACCTCGGTGCCGCCGCCGGTCTCGCGCAGCGTGTACGAGCCGTCCTGGCGCTTCATGATCTTGCTGGTCACCAGCGTCCAGGAGACCTGCCGGTCGTCGTCCCAGGTGTAGTCGAGGACGTACTCGTCGGTGAGGACGGTGGCGTCGATGACGAACCGGACCCGGCGGGCGCGGCCGTCGGGCCCGCGCTCCTGCACCTCGACGGTCCGGGCCGCCTTCACCCACTGCGGATAGGCCTCGAAGTCGGCGATCACGGCCATCACGTCGGCCGCCGGCGCGGAGACGACGATCGACTGGGTGGACTGCTCCGCCATGGGCCTGAGGCTAGCCGTTCACCCGAAAGCCGCAGGGTGGGTGGCCCGGGCTCGGCTACTCACCGGTAGGCCCAGCCGGTAGATTCGGCGGGACGTGTCCCGTGCGGGGACCGCGGGCAGCGGCGCCCCGGCCGCACGGGGAGGAGAGGACGGAGCGTGCGCGAGTACAGCGTCCCGGCGACGACCGAGGTGGGCCCTTCGGAGGCGCTCACCGACATGCTGGCCGAGAACGTCGCCGAGCACGGCGACGAGGTCGGCCTGCGCAGGCAGCGGGACGGCCGGTGGGTCGACGTCACCTGGCGGGAGTTCGGCGAGCAGGTCGCCGGCGTCGCCAAGGGGCTGGTCGCCGCCGGCGTGCAGCCCGGCGACCGGGTCGCCCTGCAGGCCAAGACCCGCTACGAGTGGACGGTCATCGACTTCGCCATCTGGACGGCCGGCGCGGTCACCGTCCCGGTGTACGAGACCTCCAGCCCCGACCAGGTCGCCTGGATCCTCTCCGACTCCGGCGCGGTCGCCGCGATCGTCGAGAAGGCCGAGCACGCCACCGCCGTCGACTCGGTGCGCGACCAGGCCCCCGACCTCGGCCCGCTGTACGTCATCGAGGACGACGCCGTCGGCACGCTCACCGCCGCGGGCGAGAGCGTCCCCGACAGCGAGCTCGAGGCCCGCCGCGCGACCCTGAACGCCGACAGCCTGGCCACGCTCATCTACACCTCGGGCACCACCGGCCGGCCCAAGGGCTGCGAGCTCACCCACGGCAACTTCCTGTTCGAGATCGGCAACGGGATGAGCCTGCTCGACCGGTTCATGAACGTGCAGGGCTCGCTGCTGCTGTTCATCCCGCTGGCGCACGTGCTGGCCCGCGTCCTGCAGGTCGGCGCGGTGCGGACCCGCACCGTCATCGGCCACACGCCGGACGTGAAGAACCTGGTCGAGGACCTCGGCGGGTTCAAGCCGACGTTCGTCCTGGCCGTCCCGCGCGTGTTCGAGAAGGTGTTCAACCAGGCCAAGGCCAAGGCCGAGGCGGACAGCCCGGTCAAGGGGCGGATCTTCGACCGGGCCGCCCAGGTGGCCATCGCCTGGTCCCGCGCCCAGGACACCGGCGGCGCGGGCCTCGGCCTGCGCGTCCAGCACGCGCTGTTCGACCGGCTCGTCTACAGCAAGCTGCGCGCCGCGCTCGGCGGCCGCTGCCTCGGCGCCATCTCCGGCGGGGCCCCCCTCGGCGAGCGGCTCGGCCACTTCTTCCGCGGCGCCGGCGTGACCGTCTACGAGGGCTACGGCCTGACCGAGACCACCGCCGCCGCCTCGGTCAACCACGACCGCGCGCTGCGGATCGGCACCGTCGGCCGCCCGCTGCCCGGCGTCTCGTTCCGCATCGCCGACGACGGCGAGATCCTCATCCGCGGCGGCGTCGTCATGCGCGGCTACTGGAAGAACGAGCAGGCCACCGCCGAGGCGATCGACCCCGACGGCTGGTTCCACTCCGGGGACATCGGCGAGATCGACGCCGACGGCTTCACCCGGATCACCGGCCGCAAGAAGGAGATCCTGGTGACCGCCGGCGGCAAGAACGTCGCCCCCGCGGTGCTCGAGGACCGGCTGCGCGCCCACCGGCTGGTCAGCCAGTGCATCGTCGTCGGCGACCAGCGGCCGTTCATCGCGGCGCTGGTCACCCTCGACGCCGAGGCCCTGCCCGCCTGGCTGGAGAGCAAGGGCAAGCCGGCCGGCACCCCGCCCTCCGCGCTGGTCGACGACCCCGACGTCAAGGCCGAGATCGACGCCGCCGTCGCCGACGCCAACAAGGCGGTGTCCCAGGCCGAGGCGATCAAGAAGTACCGCGTCCTCACCACGGACTTCACCGAGGACAACGGGATGCTGACGCCGAGCCTGAAGCTCAAGCGCGCGGTGGTCATGAAGGAGTTCGACCAGGAGGTCGAGGCGCTCTACAGCCGCTGACCCCGGATCGACCGAGCCCCGTCCCGCCCCCGCGGGGCGGGGCTCAGTCGTGTGCGGGTTCCAGCAGCGCCGCGAGGTCGGCGGCGATCGTCGTCCACGACCAGCGCCGCTCCACCCACGCCCGCCCGGCGGCGCCCATGGCGCGGGCGCGGGCGGGGTCGTCGAGCAGCGCGCTGACCGCGGCGGCGACCGCGTCCGGGGAGCGGGGGTCGGCGACGACGGTGCCGGTCTCGCCGTCGCGCACCGCCTCCGGCGCGCCGCCCGAGGTGCCCGCGACGACGGGCAGCCCGACCGCGGCGGCCTCCAGGTAGACCATGCCCAGCCCCTCGACGTCCAGGCCGCCGCGGCGGGTGCGGCAGGGCATGGCGAACACGTCCCCCGCCGCGTAGTGCTCGGGCAGCCGGTCGGGGGGCACCGGGCCGGTCAGCACCACCGAGTCGCCCAGCCGCCGGTCGGCCACCGCGCGGCGCAGCCGGGCCTCGTCCGGGCCGCCACCGACCAGCAGCAGCCGCGCGCCGGGGTGCTCCGCGAGGACCCGCGGCCAGGCGGCCACGAGCACGTCCTGCCCCTTGCGCGGCACCAGCCGGGACACGCAGACGACGACCGGCGCCTCCCCCAGCCCGTGCCGCCGCCGCACCGCGGTGCCGTCGACCGCGGGGGTGAACCGGTCGACGTCGACCCCGGGCGACAGCTGCGCCAGCCGGGTGCGCCCGCCGAGGGCCGGCTCCAGGCGGCTGCGGGTGTACTCGCTGATGTAGGTCAGGACGTCCAGCCCGCCGGCGATGCGGCGCATGAGCTGCCGGGCGCCGGGCAGCGCGACCCACCCGGTCTCGTGCCCGTGGGTGGCCCCGACCAGGTGCCGCACCCCGGCGTCGCGGAGGGCGGGCGCCAGCAGGCCCAGCGGTGCGGCGGCGCCGAAGAAGGCGGTGTCGCAGCCGTGCTCGGCGGCCAGCGCCGTCGCGGCCCGGGCGGTCGCCGGCGTGGGCAGCAGCACCGCCGTCCGCTGCCGGACCACCCGGTAGGGCAACCGCGCGTCGTACGCCTCCCACCCCGGCGAGCGGGAGGCCAGCACGACGAGGGAGTCCGGCGGGCGGCGCTCGAGCAGCGCCGCGACGAAGGTCTGGATGCCGCCCTGCCGCGGCGGGAAGTCGTTGGTGACGACGAGCGTGCGGCCGTGGTCGCTCACCGGTCGCCCAGCCGCAGCCAGTCCTCGGCCATCGCGATCCGCTGCGCCGCCGTCGGGTGGGAGCCGAAGAACCACTGCCACGGCGCCGGCGGGCTGGGGTCGGAGACGTTGGTCTCGGCCAGCCGGCGCTGCATCTCGACGAAGGCGGCGGCGTCCCGGGTGAGGTCGAGCGCGTGCAGGTCCGCCCGGGCCTCGACGTGCCGCGAGACGAGGTTCTGCACCGGCGTCGCCACCAGGGACCCGACCGCGACGAGGAACAGCACCAGCGGCACCACGCGCGGGTCGCCCGCCGAGTCCGCGCCGGCCCGGCGCAGCAGCGGCGCCCAGGTCAGCAGCCAGCCGAGGAGGGCGACGGCGGCGGCCGCGCCGAGCGCCCCGATGAGCGTGCCGGTGAGGACGTCGTCGGTGGCCACGTGCCCGAGCTCGTGGGCGACGATCGACTCGATCTCGTCCGGGGGCACGTCGGCCAGCAGGGTGTCGTAGAGGACCACCCGGCGGGTGGAGCCGAACCCGGACACGTAGGCGTTGAGCGACGTCGTCCGGCGGGAGGCGTCGGCGACCAGGACGTCCTCGACCGGGGAGCCGCTCTCCTCGGCCAGCCGCAGCAGGTCGGTGCGCAGCTCGCCGGCCGGCAGGGGGGTGAAGCTGTTGAACGCCGGCTCGATGACCACCGGGTAGAGGAAGGAGCCGGCGACGACCAGCGCGGCCGCGCCACCGGCGGCCCACGCCCACCAGGTGCGGGGCGCGCGGCGGGCCAGCGCGACGAGCACCAGCAGGCCGAGGGCGGTGAGCGCGGCGTCGATGGCGGTGGAGACCCCGACGTCGCGCAGCCACAGGGGCCAGGAGCGGGTGGACAGCCCGTAGCGGTGCCGCACCACCTCGCCGTAGGCGGAGATCGGCAGCGTCGCCAGCCGGCCGAGGACGACGATCGCGACCGTGCCCAGCAGCACGGTGAGCGGCCGGCGCCGGCCTCCCGCGCGGCCGACCGCGGTGACCAGCCGGCTGCCGAGCCGGGTGAGGCCGAGCAGCGCCGAGACCGCCAGGCCGATCACCAGGTTGGTCAGCGACGCGGGACGGATGTCGGCGGCGAGGGCCTCGGCGCGCCGGACGACGTCGGCGGGCAGGCCGGCGTCGTCGGTGACCGGGGACGCGCCGCCGGGTGGGGTGGGCAGCAGCGTCCAGGGCGTGCGGACGGCGATGACCACGACGAGCGCCACGCCGAGGGCGAGCGCGACCAGCAGTGCCACCCGGCGGGGGCCGGCGCGGTCGGGCGGGGTGGCCTCGGGGCCGGGGCGGGTGCTCGTCCCGCCCGCCCTGCTCACCCGGCCGATCCTAGGCGGGCGCCCGCGCTGCACCGCGATCTCCCTCCGCGGACCCCGGGGGCCGGCGACCCGGACGGGTCACCGGCCCCCGGCCCGTGCGGTGCCGTCTCTTAGGCGATGCGGCGCATGGCGGTGATGCCGCCCATCGAGTCGACCGACACGACCTTCACCGGCTGCCCCGACGTGGAGGCGTGCACCATCTGGCCGTTGCCGATGTACATCGAGACGTGGCTGACCGGGCTGTAGTAGAAGATCAGGTCGCCCGGCTGCAGGTCCGCCCGCGAGACGGCGGTGCCCATCCGCGACTGCATGCTGCTGGAGTGCGGGAGGCTGATCCCGGCCGCCGCGTAGGCGTACTGGGTCAGGCCCGAGCAGTCGAAGGCGTCCGGCCCGCCGGCACCCCACACGTAGGGGTCGCCCACCTGGGCCAGAGCGGTCTGCACCGCGGTCTGCGCGGCACCGCTGCCACCACTGCCCGCGGACGGCGCCGGGGCCGGAGCCGGGGCGGCGGTCGCGGCCTGCGTGCCGGTCGCGGCGGGAGCGCTGTCGCCGCCGGAGTCGCTCTCGCCGTCCTCGGCGGTGTCGGAGCCGGCCTGCGCGCCGGCGACCAGGCCGGCCTCCTGCGCGGCGAGCGCCGCCTGCCGCTGCGCCTCGGTGAGCGCGGCGAACTGCGCCTGGTAGTCGGCGATGTCGTCCTGGAGCTGCGCCTCCTGGGCGCTCAGGTCGTCGAGGGTGCGCTGCGCCTCGGCCTCGGCGGCCTCGGCGTCGGCCTGCGCCTGCCGGGCGGCGACGGCCGCCTCGCCCACCTGGTCGAGGACCGAGGTGGTGTGGTCGGCGATCTGACCGAGGGTGGCCAGCGAGGCGACGAAGTCCTCGGCGGAGTCGCTGGTCATCAGCAGGTCGAGCCCGGCGAAGCCGTCGCTGTTGCCGGCGGTGTAGGCGCTGCGGGCCACCTGGCGGATCTGGCCGTCGAGGTCCTGCAGCTGCTCCTGCGCCTCGGCGGCGGCCCGGTCGGCCTCGTCGGCGGCGGCCTGCTGCTGGGCGAGGACCTCGCGGGCCTCGTTGACCCGCTCGGTGACGACCTCGAGCCGGTGGCCGGCCTCGGCGGCGAGCTGGGCGGCCTGCTCCGGGGTGCCGGCCCGCTCGGGGTCGGCGGCCGCGGTGCCGGACAGCAGGGTGCCGGACAGCAGGGTGAGGGTCAGCGCGGCGGTGGTGCCGACCAGGGTGACCCGGCCGAGGTGGCGGGCCCGCGACGGGCGGTGCGGGCCGGCGGTGCGGGGGGCGGATGTGGACTTCTCGCGTGCGTGCCCCAGGACGGGGCGGGGGGTCGCCACGGTCGGCGGCTCTCCGTTTCTTCCTCAGCAACCGCCTACCGAGTTAGCTGACGGGTTCGGGCTGGGAAGACGTGCCCTATCTCTGCGCCCCGGTCGGGACCGGCGCGCACGAGAACTCACCCCAGTGCTGCGGTGGGTCCCCGGCTCACCTCGCGCACCTCCGGGGAGGGCGTCCGGTGACTCGGCGGTGTCGGCCGAGGTCACCCTGCGTCGAGTGACGACCACCCGGCCGGACGGCGCCACAGTACGGACGTGATGCAGTTGTGACAAACGAGAGGTGCGTGGACTGTGAGAACACACACGGTCAGCAGCCGCGCCACTCCGGTGCGTACCCGATCGGGGTCCCGGCGCAGGTCAGCCCGTGCGCCGGCGCCCGTCCCGTGACGGCCGGTGCCGCAGCGGCGGCACCAGGCCGCCCTCGGCCAGCGCCCGCACGGCCCGCCGCTCGACGTCGTCGAGGTCCACGACGACGCCCGGCCGCGGCACCGCGCCGTCGGCGGTGCGGGCCGCCGGGACGGGGGGCACCGGCAGCAGCACGGGGCCGGTGTCCCGCTCCGCGGGCGGGGCGCCCAGCAGGGCGGTGACGACGCAGTCGGCGCAGCCGGCGCCGCGCGCGGTGCACGAGTCGCAGTCGATGAGCATGCCGTGTCCCTCCGGTGCCCCGGTCGCGCCGCCCGGTGCCGGGCCGCGGTCGGGACGGGTCTCCCTGTCGGTCGGCCGGCACGCTAGGGACGACCACCGACAGTCCCGGCTCAGCCGCCCGCGTACTCCCAGTGCCAGGGCTCCTCGCGGCCGTTGCCGGGATCGGCCCAGGTCGGGTGCAGCCACCCGAACCGGCCGGCGTTGGCGACCATCCACGCGTACTGCGGCGTGCCGAAGCCGTCGATGCCGCCGCACAGGTCGACCGCCAGCCCCCAGCCGTGGTTGCTGGTGCCCGGGACCGCGGCCAGCGCCGGCTTCTCCCCGTACAGGCGGACCTGGCCGGCGTAGGTGCGGTAGGAGTCGGTGATGCAGATCGGCTGCCCGAACGCCGTCGCGAACGCCGCGCTCATCGCCCGCCAGGCCGCCGCGGCGTCGCAGCGCAGCGAGTGGCCGCCCACGCCGATCGGGCACAGCGCGCTCGGCGGGATGAGGCCGTTGGGGTAGCCGCCCCAGGACCGGGCGCCGTCGAAGCTCGGCGGGTAGACGGTGTTGCCGCACTCGACCCGCAGGGCGCCGTCGGCCGGGCCGGGAGCGGGCACCTCCGGCCGCGGGCCGAGGCTCGGCCGCCCGACGTGGAGGACCTGGTCGGCGGGCAGCCGGCGGACGACGACGGCGCCGGCCCGCGCGTCGGCGGCGAGCATGGTCTGCGCGTCCAGCGCGATGCCGACGTGGCCCAGGCCCGACTCGGGGGTGCCGAGGAAGACCAGGTCGCCGGGCAGGACGTCGGCCGGGTCGACGGGCGTGGTGACCGCGAACAGCCCGGCCTGGTCACCGGGCAGGTCGATGCCGGCGTCGCGGTAGACGGTGGAGACCAGCGAGCCGCAGTCCCAGGAGTCCGGGCCGGCCGTCCCCGGCGCGTACGGCCTGCCGAGGGCGTCCATGGCCGCGGTGACCGCGGCCAGCGTCTCCGCGGGCAGCACGAGCACGGACACCGGCCGGCGCGGCAGCTGCGCGGCGCCCCGCTGGGCGCCGCCGGCGGCCGCCCCGACCGGGGTGAGCCCCGCGGGCAGGCCCCGCACGGGGTCGAGCAGCTCCGCCGCCGGGGGTGCGGCCACCCCGGCCTCGCGCAGCTGGTCGAGGTAGGCCCGCCAGTTGGCCGCCGTCTGGGTGTTGACGTCGACCTGCTGGCGCTGCAGGTCCGACAGCTGCCGGTCGACGTCGCCGAGCGCGACGTCGAGCTCCGCGGTCACCGCGTCGGCGGAGGCCTCCAGGTCGGCCACCTCCGCGGCCAGCCGGTCGGCCCGCTGCCGCGCCTCGGCGAGGACGGCGTCGGCGGAGGTCTGCTGGGCGACCGCGGCCTGCCGCTGCTGCTCGGCGGTGCGGACCACCTCGGCGGTGTGCGCGTCGACGGCCTCCAGGTAGCCCAGCGCCGCGACGACGTCGGCCGGGTCGCCGCCGGTGAGCAGCACGGTGAGCGGGGTCAGCGCGCCGCCGTCCCGGTAGACCGCCGACGCGTACCGCGCCACCACCGCCTGGTACTGCGCCAGCTCGCCCTCGGCGGCGTCGACCGTGGCGCGCGCGGCGTCGACGTCGGCCTGCGCGTCGGCCAACTGCTCCCGCGCGGCGGCCACCTCGGTCTGCCGCTGCTGCAGGTCGGCCTGGACCTCGGCGGCGCGCTGCTGCAGCCGGTCCAGCGCCTCGCTGTCGAGGACCCCGCTGGTCCCGCCGGGCTGGTCGCTGGGCTCCGCGGCCGCCGGGGCCGCGAGCAGGACGGCGGCCACCGCCGTGACCAGCACGGACACCACGCCCCGCCGGGTGCGCCCCAGGGAACGCGCGTGCATCGGACCACCTCTGCCGTTCCGGACCCCGCCGGTCCGCCGGGGGATCGTCATCTCCCCGGAGCCGCCGCCGCAAGCGGGACACGCACCGCCGGTCCCCCGGTCGGGCGAGGGCTCCCCCGGGCGCGCGTCCCCGGGACTGTCGGACCTCCGGCCTACCGTCCCGCCGTGCTCTTCCCCGCCAGCGGCACGGGCTCCTCGGTGCCGCGCCACGAGCAGGCACCCGCCCTCGGCGAGCGGCCGCTCCCCCGCACCCCCTACGTCCAGGCGAGCATCGAGGACCTCGGCACGCCGCTGGCCGGCGTCACCTTCGTCGTCGTCGACCTGGAGACCACCGGCGGGTCGCCGAAGGACAGCGCGATCACCGAGATCGGGGCGGTCAAGGTGCGCGGCGGCGAGGTGCTCGGGGAGTTCCAGACGCTGGTCGACCCCGGCTGCGAGGTGCCGCCCTACATCAGCGTGCTCACCGGCATCACCACGGCGATGGTCGCCACCGCCCCGCGGATCGACGCCGTGCTGCCGGCCTTCCTGGAGTTCGCCCGCGGCGCCGTCCTCGTGGCGCACAACGCCCCCTTCGACCTCGGGTTCCTGCGGGCGGCCTGCGAGCAGACCGGGACGCCGTGGCCCGCGGCCGCCTCGGTCGACACCGCGGTCCTCGCCCGGCGGCTGCTCTCCCGCGACGAGGTGCCCAACTGCAAGCTGGCCACCCTGGCGCCGTACTTCTCCGCCTCCACCTCGCCCTGCCACCGGGCCCTCGACGACGCCCGCGCGACCGTCGACGTCCTCCACGGCCTGTTCGAACGACTCGGCCCGCTCGGGGTGACGTCGCTCGAGGAGCTGCACGGGCTCACCCGCCAGGTCGACCCGGAACGCCGGAAGAAGCGCCACCTGGCCGACGGCGTCCCGCCCGGCCCGGGCGTCTACGTCTTCCGCGGCCCGCGCGAGGAGCCGCTCTACGTCGGGACGTCGAACGACCTGCGCACCCGCGTCCGCAGCTACTTCTCCTCCGGCGAGCAGCGCAGCCGGATGACCGAGATGGTCGCGCTGGCCCGGCGCGTCGAGGCCATCCCGTGCGCGCACGACCTCGAGGCCGCCGTCCGGGAGCTGCGGCTGATCGCCGAGCACAAGCCGCGCTACAACCGCCGCTCCCGCTTCCCCGAGCGCGCGCTGTGGCTGCGGCTGACCGAGGAGCCCTTCCCCCGGCTGTCGACCGTGCGGCGGGTGCGGCCCGACGCGGGGCTCTTCCTCGGCCCGTTCGCCGACCGGCGGGCCGCGGAGATGGCCACCGCCGCCATCCACGAGGCGCTGCCGCTGCGGCAGTGCACCACCCGGCTGTCCCCGCGGGTGCCCACGAGCACCTGCGCCCTGTTCGGCATGGGCCGCTGCGGCGGCCCGTGCGCGGGCCACCAGTCGGTCGAGGAGTACGCCGCGATCGCCGCGGTGCTGCGCGCCGCGGTGGCCGGCGACCCGAGCGCCCTGGTCGCGCCGCTGCTGGACCGGGTCGACCACCTCTCGGCCGCCCAGCGGTTCGAGGACGCCGGGGTGCTCCGCGACCGGGTCGCGGTCCTCGTGCGCGCGGTGCGCCGACGGCAGCGGCTGGAGTCGCTGGCCGCCGTCCCGGAGCTGGTCATCGCCCGGCCCGACGGCGCCGGCGGGTGGGCGCTGTCGGTCGTCCGGCGGGGCCGCCTGGTCGCCGCCGGGTGCGCCCCGCGCGGGACGTCGGTCCGCGACGCCCTCGCCGTCCTGCGCGCCACCGCCGAGACCACCCCCGACGACGGCGGGCTGGCCGCCACGGTCGACGAGACCGAGCTGGTGATGCGGTGGATGGAGAAGCCCGGCACCCGGCTGGTCGAGGTGACCGGCACGCTCGCCTGCGTCGCCCCGGGCACCGGCGGGCTCAGCGGCTTCCTCGCCCGGGTGGAGGCCGGCCGGGCGCTGCGCGACCCCTTCCACGACGGCCGGCAGCTGGGCACCCGCGCCCGCCCCGAGCGGGTCTCGAGCGAGGGACCGGCCGCCGCGGGACCGGTACCCGGCGGCGCCGTGACGCACTGGAACGGCCCTCCTGCAGGGGCCCGCGCCGAGCGGAGCGAGGCGTGGGGGGCCGGAGGGTCCTTCAACTAGCATCGCCGGCGTGATCACCGCCATCGTGATGGTCGACGCGGCCACCGACGCGATCCCCGAGGTGGCGGCCGCGATCGCCGACCTCGACGGCGTGAGCGAGGTCTACTCGACCGCCGGGGAGGTCGACCTGATCGCGATCGTGCGGGTCCGCGAGTTCGACCAGGTGGCCGAGGTGATCGCCGGGCGGATCAACAAGGTGCCCGGCGTGCTGGAGACCGAGACGCACATCGCCTTCCGCGCCTACTCGCGGCACGACCTGGAGGCGGCGTTCTCCCTGGGGCTCGAGGGCGAGTGACTCGAGGGCGAGTGACCGGCCTCAGCGGCCGGCGGCCTCGCGGCTGACGGCCACCCACCGGTCCAGCAGCGCGGCAGCCCGGCCGTCGTCGACCGCGGCGGCGGCCCGTTCGATCCCGGCGCCGAGCAGGTCCCCGAGCTCCCCGCCGCGCTCGTCGAAGGCGGCCAGCGCGGCGGCGGCGTTGAGCAGGACGGCGTCGCGCACCGCCCCCGGCTCGCCGTCGAGGACCCGCCGGAAGACCGCCGCGTTGTGCGCCGGGTCCCCGCCGCGCAGCGCGTCCGGCCCCGCCGGGGCGATGCCGAGTGCGGCCGGGTCCACGCGCCCGGGCGTCACCGCGCCGTCGCGGGCCACCCACACGCTCGACGTCGTCGCGGTGGTCAGCTCGTCCAGCCCGTCGTCGCCGCGGAAGACCAGGGCGCGGGCGCCGCGGCCGGCGACCACCTCGGCCAGGACCGGCGCCATCCGCGGGTCGGCGCAACCGATCGCGGCGGCCACCGGCCGCGCCGGGTTGGTCAGCGGCCCGAGGAAGTTGAAGACGGTCCCGATGCCCAGCTCCCGCCGCGGGGCCGCGGTGTGCCGGAAGCTCGGGTGGAACACCGGCGCGAAGAAGAACCCGATGCCGGCCTCCTGCACGCACCGGGCGACGGCCGGGGCCGGCAGGTCGATGACGACGCCGAGCGCCTCGAGCACGTCGGCGGCGCCCGAGGACGACGACGCGGCGCGGTTGCCGTGCTTGGCCACCGGCACCCCCGCGGCCGCGGTCACGACGGCGGCCATCGTCGAGATGTTCACCGTGTGCGCGCCGTCGCCGCCGGTGCCGACGATGTCGACGGTGGGCACCGGCACCTCGACCGGCGTCGCGCGCTCGAGCATCGTGGCCGCGAGGCCCGCGACCTCCTCCGGCGCCTCGCCCTTGGCGCGCAGGGCGACGGCGAACCCGGCCACCTGCGCCGGCGTCGCCTCGCCGGACATCACCTCGCGCATCGCCCACGCCGTGTCCGCGGCGGTGAGGTCCTGGCGGCTCAGCAGGCGCGTCAGCAGGCCGGGCCACGTCGGCCCGGCGGTGGTGCCCGCGCTCACCGCGAGACGGGACGGCGGCCCGCGTGCGCGCGCAGCAGGCCGGCGACGACCTCGGGGGCGGCCAGCGGGTCGACCGGGAACGCGAGGGTGGCGTCGGCCTGCGACCAGTGGGCCAGCCAGCGGTCGGGCTGCCGGGCGATCAGCACGCACAGGGCCGGCCGGTCGGCGACCTCGACGGTCAACTGCCGGGACAGCGCCAGGCCGCCGGTCGGCTGCGCCTCGCCGTCGAGGATGCACAGGTCCACGCCGCCGCCGTCGACGGTGTCGACGACGTCCTCGCCGGTGGCGCACTCGATCCAGGTCAGCGGCCCGACGTCGGGCGCCGGCCGGCGGCCGACGGCGGTGCGGACGGCCTCGCGGACCTCGGGCCGGGAGCTGTAGACCAGGACGGTGGCCGGCGCGTCGCTCACGCCCGGCAGCCTAGTGCCCGCGCGGCTCCCGTCCGGGTGGGCGCGACCCCCGTCCGGGGGACGGTCTCGGGCGGGTCACGGCGCGGCCACGCCGTGCCACCCACGGTCTGTGCACGTCGGCGGCCGATGCCATGATGGGCGACGTGACAACGGCCCCCGTGGCGAGCAGCACCTTCGACACCTCGCGGGTGCACTCCCTGACCCGACCGAACATGGTCAGCGTCGGCACGATCATCTGGCTCTCCAGCGAGCTGATGTTCTTCGCCGGGCTGTTCGCCATGTACTTCACCGCGCGGGCGCGCTCGACCGAGGGCTGGCCCCCGGAACCCACCGAACTGAACCTGCCGTACGCGCTGGTCTTCACGCTGATCCTGGTGGCCTCCTCGGTCACCTGCCAGATCGGCGTGTTCGCGGCCGAGAGCGGCAACGTCTACGGCCTGCGCCGGTGGTTCACGATCACCTTCGTCATGGGGCTGGTCTTCGTGCTGGGCCAGGCGAACGAGTACCGGGTGCTCGTCACCGACCACGCGACCACCATCTCGAGCAGCACCTACGGCTCGGTCTTCTACCTGACGACCGGCTTCCACGCCCTGCACGTCATCGGCGGCCTCGTGGCCTTCGTCTACGTGCTCATCCGGTCCACCATGGGCCGCTTCACGCCGGCGCAGGCGACCTCGGCGATCGTGGTCTCCTACTACTGGCACTTCGTCGACGTCGTGTGGGTCGGGCTCTTCGCCACGATCTACCTGATCCGCTAGGGAACCGGTGTCCACCACGAACCCGCAGTCCGACACCCTGCCCGACGAGGAGCCGCGGCGGTCGCGCTGGTCGCGCCGCCGCCCGGCCGAGGGGACCCCGGCTGCCGCCGCCCGCGCCCGCCGCCGCTCGAAGCAGCGCCGCCGCGTCGGCAACGTCGCCGCCCTGATGGCCGGGCTGGTCCTGACCGGCGCGCTCTACTCGACCCTCGCCCCGGGCGCCCAGGCCGCCGACGAGGGCAGCGAGTCCAGCGCCGAGGCCGCCGGCCGCGAGCTGTACGAGCGCAGCTGCATCAGCTGCCACGGCGAGAACCTCGAGGGCGTGCCCAACCGCGGCCCCTCGCTCATCGGCGTCGGCGAGGCCTCCGTGTACTTCCAGGTGCACACCGGCCGCATGCCGCTGGTCCGCCAGAGCGCCCAGGCCCCCGACAAGCCGGCCATCTTCTCCGACGAGGAGATCGACCAGCTGATGGCCTACGTCCAGGCCAACGGCGGCGGCCCGACCCTCCCCTCGGGCGACCTGCGCGACGGCGACCTGGCCGCCGGCGGTGAGCTGTTCCGGCTCAACTGCGCGCAGTGCCACAACTTCGTCGGCGAGGGTGGCGCGCTCTCCTCGGGCAAGTACGCGCCCAGCCTCGAGGACGCCAACGACCTCGAGATCTACACCGCCATGCTCTCCGGCCCCGAGAACATGCCGGTCTTCGGGGACAACCAGATCACCCCGGAGGAGAAGCGGGCGATCATCAACTACGTCCAGACGATCACCGACATGCCCGACCCGGGCGGCGCGGGCATCGGCCGCATCGGCCCGGTCAGCGAGGGCCTGGTCATCTGGACCGTCGCGATCTCCGCGCTGATGTTCGGGATCTTCTGGATGGGGAGCAAGGCGTGACCACGCACGACACCCGCCCCGGCTCGACCGGCGGGGCGGACACCCCGGGCCCGCTGCACGGCGGCCCGGACGACGACTACACCCCCGAGCAGCTCGCGGCCCTCCCCCGCGAGGAGCTCGACCGCCTCGGCGCCCGGTACGACGGCGTGGAGGTGCTCCACGTCGAGCCGGGCCCCGAGCCCGGGTCGGCGCTGGAGCGGCGCGCCGTCCGCCAGGTGGGCCTGACGTTCGGCCTGGCCGGGCTGTCCGCGTTCGCCTTCGTCGTCGTCTACGCCGGCGCCGGCTGGTTCCTGCCCGACTGGCAGTGGGAGCTGGGCAGCGGCACCTTCAGCACGCTCTACACCCCGCTGCTCGGCGCGCTCATGGGCCTCGCGTTCACCTTCTTCGGCGTGGGCCTGGTGCTCTACACGAAGAAGCTGCTGCCGCACGAGACGGCGGTGCAGGACAAGCACGACGGCTCGCACTTCGACCGCGTCACCACCGGCGCCACGCTCGTCGGCGGCCTGCACAACAGCGGCCTGAAGCGGCGCAAGCTCCTCACCCGCAGCCTGCTGTTCATGGGCGGCGGCCTGGGCCTGATGCTGATCGCCCCGCTCGGCGGCCTGATCAAGAACCCGAACCGCGGCAATCCGCTGGGTACCACCGAGTGGGCCGAGGGCGTCCGCCTCGTCCGCGACGACGGCACCCCGATCCGCCCCGGCGACCAGGTGCCCGGCTCGCTGGAGACCGTCTTCCCGGCCGTCCCCGGCGGCAACCGGCTGTCCGACGCCGCCACGATGCTGATCCGGCTGCGCCCCGCGCAGCAGGCCGAGGCGGTCCCGCGCGAGGGCCAGGAGGGCTTCGGCTACGGCGACTACGTCGCCTTCTCCAAGATCTGCACGCACGCCGGCTGCCCGGTGTCGCTGTACGAGCAGGAGACCAGCCGGATCCTCTGCCCGTGCCACCAGTCGCAGTTCGACGTCACACAGGGCGCCAAGCCGGTCTTCGGGCCCGCCACCCGCTCGCTGCCGCAGCTGCCCATCACGGTCGACGACGAGGGCTTCTTCGTCGCGCGCAGCGACTACATTGAGGCCGTGGGTCCCACTTACTGGAACCGGGAGCGCATCTGATGGCTCGCACCGCCACCGCGCCGGGGGCGCCCACCACGCGCCTCGGCAAGGCCGCTCTCGAGGTCGACGACCGGCTCATCGTCGCCGGTCCGCTCCGCCGGACGCTGAACAAGGTCTTCCCCGACCACTGGTCGTTCCTGCTCGGGGAGATCGCGCTCTACTCGTTCATCATCCTGCTGCTCACCGGCACGTACCTGACGTTCTTCTTCCAGGCCTCGATGACCGAGGTCACCTACGACGGCTCGTACGCGCCCCTGCGCGGCGTCGACATGTCGATCGCGTACGCCTCGACGCTGGACATCTCGTTCGACGTCCGCGGCGGCCTGCTCATGCGGCAGATGCACCACTGGGCCGCGCTGCTGTTCATGGCCGCGATCGTCTGCCACATGCTGCGGATCTTCTTCACCGGCGCGTTCCGCCGGCCGCGCGAGACCAACTGGCTCATCGGTGTCGCGCTGCTGATCCTCGGCATCTTCGAGGGCTTCGCCGGCTACTCGATGCCGGACGACCTGCTCTCGGGCACCGGCCTCCGGATCATGTCGGCGATCATCCTGTCGATCCCGGTCGTGGGCACCTGGGTGCACTGGGCGGTCTTCGGCGGTGACTACGTCGGGGACCTGATCGTCGGGCGGCTCTACATCGCCCACGTGCTGCTCATCCCGGCGATCATCCTGGCGCTGATCGCGCTGCACCTGCTGATCCTGGTCAAGCAGAAGCACACCCAGTTCCCCGGCCCGGGCCGCACCGAGCACAACGTGGTCGGCAACCGGCTCTTCCCGACCTTCGCCGGCAAGGCGACCGGTCTGCTGCTGGTGGTCTTCGGTGTCTGCGCGGCCCTCGGTGGCCTCGTGCAGATCAACCCGGTGTGGCTGTGGGGCCCGTACAACCCGGCGCAGGTGTCCTCGGCGTCGCAGCCCGACTGGTACGTCATGTTCCTCGACGGCTCGACCCGTCTGTTCCCGGCCTGGGACATCTACCTGCCGGGCAACTACAACATCCCGGCGCTGTTCTGGCCGACGGTCGTGCTCCCCGGCATCATCTTCACGCTCCTGCTCGCCTACCCGGTGCTGGAGCGGAAGCTGACCGGCGACACCGCCTCGCACCACCTGCTCCAGCGCCCGCGGGACGTCCCCGTGCGCACCTCGCTCGGCCTGATGGCGCTCACCTTCTACGTGGTGCTGCTGCTGTCGGGTGCGAACGACGTCATCGCCGACAAGTTCGACATCAGCCTGAACGCGATGACCTGGATGGGCCGCATCGGCCTGATCGTCCTGCCGCCGATCGCGTACGTGCTCACCTACCGGATCTGCCTCGGTCTGCAGCAGCACGACCGTGAGGTCCTCGAGCACGGCATCGAGACCGGTGTCATCCGCCGGCTGCCGCACGGTGAGTTCATCGAGGTCCACCAGCCTCTCGGCCCGGTGGACGCGCACGGCCACAGCGAGCTGGCCTACGGCGGCGCTCCGGTGCCCAAGAAGATGAACCAGGTCGGTGGCGCCCGTCGCGCCATCCGCGGGTTCTTCTCGCCGATCGAGGAGCCGTCGGCGGTGGAGATCGAGCAGCGCGCCGAGGAGCGGGGCCTGTCCGCGGCCGAGCCGGGCCGCGAGCTCACCACCAGCGGCCGTCCGGCCGACGGTGGGCGCCCGGCCGAGGGTGGCCGTCCCGCCGAGGGGGGTCGTCCCTCCGAGGGTGGCCGTCCCTCCGAGGGCGGACGCCCACAGGAGCCGCGCGACTGACGCGACGCACTGAGCACGCAGGGCCCCGGTGGAGCACTCCACCGGGGCCCTGCTGCATCTCCGGGACGAGCGCCCCAGTCGGCCGGACGGGCTGAGCCCCGGGCCGTAGCGCCGGAGACCGCGCGGCGTGGGGTGTGCGGGCCGCGCACAGCCTGCACACCTCGACGGCACCGCATCCCGTCTCCCGGCCGGAGGCGACGCCGGCCGAGGACGGTCGGCCCGCCACGGCACCCACGGGCGTGCGGGGACCAGCGGCGCAGCGCCCGACCCCCGCCCGCCGTCGGAGGACGGGTCGCCAGGGCGCACTCCCCCGTCCCGGGGAGCGACCGCCGCGGCCACCGCAACCGTCGCAGCCCCCACGGGGTCGTCGGACGCCCCGCCACGACGGCGACCGTGCTCCGGGCCCGGGCGCCGTGGCGGCGTACCCCCCCGCCGCTCGTCAGCGGGTCTCGGTGGGCCCGTGGGCGCCCCTCCGTCATCGATGGCCTCGGCACCGCTCTCTCGGCGTCCCAGGAGCGGCTCAGCACCTGCCCGGACTCCCTCGTGACGAGCAGCGCGGGGAGGCCGGCGCTCTCCCCCGCACCGGAGCGCAGCTCCCGTCCGGCCTGCAGATGCACGAGGGCCCCCTCCCGCGGTGCGGGAGGGGGCCCTCGTCAGCGACGGGACGTCAGCTGGACTGCGCGTTCTGCCCGACGTAGAACTCGAACAGCAGGCCGGCGATGGTCACGAGCAGGCTCACGACGCCGAGGATGATCAGCCAGTCGTACCAGAAGGCCAGACCGAGGCCCGTGACGGCCGCGGAGAGAGCCAGGCCGAAGGGCCAGTAGCTGGCCGGCGGGAAGAAGCCCAGCTCACCGGCGCCCTCGGCGATCTCGGCGTCCTTGCGGTCCTCGGGCCGGGCGTCGATGCGGCGGGAGATGAACCAGAAGAACCCGCCGATGAGGCCGGTGAGCCCCCCGGACAGGATCAGCGCCGTCGTGCCGATCGGCTCCTGCGCCCAGAAGCCGTACACGGCCGCCGCGACGATGCAGAAGACCGCGATGAGGTTGAAGATGAGCGCCTCGACCTTCACGGCCGTCCTCCCTGCGCAGCGTCGGTGCGGTGGTCCTCGGTGCCGGTGGACACGTCAGTCGGCCGCACGCTGGTAGTAGCCGTCGCCCACGCGGAACGGCTCGGTCGTGATGGCCTCGCCGTCCTGGCCGATGCTCTCGAGCGCCTCGCGGGTGTCCTGGCCCGACTCACGGGCGGCCAGGTAGGCCTCGTAGTCCTCGGCGCTGACCACGCGGACCTCGAAGTTCATGTACGCGTGGTACGAGCCGCAGAGCTCCGCGCAGCGCCCGACGTAGGCGCCCTCCTCGTTCGGGTGCAGCTCGAAGACGTTGTCCCGGCCGTTCTCGTTGCCCGGGATGACGTCGAGCTTGAAGAGGAACTCCGGCACCCAGAACGAGTGGATGACGTCGGCGGAGGCGACCTCGAAGCGGATGTCCTGGTCGACCGGCAGCACGAGGATCGGGATCTCGTCGGTCGCGCCGACGGTGTTCACCGGCTCGCCGTCGGGACCGGTGGTCTCCGGGTAGACGAACTGCCAGTTCCACTTGAAGGCGTTGACCGCGATCGTCGTGTCGGGGTCGTCGCTGCGCTCCTGCACGTCGTTCTGCACCGAGACGGTGAAGAAGAACAGGGCGGCGATGATGATGAACGGGAAGATCGAGTACGCGATCTCCAGCGGCAGGTTGTACGCCGTCTGCCGCGGCAGGTCGTCGCCCTTCTTCCGGTGCATGACCACCGACCAGATGATCAGACCCCACACGATGAAGCCGACGATCAGCGCCGCGATGACCGAGCCGGTCCACAGCTGACGGATCTCCGTCGCTTCCTCGGTCACGCCCTCGGGGAACCCGAAGCGCCAGAACTCGTTGTTGAGGTCGCACCCGGTGAGGGTGAGCACCCCCAGGAGACCGAGCGCGGCGACCCGCGCGAGCCTGCTGCGTCGAGCCACTGCCCGCTGCCTCCTCGTCCTCCGCCCGGCGGTTCCCGGGCGGCTCTCCCGGCGCGGCCGCGGGCGGGGTGCCCGCCCTGGTCCGTGCGCCGACCTCAGTCTGGGCCGAGACTAGCCGACCCCGCACGGCGGCCGACCACCGGAGACCCGGTACCGGCGGGTCGGCCGGGACCACCGGGACGCCGGTGACCGGGCCGCTCGTGGGCCTGCTCACCGTGCCGCCTCGACCGCGACGGAGGCGGTTAGAGTCGAGGGCGTGTGGACGCGGCTGCTGACCCCCCGCTGGGTGCTGCTGCACCTGCTGGTGGCCGCCCTGTTCGTCGCCACCTTCTTCCTCGGCTACTGGCAGCTGACCAAGGCCGAAGCCGGCGGTGGAGCGGTCAACTGGAGCTACGCGCTGCAGTGGCCGCTGTACGGGTTCATGGGCCTGTGGTTCTACGTCCGGATGGTCCGCGTCGAGCTCAACCGCCACCCCGACGAGGACGAGCCGACCACCGCCGTCGTCCTGTACCAGCGGCCGCGGGTGGACACCAGCGGGGACCCGGAGCTGGCCGCCTACAACGCCTACCTCGCCGAGCTCAACGAGCGGGCGCTCGGTCAGCGGGGTCCGGGTGGCCGCTGAGCCGCAGCAGGCGACGCTGACCCCCCAGGTGGCCGGCGCGCTCACCCGCTACCGCGTCATGGCCTACGCCGTCGGCGTGATGCTCCTGGTGCTCGTCGCCGTCGCCATCCCGCTGCGCTACGCGGCCGGGATCCCCGAGGTGTCCGCGGTCGTCTCACCCGTCCACGGGCTGCTCTACATCGTCTACCTCGCGACGGCGTTCGACCTGGCCCTCAAGGCGCGGTTCACCGCCAAGGGCACCCTGCTGGTGCTGCTGGCCGGCGTCGTCCCCCTCGTGTCGTTCGTCGCGGAGCGCCGGGTGACCACCCGCGTCCGCGCCGGCCGACCCCTCTGACCGTCCTCCTCACTCCCCGGAGAACCCCGCATGTGCGGCCTGCTGGCCTACCTGTCCACCGACGCGCCCCGGGTCTCCGAGGCCCACGTCGACGACGTCCGCGCGGCGCTGCACTGCCTGCACCACCGCGGGCCGGACGACACCGCCGTGTGGTCCGACGGCAACGTCGTCCTCGGCTTCAACCGGCTGTCGATCATCGACGTCGAGGGCAGCCCCCAGCCCCTCCCCTACGCCGGTGACCGCTACCGGATCCTGTTCAACGGGGAGATCTACAACTACGTCGAGCTGCGCGAGGAGCTGCAGGCCGCGGGCGCGCAGCTGGCCACGCACGGCGACACCGAGACGATCGTCGCGGGCTACCACCTGTGGGGCCAGGACGTCGTCCGGCGGCTGCGCGGGATGTTCTCCTTCGTCATCTGGGACACCGAGACCCGCACCGCCTTCGGCGCCCGCGACCCGTTCGGCATCAAGCCGCTGTTCACCGCGCGCCTGGCCGACGGCGGGCTGGTCTTCAGCTCGGAGAAGAAGGCGCTCCTGCAGCTGCTCGGCGGCAGCGCGGCCGCGGGCGGCGTCGACCCGGCGTCGCTGCAGCACTACCTGACGCTGCAGTACGTGCCGGAGCCGGCGACGCTGCACCGCGGCATCCGCCGGATCGAGAGCGGCACGACCTTCACCGTCGTCGACGGCGAGCTGTCCACCGCGCGCTACTTCCACCCCGCCTGGACGCCGCAGCCGGTGCCCGCCGGCCGGGAGCAGGAGCTCTACGACCGCATCGCCGAGGTGCTCGACGAGTCGGTGGCCAAGCACATGCGCGCCGACGTCACCGTCGGCTCGTTCCTCTCCAGCGGCATCGACTCCACCGCGATCGCCGCGCTCGCGCACCGGTACAACCCGGACCTGCTGACGTTCACGGTCGGCTTCCAGCGGCAGGCGCAGTCGGAGATCGAGATCGCCGCCGAGTCGGCGTCGATCCTCGGCGTCAAGCACGTGCCGGTGGAGGTCACCGCCGAGCAGTTCGCCGCGGCCATCCCCGAGGTGGTCTGGTACCTCGACGACCCGGTCGCCGACCCCGCGCTGGTGCCGCTGTACTTCGTGGCCCGCGAGGCGCGCAAGCACGTCAAGGTCGTGCTGTCCGGCGAGGGCGCCGACGAGCTGTTCGGCGGCTACACCATCTACCGCGAGCCGATCAGCCTCGCGTGGGCGTCGAAGCTGCCGCCGGCCGCCCGCCGGGCGATGGCCCGGATCGCCGACGTGCTGCCCGAGGGCGTCCGCGGGCAGGACCTGCTGCGCCGGGCGTCGATCCCGCTCGAGCAGCGGTACTACGGCAACGCCCGCAACCTGCGCGACGACGAGCTGGCCGCGCTGCTGCCCGGCCGCGACCCCGACCTCTCGCACGTCGCGGTCACCGAGGACCTGTACCGGCGCACCCGCGAGGCCGGCTACGACGACGTGACGGCGATGCAGTACGTCGACCTGTTCACCTGGCTGCGCGGCGACATCCTGGTCAAGGCCGACAAGATGACCATGGCCAACTCGCTCGAGCTGCGGGTGCCGTTCCTCGACCCCGAGGTGTTCGCCATCGCGAGCTCGCTCCCGGTCGGGCAGCGGGTGCCGCGCCGCGGCGACGCGACCAAGTACGCGCTGCGCCAGGCGATGCGCCAGATCGTGCCGCCGCGGATCATGAACCGGCGCAAGCTCGGCTTCCCCGTGCCGACGGCGGAGTTCCTCGCCGGCCCGCTGCACGACTGGGCCCGCGGGATCGTCACCGAGAGCCAGACGCAGGAGTGGCTGGACCGCGACGTCGTCCTTGGCCTGCTCGACCGGCTGCGCACCGAGGAGGTGCCGAGCAAGCGCATCGCCCGTCAGCTGTGGTCGGTGCTGGTCTTCATGGTGTGGCACGGGATCTTCGTCGAGGAGCGGATCGTCGTCGACGTCCCGGAGACGGTCTACCCCGTCAAGCTCTGAGAACGCGGAACGGCGCCCGTCCCCTCCCGGGGACGGGC
>NZ_JBJGZK010000036.1:0-44146 GCF_054050475.1 Geodermatophilus sp. SYSU D00525
GGGCGATCGACCTGGTGCAGCAGCAGTACCGGTACGTGACCCACGCGTTCGTGTTCACCGTCCGGGACCGGGATGACTGGAACGCCTACGAGAACAACTTCGGGCTGACCCGCCTGGACGGGACACCGAAACCGGCACTGGCGGCCCTCCGCGCCGCCAACGACCACCTCACCGCCCTCCGGCGCTCGCTCAGGGTCGTCAGTGTGACCCCGACCGCGGACGTCACGGCGTGGCAGGCATCCGCCGGGCGAGTGGCGGGGGCAGCGACGACTCTCGAGGTGGACAGCCGTGTGAGCGGGCCGTCGTCCCGGGCCACCTCCTACCTGCGGTTCGACCTGCCGGCCCTGACCACCGGTGAGGTCGTCGTCTCGGCGGACCTGACGGTGCATGTCGTCGACGGCACCGTCGACGGCCCCGTGGTCTGGTCCACGGCGACGACGTGGAGTGAGGCGACGCTGTCCTGGAAACGACGGCCGGCGCGCACCGCGACTTCTCCACACGCGGACCTCAGCGCGATGGAGCCCGGTCTGGTCACCGTCCCCCTCGACGTCGCCGACTGGACCGGTCAACTCTCCCTCGAGGTGTCCGCCGAGGTCGACGACGGGTTGCAGTTCGCTTCGCGGGAGGCCCCGTCGACCTACCAGCGGCCCACGCTGACGCTCGTCATCGCCTCCTGACCGGTCAGGGAGCTGGCCAGCTGTCGCGCCGTGCCGTGAGGAGCCGGCGGGCTACAGTGGGCCCGTTCCATCCCCGGTTCGAAGGGACCATCGTGCTGTCTTCGTGCCCGGTGGCTCCCTGCCGTCCGTGCGTGCGCGCGGCAGAGGTCGCCCGGTGACGGCGCTCACCCAGCGGCCCGCCGTCCCGGCCCGCCGGCTGTCGGGCGTGGTCGGGGCCTACGTCGCGCTGACCAAGCCGAAGCTCGTCGAGCTGCTGCTCGTGACGACGCTGCCCGCGATGATGATGGCGGCCGACGGGTGGCCGTCCTGGCGGCTGGTGGCCGCCACGATGGTCGGCGGGATGTTCGCCGCCGGCGCGGCCAACGTGTTCAACTGCTGGTACGACCGCGACATCGACCGGCTGATGTCCCGCACGCGCAACCGGCCGATCCCCTCCGGCGTGGTGTCCCCGCGGGCGGCGCTGGTCTTCGGTGCGACCCTCGCCGCGGCGTCGCTGGCGATCCTGTGGCTCGAGACCACGCCGCTGGCCACCGCGCTGGCCGCGGTCGCGATCCTGGCCTACTCCGTCGTCTACACGATGGTGCTCAAGCGCCGGACCCGGCACAACACGGTCTTCGGGGCGTTCCCGGGGGCGGCGCCGGTGCTCATCGGGTGGGCGGCGGTGACCGGCTCGCTCGACTGGCCGGCGCTCGCCTTCTTCGCCGTCGTCTTCTGCTGGCAGATGCCGCACTTCTGGGCGCTGGCCAGCCGCTACCGCGACGACTACGCCCGCGCGAACGTCCCCATGCTCACCGTCGTCGCCGGCCCGGAGAGCGTCGGCCGGCAGTCGGTCGCGTGGGCGTGGGCGACCCTCGGCGCCACCCTGCTCATGGGGTCGATCACCCCGGTGCTGAACTGGGCCTTCGCCATCGGCGGCGGGCTGCTCGGCGCCTGGTACGTCGCCGAGACCCACCAGTGGCTCGACCGCATCCGCACCGCCGTGCCCGACCGGCCGATGAAGCTGTTCTCGGTGTCGATCACGCACATGACGCTGCTGTCCATCGCGATCGCCATCGACGTCCTCGTCTGACCCGCCCCGCTCCGCCGCGAGCCCGGACCCGCCCGGGGGCCGGGCTCGCACCGTCGTGGGGCCGTGCGCCCGCGCGCGACAACGGGCGCCGAGATGCGCGTGGCGGTCGTCATCCGGGGTGCGGTGACGATCCTCCGGCGCATGTCGCCGTGGGCGCGGGGCCCCGGTGGGTCAGCGGGCGGCGGGGACCCGGGCGGCGGGGGCGTCGAGGGGCTGCCCGGTCGCCGGGCCGCGGACCGACCACACCAGCCGCGCGGTGTACGCGGTCACCAGCACCGCGCCGAGCATGTGCAGCAGCACCAGCACGACCGGCAGGTGCGTGAAGTACTGGACGAACCCGACGACGCCCTGCAGCAGCTGGACGACGAGCACGTCGCGCGCGGCCCGGCGGACGCGGCCGGGGGCGTCGGTGGCGTACAGCGCCACCAGCAGCGCGATCGTCAGGCCGACGAGCAGGAACACCGCGTCGGCGTGCAGCCGGCTGACCGTCTCGGGGTCGAAGCCCATGCGGTCGCCGGTGGGGACGCCGGCGTCGTCGAGGTCGCCGCTGTGCGGGCCGCTGCCGGTGACGACCGTGCCCAGCGCGAGCACCACCGCGGTGACCGCGGCGATCCCGCCGGCCAGCAGCGCGATCGGGCGGCGGACCACCGGCTGCCCGACGCCCGGCTCCCGGGACCGCAGCCACAGCACCGTGGAGACGGCGACCAGCAGCGTGGAGACGAGGAAGTGGACGGCGACGGTCCACGGGTTGAGGCCGGTGAGCACCGTGACGCCGCCGATCGCCGCCTGGACCGGGATGCCGAGGAAGGTCAGCACCGCCAGCGGGCGCAGGTCCCGGCGCGGGGAACGCCAGACCGCCACCAGCACCGCGACCGCCACCGCGGTGAGCACGAAGGTGAGCAGCCGGTTGCCGAACTCGATGAGGCCGTGGCCGGCCATCTCCGGCGTCGTCACGAAGCTGTCGTCGGTGCACCGCGGCCAGGTGGGGCAGCCCAGGCCCGAGCCGGTCAGCCGGACCACGCCGCCGGTGACCACGATGGCGCCGTTGGCGACCACGTTGGCCAGCGCCAGGCGCGTGATGACGGCGGGGGAGAAGGCGGTGGGCAGGACCGGCACGGCCCGATGCTAGTCGCGGCCGGCCACCTCTCCCGGGTTCGCCCAGGGCGATCACGGACGGGGAAGGACGGGGCGTCCCGTCGCGCTGTAGGAGGCGCAGGCGGCCGACGCGCCGACCTGGTGTCGGTGCGCCCTCCCGGGTACGGGAGCCCCACCCGGGAGCCATCCGAGCGAGCCCCGCCGACGCCCCGACTTCCCCCCTTGGACGTGAGGTATGACCAGCCCGTTCTTCCCTGGCCCCTACGGGAGCCCGTTCGACGACTTCTTCGCCCGGTACCTCGGCGGCGAGCAGCGCACGCCGCGGCAGCGGGTGAGCCCGATGCAGTTCCTCAGCCAGCAGGCCCGCGAGCTGGTCAACGCCGCGGCCGCGCAGGCCCTGGCGACCGGCAGCGCCGACCTCGACACCGAGCACCTGCTGTGGGCGATGACCGGCGACGAGACCGCCCGCGCCTTCCTGTCCCGCACGGGCACCGACCCCGACCGGCTGCGCACCGAGCTCGAGGCGCAGATGCCGCAGGGGACGCCGCAGGCCGAGCGGGCGGCCCTGACCCCGGCCGCCAAGCGGGTCCTGCTCGACGCCCACCAGGTGTCGCGGGCCCTGGGCTCCACCTACATCGGCCCCGAGCACCTGCTGTTCGCCCTCGCCGTGGACGCCGAGTCCCCGGGCGGGCGGGTGCTGCGCGAGCACGGGGTCACCCCCGAGGCGCTGCAGCAGGCCGCCACCGGCGGCGGCACTCCCGGCGGCGGCCGCCCCGGCCGGCCGGCCTCGAGCACCCCGACGCTGGACGAGTTCGGCCGCGACCTGACCGAGATGGCCCGCAACGGCCAGATCGACCCGGTGATCGGCCGCGAGTCCGAGATCGAGCAGACCGTCGAGGTGCTGTCCCGGCGGCGCAAGAACAACCCCGTGCTCATCGGTGAGGCCGGCGTCGGCAAGACCGCGATCGTCGAGGGCATCGCCGCCCAGATCGTCGAGGGCGACGTCCCGGAGACGCTGCGCGGCAAGCGCCTGGTCGAGCTCGACCTCACCGGCCTGGTGGCCGGCACCCGGTACCGCGGTGACTTCGAGGAGCGGCTGAAGAAGATCATCGACGAGATCCGCGAGCACTCCGACGAGGTCATCGCCTTCATCGACGAGCTGCACACCGTCGTCGGCGCGGGCACCTCGGAGGGCTCCGGCGGCGCGGGCAACATGCTCAAGCCCGCCCTGGCCCGCGGCGAGCTGCACGTCATCGGCGCCACGACGCTCGACGAGTACCGCCGCAACATCGAGAAGGACGCGGCCCTGGAGCGCCGGTTCCAGCCGATCCTGGTGACCGAGCCGAGCGTCGAGGACACCGTGCAGATCCTCTGCGGCCTGCGCGACCGCTACGAGGCACACCACCAGGTGCGCTTCACCGACGACGCCGTCCGCGCCGCCGTCGAGCTGTCCGACCGCTACGTGACCGACCGGCACCTGCCGGACAAGGCCATCGACCTCATCGACCAGGCCGGTGCCCGCGTCCGCCGCCGGGTGAAGACCCCGCCGACGGACCTGCGCGGCCTCGAGCAGGAGCTCGAGCAGTTGCTGCGGGAGAAGGACCAGGCGGTGGCCGCCGAGCAGTACGAGCGCGCCTCCGAGCTGCGCGACGAGGTCGCCACGGCACAGCGCCGCCTGGAGGAGGCCCGCACCGGCGGCGGCTCGGCCGGGGTGCCCGAGGTCGGCGTCGAGGACGTCGCCGAGGTGGTGTCCCGGGCCACCGGCATCCCGGTCAGCCAGCTCACCCAGGAGGAGATGCAGCGGCTGCTGCAGCTCGAGGAGCGCCTGCACGAGCGGGTGGTCGGCCAGGACGACGCCGTCCGCGTGGTGTCCGAGGCCGTCCGCCGGTCCCGCGTGGGCCTGGGCGACCCGGACCGGCCGATCGGCAGCTTCCTGTTCCTCGGCCCGACCGGCGTCGGCAAGACCGAGCTGGCCCGCGCCCTGGCCGAGGCGATGTTCGGCGACTCCGACCGGATGGTCCGGCTGGACATGAGCGAGTTCCAGGAGCGGCACACCGTCAGCCGCCTGGTCGGCTCCCCGCCCGGCTACGTCGGCTACGAGGACGCCGGCCAGCTGACCGAGGCGGTCCGCCGCCGGCCCTACTCGGTCGTGCTGCTCGACGAGATCGAGAAGGCGCACCCCGACGTCTTCAACACGCTGCTGCAGGTGCTCGACGACGGCCGGCTCACCGACTCGCAGGGCCGCACGGTCGACTTCACGAACACCGTGCTGATCATGACCAGCAACCTGGGGTCGGAGCTGATCCAGGGGCGCAACACCCCGCTCGGCTTCGGCACCGGTGACGGCGCCGCGGCCGACGCCGGCCTGCGGGACCGGCTGATGCGGCGGCTGCGCGAGTCGTTCCGGCCGGAGTTCCTCAACCGGATCGACGAGATCGTGGTGTTCCAGCAGCTGGAGAGCGAGCAGCTGCAGCAGATCACCCGGCTGCTGCTCGACGAGACGCGCCGGCGGCTGTCGGCGCAGGGCATCGAGGTGACCTTCACCGACGACGCGGTCGCCTGGATCGCCGAGCGGGGCTTCGAGCCGCAGTTCGGCGCGCGCCCGCTGCGCCGGGCGATCCAGCGGGAGGTCGACAACCCGCTGGCCCGGCTGCTGCTCGACGGCCGCGTCGGGGCCGGCCGGCACGTCGTCGCCGACGTCCGGGACGGCGCCCTCGACCTGCGCGTCGAGGACCCCGAGCCGGCGGCGGCCGCCCGGGCGTGAGCCCGTCGTGACCTGCGCCACCCGGCCCCTGACCTGCACGGTCGGGGACCGGGTGACTTAGGGGGACCTTGCTTGCAGGCCTCCCGAAATAGGTCACAATCGTGTTGTGGAAAGCAGCGCGACGCAGGCGGGGGCGGTGCGGGCCGACGACGTCCGCACCCGTGACCGCGTGACCGCGCTGCTGCTCGAGCACGGACCGCAGACCGCCAGCGAGCTGGCCGGCCGGCTGGGCGTCAGCCCCGCCGCCGTCCGGCGCCACCTCGACGCCCTGGCCGCCCAGGGACGGGTCGAGGAGCGCGCAGCCGCGGGCGCGCACCGGGGGAGGGGCCGGCCCGCCCGGCACTTCCACCTCACCGACGCCGGCCGGTCCGGGTTCGCCCACGCCTACGACGACCTGGCGCTGACCGCGCTGCGGTACGTCGCGGCCTCGGGCGGTCCCGACGCCGTCCGCGCCGTCGCCGAGGCGCAGCTGGCCGGCCTCGAGCAGCGGGCCTCCGACGCCGTCGCCCGCGCGGACGGTGCGCCGGTCGAGCGGGCCCGGGCGCTGGCCGAGGCGCTGACGGCCGAGGGCTACGCTGCCACGGCCTCGGCGATCTCCAGTGGCGGGCAGCTGTGCCAGCACCACTGCCCGGTCGCGCACGTGGCGGCGGAGTTCCCGCAGCTGTGCGAGGTCGAGACGGCGGTCATCGGCCGGCTGGTGGGCACCCACGTCCAGCGGCTGGCCACGATCGCCCACGGCGACGGCGTCTGCACCACCCACATCCCCGGGCCGTCACGCGCCCGGGCTCACACCGGTGCGGGGAACACAACGACCCCCGCACGCCCTGTACCCGGTGAGCGAGCGGCGCGGGTCGTCCCACCACGACCCGGCCCCGCACCGTCCACCAGCACCCCCACGAGCGACCGGGAGAGGACGCCCGCATGACCAGCACCCAGCAGCCGGTGAGCGGCACGCCGCTGACGCAGGACGAGCAGATCGAGCAGCTCGGCCGCTACCAGTACGGCTGGGCCGACGCCGACGTCGCCGGGGCCTCCGCCCGCCGCGGCCTCGACGAGGACGTCGTCCGGGACATCTCGGCGCGCAAGGGCGAGCCCGAGTGGATGCTCGAGCGCCGCCTCAAGGCGCTCAAGCTCTTCGAGCGCAAGCCGATGCCCGACTGGGGGTCGGACCTCTCCGGCATCGACTTCCAGAACATCAAGTACTTCGTGCGCTCGACCGAGGCCCAGGCGGCCTCGTGGGACGAGCTGCCCGAGGACATCAAGAACACCTACGACAAGCTGGGCATCCCCGAGGCGGAGAAGCAGCGGCTGATCGCCGGTGTCGCGGCCCAGTACGAGTCCGAGGTCGTCTACCACAAGATCCGCGAGGACCTCGAGGAGCAGGGCGTCGTCTTCCTCGACACCGACACCGCCCTCAAGGAGCACCCGGACCTGTTCCGCGAGTACTTCGGCTCGGTCATCCCGTCCGGCGACAACAAGTTCGCCGCGCTGAACACCGCGGTGTGGTCGGGCGGCTCGTTCATCTACGTGCCGAAGGGCGTGCACGTCGAGATCCCGCTGCAGGCCTACTTCCGGATCAACACCGAGAACATGGGCCAGTTCGAGCGGACGCTGATCATCGTCGACGAGGGCGCCTACGTGCACTACGTCGAGGGCTGCACCGCGCCGATCTACAAGTCGGACTCGCTGCACTCCGCGGTCGTCGAGATCATCGTCAAGAAGAACGCGCGCTGCCGGTACACGACCATCCAGAACTGGTCGAACAACGTCTACAACCTGGTCACCAAGCGGGCGATCGCCCACGAGGGCGCGACCATGGAGTGGATCGACGGCAACCTCGGCTCCAAGGTCACCATGAAGTACCCGGCCGTCTGGATGACCGGCGAGCACGCCAAGGGCGAGGTCCTGTCCATCGCCTTCGCGGGCGAGGGCCAGCACCAGGACGCCGGCGCCAAGATGGTGCACGCCGCCCCCAACACCTCCTCGACCATCGTGTCGAAGTCGGTGGCCCGCGGCGGTGGCCGCACGTCCTACCGCGGCCTGGTGCAGATCGACGAGGGCGCGTCCGGCTCGAAGTCGACGGTCAAGTGCGACGCCCTGCTGGTCGACACGATCAGCCGGTCGGACACCTACCCCTACGTCGACGTCCGCGAGGACGACGTCGCCATGGGCCACGAGGCGACCGTCTCCCGGGTCAGCGAGGACCAGCTCTTCTACCTGATGAGCCGCGGCCTGTCCGAGGACGAGGCCATGGCGATGGTGGTCCGCGGGTTCGTCGAGCCGATCGCCCGCGAGCTGCCCATGGAGTACGCCCTCGAGCTCAACCGGCTCATCGAGCTGCAGATGGAAGGTGCCGTCGGCTGATGCCGGACCAGAACACCCCCAGCACCACCGGCCTCACCACCGAGTCCGCGACCCTCGCCGGCGAGCTGTTCGGCGACGGCGTCGGCACCCAGGCCGGCCCGCCCGCCGTCCCGGCGGCGGGCACCGGCACGGCCGGCCAGGCCGCGCCCGGCGCCCACTCGCACGGCGGGACGACGCCGACCGGCTCCCCGGCCGAGCGGTTCACCTCGACCGACCCGGACGCCTTCGGCACGGTCACGGGCCGCGAGGAGACCTGGCGCTTCACCCCGATGCGCCGGATCCGCCCGCTGCTCGACGGCGCCCCTTCGGACGCGCACCTGGAGTGGGACACCGACCTGCCCGAGGGCGTCGAGCTGACCCGCGTGGACGCCGACGACCCGCTGCTCAAGGGCCTGCCCGAGCCCGGCGACCGGCTGGCGGCCCTCGCCCGGCAGCGCAGCGGCGGCGCCGCGGTGGTCCGCGTGCCGTCCGAGGCGCGGCTCGACCGGCCGGTGACCCTCGGCCTGGCCGGCACCGGCGGTGACGACGTCGTCTGGGGTCAGCTGGTGATCGAGGTCGGCGCCTTCTCGAAGGCGACCGTCGTGCTCGACCACACCGGCCCGGCCCGGTATGCCGGCGGTGTCGCGGTGCTCGTCGGCGACAGCGCCGACGTCACCCTCGTCTCGGTGCAGGACTGGGCGCCCGGCGCGGTGCACGGCGGGCAGTACGACGCCGTCGTCGGCCGGGACGCCTCCTTCAAGCAGGTCGTGGTCACCCTCGGCGGCGACCTGGTCCGGCTGGTCAGCAACGTCCAGTACGCCGGCCCCGGCGGGCGGGCGGAGCTCTTCGGCGTCTACTTCTCCGACGAGACCCAGCACCAGGAGCACCGGCTCTGGGTGGACCACGCGGTGCCCAACTGCAGCAGCAACGTGCTCTACAAGGGCGCGCTGCAGGGCGACGGCGCGCGCACGGTGTGGATCGGCGACGTCCGCATCCGCCCGGAGGCCACCGGCACCGACACCTACGAGCTCAACCGCAACCTGGTGCTCACCGACGGCGCCCGCGCCGACTCGGTGCCCAACCTGGAGATCGAGACCGGCGAGATCGTCGGCGCCGGCCACGCCAGCGCCACCGGCCGGTTCGACGACGAGCAGCTGTTCTACCTCTGCTCGCGCGGCATCGACGCCGAGACCGCCCGCCGCCTGGTCGTGCGCGGCTTCTTCGCCGACGTCGTCCAGCACATCGGGGTCGACGAGCTGCAGGACCGCCTGATGCGCTCCATCGAGACGCGCCTGGGCGCCCTGCCCGGCCTCGACGAGCAGCCGGTCGAGGTGGCCTGACCCATGGCCTTCGCGCGGGTCTGCGGGCTCTCCGACGTCCCCGAGAACGGGGCGCTGCGGGTGGAGCTCGCCGACGTCGACGTCGCCGTCGTCCGGTACGACGGCGACGTCTACGCGGTGCAGGACGTGTGCTCGCACGCCGAGGTCCCGCTGTCGGAGGGCGACGTCGAGGAGTTCGACGGCGCCCCCACCATCGAGTGCTGGCTGCACGGGTCGTGCTTCGACCTGCGCACCGGCGAGCCCACCAACCTGCCGGCCACCGAGCCGGTCGACGTCTACCCGGTCCGCGTGGAGGGGGATGACGTCTACGTCGACACCGAGTCCGACGGGCGCCTCCCGCTCGCGGCCGGCAACTGAGGAGCGAGAGAAGAAGTGTCGGTTCTGGAGATCCGCGACCTGCACGTCACGGTCGGCGAGGGCGACGAGACCAAGGAGATCCTCCGCGGCGTCGACCTGACCGTCCGGTCGGGCGAGACCCACGCGATCATGGGCCCCAACGGCTCGGGCAAGTCGACTCTGGCGTACTCGATCGCCGGGCACCCGAAGTACACGATCACCGGCGGCACGGTGACCCTCGACGGCGAGGACGTCCTCGCGATGAGCGTCGACGAGCGCGCCCGCGCCGGCCTGTTCCTCGCCATGCAGTACCCGGTCGAGGTCCCCGGCGTCTCGGTGTCGAACTTCCTGCGCACCGCCGCCACCGCGGTCAAGGGCGAGGCCCCGAAGCTGCGCACCTGGGTCAAGGACGTCCGCGACGAGATGTCGGCGCTGGAGATGGACCCGGCGTTCGCCGAGCGCAACGTCAACGAGGGCTTCTCCGGCGGTGAGAAGAAGCGCCACGAGATCCTGCAGATGCGGCTGCTCAAGCCGAAGATGGCGATCCTCGACGAGACCGACTCCGGCCTCGACGTCGACGCGCTGCGCGTCGTCTCCGAGGGCGTCAACCGCACCCGCGAGGAGGGGGAGGTCGGCGTCCTGCTGATCACCCACTACACGCGGATCCTGCGCTACATCAAGCCGGACTTCGTGCACGTGTTCGTCGCCGGCCGCGTCGTCGACGAGGGCGGCCAGGAGCTGGCCGACAAGCTCGAGGCGGAGGGCTACGCCGCCTACGTCAAGGGCTCGAAGGAGACCGCGAAGGCATGACCGCGACCGCCTCGCGTCCCACGGGGACGCGTGCCCCGCTGCCCCTGGACGTCGAGGCGATCCGGGCGGACTTCCCGATCCTGTCGCGCACCGTGCGCGACGGGAAGCGGCTGGTCTACCTCGACTCCGGCGCCACCTCGCAGAAGCCGCGCAGCGTCCTCGACGCCGAGCGCGACTTCTACGAGCGGATCAACGCCGCCCCGCACCGCGGCGCGCACCAGCTGGCCGAGGAGGCCACCGGCGCGTACGAGTCGGCGCGGGCGCGGATCGCGGCCTTCATCGGCGCCTCCGCCGAGGAGGTCGTCTTCACCCGCAACTCCACCGAGGCGATCAACCTCGTGGCGTACTCGCTGTCCAACGCGGTCACCGCCAAGGACCCGGCGCACCGCCGGTACGCCGTCGGCCAGGGCGACGAGATCGTCGTGACCGAGATGGAGCACCACGCCAACCTGGTGCCCTGGCAGCAGCTGTGCGAGCGCACCGGCGCGACCCTGCGCTGGCTCGGGCTCACCGACGACGGCCGGCTGGACCTCTCCGACCTGGACACGGTCGTCAACGAGCGGACCAAGCTCGTCGCGGTCACCCAGCAGTCGAACATCCTCGGCACGATCAACCCGCTCGGGCCGATCACGGCGCGGGCGCGGGAGGTCGGCGCGCTGGTGCTGGTCGACGGCGCGCAGTCGGTGCCGCACCAGCCGGTCGACGTCGCGGCGCTCGGCGCGGACTTCCTGGTGTTCTCCGGCCACAAGATGCTCGGGCCCACCGGCATCGGCGTGCTCTGGGGCCGCTACGACGTCCTCGACGCGCTGCCGCCGTTCCTCACCGGCGGCTCGATGATCGAGGTCGTGCGGATGGAGGGCAGCACCTTCATGCCGCCGCCGCAGCGGTTCGAGGCCGGCGTCCCGATGACCGCGCAGGCCATCGGCCTCGGCGCCGCCGTCGACTACCTGCAGGCGCTCGGCATGGAGAACGTGCAGGCGCACGAGGAGGCGCTGACCGCCTACGCGCTCGAGCAGCTACAGGCGATCCCGGGCGTCACCGTGATCGGCCCGCCGGACACCGTCGCCCGCGGCGGCGCGGTCTCCTTCACCGTCGAGGGCATCCACCCGCACGACGTCGGCCAGGTCCTCGACGACCTCGGCATCGCCGTCCGGGTGGGGCACCACTGCGCGTGGCCGGTGGTCCGGCGCTACGGCGTCCCGGCCACCACCCGGGCCACCTTCTACGTGCACACCGGGTACGACGACGTCGACGCGCTCGTGGAAGGCGTGCGGGCCGCGCAGCGTTTCTTCGGTGTGACGCCGGAGGAGGCAACCGCCTGATGCAGCTCGAGTCGATGTACCAGGACATCATCCTGGACCACTACCGCAACCCCCACGGCCGCGGACTGCGCGACCCGTTCGACGCCGAGGTGCACCACGTCAACCCGACCTGCGGGGACGAGGTGACCCTGCGGGTGCACCTGGACGGCGAGACGATCGCCGACGTGTCCTACGAGGGCATGGGCTGCTCGATCAGCCAGGCGTCGGTCTCGGCGATGTACGACCTCGTCGTCGGCCGCCCGGTCACCGACGCGCTGGCCACCGGCGACTCGTTCATGACGCTCATGCAGTCCAAGGGCGACACGGCCGTGGCCGAGCAGCTCGAGGACGAGCTGGAGGACGCCGTCGCCTTCGCGGGGGTGTCGAAGTACCCCGCCCGCATCAAGTGCGCGCTGATGAGCTGGATGGCCCTCAAGGACGCCTCCGCCCGCGCGCTGGCCGCCACCCCCACTGGAGGACAGGCATGAGCGAGACCACCGAGAACGACACCCCCGAGCTGCCGGCCTACAAGTCGGCGCTGCTCGAGGACGTCGAGGAGGCCATGCGCGACGTCGTCGACCCCGAGTTGGGCGTCAACGTCGTCGACCTGGGCCTGGTCTACGGCATCGACGTCGCCGAGGACGGGAACTCGCAGGTCGCCGTCCTGGACATGACGCTCACCTCGGCGGCCTGCCCGCTGACCGACGTCATCGAGGACCAGGCGCGCGCCGCGCTGACCGGCGGCCCCGGCCCCGGCCTCGTCGACGACGTCCGGATCAACTGGGTCTGGATGCCGCCGTGGGGCCCCGACAAGATCACCGACGACGGGCGCGAGCAGCTGCGCGCCCTCGGCTTCCGGGTCTGAACCCCGGCCTCCCGACGGGAGGCCGTTCCCGCACCTGACGACTGCCCGTGCCCTCCGGGGCGCGGGCAGTCGTCGTCCCGGGGTGCCTCGACTCCCGGGCCTCAGCGCATCTCGGACAGCCGGGCGCCGAAGCCCGCGACCGGCCGCAGCTCCCGGCGGGCGCCGAGTGCCAGCAGGCCGGCGCCCGCGACGAGGACCCCGGCCAGCGGCAGCGGCAGGGCCTCGACCGCCAGCCCGGCCCCGAGCGCGACCGCCGTCGCCGCCCCGAGGACCAGCGGCGCCCGCACCGCGGTGCGCGCGCCGAGCGCCAGGACCGCGGCGGCGGCCAGCAGCACCAGCAGCGGGCGCAGCGCGCCGGGCTCCACCACCGCGGCCACCGTCGACGGCGCCGCCGCGACCACCAGGCCCGGACCCCACGCCGGCCAGGACGGGCCGTCGAGCAGGCGCGGCCCCGCCGCCACCAGCAGCGCCGCGGCGGCCGGCAGGCTCCAGGCCTCGACCACCGCCGTGCCGGTCAGCGCGGCCAGCGTCCACCCGGCCGCGCCCAGCTCGACCGCGCCGGTGCGCCAGGCCGCCCCGGCCTCGGGCCCGCGAGCCGCGCCCGCCGCCCAGGCGCAGGTGAGCACGCCCTGCACGGCCAGGTGCAGCGCCAGCAGACCCCACGCGGCGGCGACCGCGAGCACGACGAGCGCGGCGCCCGCGCAGACGGCACCGGCCGCGCCGGTGGGTCCGCGGACGTCGGCGGCCGGTCCGGGCCGGGCGGCCAGCGTGACGGCGAACAGGCCGGTGAGCGCCGCGGCGGCCGCACCGGGGGAGAGCAGCTCCGCCGGCACCGCGAGCAGCGCCGCGGCCGCGAGGCAGCCGACGGCCGCGGGGAGCGCCCGGGCGCGCTCGTCCCGCCGGGCCGCCGCGACACCGGCCGCGGGCAGCGCGGTCAGCACCAGCAGCGCGACCAGCGCCGGCCAGCGTGCGGCCGCGACCAGCTGCGCCACCGCCAGGACCACCAGGACGAGCCCCGCGGCGGTCGCGGCGGGCAGCAGCAGACCCCGGCGCCAGCCGGTCAGCGTGGCCGCGGCGACGCTCGCGAGCAGCACGCCGAGCCAGCCCGCGAGCGGCAGCGGGACCGGCCCGTCGGTGGACAGCGCCGCGCCCACCGCCCCGCCGGCGACCAGGCCGGCGAGCACGGGCACCAGCCGCGGCGGCCCGAGCAGCGGCTCGACCGCACGCTCCAGCCGCACGAGCAGCAGCCCGGCCGCGGCGGCGACGGTCAGGTCGGCCGCGACCCAGCGGGCGCCGCCGGCGCCGCCGGCGGCGGTGGCCAGCCCGCCGGCCACCCCGGCGGCGAACCACGGCGCGGTGGTGACCAGGGCGGCGCGGGCCAGCGGGCGCTGCGCCGTCAGGGTGACCGCGAGCCCGGCCAGCGCGACGCCGAGCAGCAGCGCGGTGCGCGGCACGCCCGCGGGCACCAGGGGCAGCGACCGCAGGGCCGCCACCTGCACCGCCAGCCACGCGCCGAGCGGCCAGCTCAGCGGCCGGGGGAGCAGCACCCGCAGGCTCAGCAGCAGCACGGCCAGGCCCAGCGCCGGCAGCGGCCCGCCGTCGGTGGTGCGGTCCCCGTCCGCGGCGCCGGTCAGCGCGAGCGCGGCCGCGGCCGCGGCGCACGCCTCCTCGGTGCTGCGCAGCCGGGCGCGGGCGGCCCACGCCGCGGCGCACGCGGCGACCAGCGCCAGCAGCAGGACGCCGATCCGGGCGACCCCGCCGACCAGCGACGGCCCTGCCAGCGCCGCGGCCACCAGCAGGACCACGCCGACGCCGAGGAGCACCTGCGGCGGCCGCAGCCGGGCGGGCAGCGAGGGGAGGGACTGGCCGGGGCCGGCGGCGGCCGCACCCGGCGGGCCCGCGTAGGGCAGTGGCGGCAGCGGCGCGCCCGTCATCGCCGTCCCCCCTCGCGCCCGGCCGTCGGGCCCACGCTAGGGGCGGTCAGTGCATCTGCGCGACCCAGGCGACGGCCTCCCGCGCCTGCTGCCGGCGCCGCTCGTAGGTGGCCCCGACGACCAGCAGGAGCAGGCCCGCGGTGGCCAGCGTGACCCAGCGCGGCACCAGCGGTGCGTAGGGAGCCAGCCGGCCGAGCGCCACCACCAGCAGCGCGCCGGCCCCGACGACGAACGGCGCCTGCCGGTGGGTGAGCGTCCCGCCGACGGTCAGCCCGGCCGCCGCGGCGACCACCCCCACCAGCCGCAGCGGCGCCGGATCGGCCACGGCGGCGACCGCCGACGGCAGCAGTGCCACGGCCACCGCCGCGCCCTCCGCGGCCCAGGACGGGGCACCCGTGCGCAGCGCCGGGAGCGCGAGCAGCAGCAGCCCCGCCGCGGCCGGCAGCGTGTAGACCTCCGGCGTGCGGATCTCCGCACCCGCGGCGGCGATCCACCCGGCGAGCACGAGGTCGGCCACGGCGAGGACGGCGGCGAGGCGGCGCCGGGCGACGACGGCGTAGCAGCCGGCGGCGGCTCCGGCCACGGCGAGGTCGACCGCGACCTGACCCCACGCCCCGGCGCTGCCGGCGGTGATCCCGGCGGCCACGGCGAGGACGGCACCGGCGCCCGCGGCGGCGGCCTCCTCCGGTCGCGCGACGCGGGCCGTCGCGACGGCGAACCCGGCGGCGGCGACGAGGGCGAGCAGCAGGCCGGCGACCGCGGGGGCCAGCAGGCCGCCCTCGGCGGCGAGGAGGACGGCGCCGCCCGGTGCGGCCAGCGCGGTCGCGGTCCCCGCGGTGCGGACCCCGGGGCGCAGCACCGCGGCGAGCCCGGCCGGGACGCCGGCGGCCAGCACCAGCAGGGCCAGCGGCGCGGGGTGCTCGCCGTCGGCCAGGACGCCGGTGCCGGCGGCGGTGAGCACACCGCCGGCGGCGAGCAGCGCGGTCAGCGCCGGCCCGGCCGGTGACGGCGGCGCGGCGGCGGTGAGCAGCACCAGGCCCAGCCCGCCCGCCGCGACGGTCCCGGCGATCCCGAGCCCGCTCAGCGACCCGGCCAGGGCCAGGGCCGCGACCGCCGCCGCGCCGGCCGCGGCGGCGCGCGGCTCCGGCAGGAACGGCGCCAGCCGGGGCTCCCGTAGCAGGGCGCCGGCGACGGCCGCGGCCACGACGAGGACGCCGGTGGCGACCCAGCCGTCCACCGCGCCGCCGTCCCAGGCCAGCGGGACGCCGAGCAGCACGCCGGCGCCGCCGGTCAGCGCGCCCAGGCCGAGCGCGACCTGGTGCAGCGCCGGGCGCAGCGCCAGCAGCGCGAGGACGTCGACCAGCGCGGTGGCGAGCAGCACCGCGACACCGGCGGCGCCCTCGGCCGGCCCGAGGGGGAGCAGCAGCCAGCCGGCCGGCTGGGCGGCGAGCAGGGCGACCAGCGGCCAGGTGACCGTGCTGCGCGTGCCGCGGCCGAGGGCGAGGGCCGCCCCCGCCACCGCGACACAGGACAGCCCGGCCCACAGCCGGGGCGGCACGGCGTCGGCGCCCCACAGGCCGAGCGCGTGCGCGGCGGCGAGGTCGACGGCCAGCAGCGCGGCCCCGGCACCGGCCAGGGCCTCCTCGGTGGCCCGCAGGCCGCGGCGGGCGCTCCACGCCGACGTCGCGCAGGCGGCGGCGGTGACCGTGGCCATGACCGCGGCCTGGAAGGTCACGCCCAGCCGGGTCCAGGCCACCGCCACGAACGCGATCGCCGCCGCGACCACGAGCAGCGCCCCGAGGCCCAGCAGCACCTGCTGGGGGCTCAGCCGCCGCCGCGGGGACGGCGGCTCGAGGAGCGGCGGGGGGACGGGCGGCGCGACCGGGGGAGGCGGCGCCACCGGGGGAGGCGGCGCCGCGGGTGCGGGCGGTGGCGCCCACGCGGGAGCCGGGACGGGCGGCGGGGCCGCCGCCGGACCCGGGGCCGCGGCGCGCAGGGTTGCCACCAGGGCGTCCCGCTCGCGGGCGAACTCGTCGATGGTCGCCCCCAGCCGGGCCACCACGGTCGCCGCCTGCGCGACGGCGGGCAGCCCGCAGGTCCCGCAGGGCGCCGGGGCGGGCGCGGCCGGCGTGCCGCAGACGGGGCAGGGCGGACCCCAGGAGGGCCCGGACCAGGAGGGATCGGTCACGAGCGGATGGTGACGCGCCGGGGGCGCCGGCGGTAGCGATCTCGCCCGCACTGTGGACGGACGGGCGTGCTGTGGACGTCACCCGGCAATCCGCTCCGGTTCCGGGACGACAGGGCCTACCCTGGGATCAGTGATCACGACGACCGGCCTCGAACTGCGCGCCGGCGCCCGCGTCCTCCTCAGCGACGTCAGCCTGCGCGTGCAGCCGGGTGACCGCATCGGTCTGGTCGGGCGCAACGGCGCCGGCAAGACCACCACGCTCACCACGCTCGCCGGTGAGCGCCTGCCACACGCGGGCAAGGTCGAGGTGTCCGGCGAGATCGGCTACCTCCCGCAGGACCCGCGCAGCGGCGACCTCGACACCACCGCCGGCGACCGCGTGCTGTCCGGCCGCGGCCTCGACGTCCTCAAGGCCCAGCTGGTCAAGGCGCAGGTCGCCATGGCCGAGCCCGCCGACGACGCCGAGCGCGACCGCGCGGTCCGCCGGTACGGGCGGCTCGAGGACCAGTTCGCGGCGCTGGGCGGGTACGCCGCCGAGAGCGACGCCGCGCGCATCTGCACCGCCCTCGGCCTGCCCGACCGGGTCATGGGCCAGCCGCTGCGCACCCTGTCCGGCGGCCAGCGGCGCCGCGTGGAGCTGGCCCGCATCCTGTTCTCCGACGCCGAGACGCTGCTGCTCGACGAGCCCACCAACCACCTCGACGCCGACTCGATCGCGTGGCTCAAGACCTTCCTCGCCGCGCACAAGGGCGGGCTGATCGTCATCAGCCACGACGTCGAGCTGCTCGACGCCGTGGTCAACAAGGTGTGGCACCTCGACGCCAACCGGGCCACCGTCGACGTCTACAACCTGGGCTGGAAGCCCTACCTCGCCCAGCGGGAGACCGACGAGCGGCGCCGCAAGCAGGAGCGGGCCAACACCGAGCGCAAGATCGACGCGCTGACCGCGCAGGCGGACAAGATGCGCGCCAAGGCCACCAAGGCCAAGGCCGCGCAGAGCATGGACAAGCGCGCCGCGCGGCTGGCCGCCGGGCTGGAGGAGGTCCGCGTCCAGGACCGGGTGGCGAAGCTGCGGTTCCCCACGCCGGCGCCGTGCGGGCGCACCCCGCTCACCGCGGAGGGGCTGTCCAAGAGCTACGGCTCGCTCGAGGTGTTCACCGACGTCGACCTCGCCGTCGACCGGGGCGCGCGGGTCGTCGTGCTCGGGCTCAACGGCGCCGGGAAGACGACGCTGCTGCGGATGCTGGCCGGCACCGAGGTCCCCGACACCGGCGAGGTGCAGCCGGGCCACGGGCTGCGGATCGGCTACTACGCGCAGGAGCACGAGACCCTCGACCACGACCGCTCGCTGCTGGAGAACATGCGCGCGGCCGCGCCGCAGAGCACCGACACCGAGCTGCGGCGGATCCTCGGCGCGTTCCTGTTCTCCGGCGACGCCGCCGACCAGCGCGCCGGCACGCTCTCCGGCGGGGAGAAGACCCGGCTGGCGATGGCGACGCTCGTCGTCTCCGGCGCCAACGTTCTGCTGCTCGACGAGCCGACCAACAACCTCGACCCGGCCAGCCGCGAGCAGGTGCTCGACGCGCTGCGCACCTACACCGGCGCGATCGTGCTGGTGACGCACGACGAGGGCGCCGTCCGCGCGCTCGACCCGGACAAGGTGATCCTGCTGCCCGACGGCACCGAGGACGCCTGGAGCGAGGACCTCGCCGACCTCGTCGAGCTGGCCTAGTCGAGCTCGCGCAGCGGACCCCTGGCGGGCTGGGACGACGTGCGGCGCACCGCGCCGGCCCTGCCCGCATCGTCGAGGAGGACGACGGGCGCACGCGCTCGCGGCGGGTGGGCTCGAGCGCACCTGCCCGGCGGGTGACCGGCCGGCCCCACCCCGCGCCCGCCGCGCCTCCCGGGGCGGCTCGCCGAGAACTTGTCATTCGCGTGGCCGAGCCGCGCGGGCTGGGTGATCATCGATCCGGGAGGCCGGCGTCACGGGGACGGCGGCACCACGCGAGCCAGCACCCGATCGGGCCGGCGCCCGTCGCCGGCGCGGACGGCTGCGACGGAGGGGAGTCATGGCCGACTCGAGCACGGACCTCGGCAAGGGCAAGCGCATCACCGGTGGGGACCGCACCACCCTGGCCGACGAGCTGAAGAAGCGGTACGACGGCGGGGAGAGCATCCGCTCCCTGGCCACCTCGACCAACCGGTCCTACGGGTTCGTGCACCGGCTCCTGTCGGAGTCCGGTGCGACGCTGCGCAGCCGTGGCGGGGCCAACCGGAACAGCAAGAAGACCGCGTGACGGCGGCCGACGCCGACGGCTGGGTCCGCACCAGCCGGGACGGCGCCGTCCTCACCGTCACGCTCGACCGGCCCGACCAGCTCAACGCCCAGACGCCGGCCACCTGGGCGGCGCTGGCGTCCGTGGGCGCCACGCTCGACGACGACGTCCGCGTGGTCGTCGTGCGGGGCAGCGGCCGCTCCTTCTCCGCGGGCCTGGACCGCAGCCTGTTCGGCGCCGACCCGTCGACCCCCGGCGGGCTCGGCGAGCTGGGCACGATGCCACCCGAGCTCGCCCAGGAGCGGATCCGCGGGTACCAGGGCGGCTTCCGCTGGCTGCGCTCGCCGGGGATCGTCTCGGTGGCCGCGGTGCAGGGGCACGCGATCGGCGCCGGCGCCCAGCTGGCGCTCGCCTGCGACCTGCGGGTGATGACCGAGGACGCCTCGCTGCGGCTCCCCGAGGCGACGCTCGGCCTCGTCCCCGACCTCACCGGCACGAGCACGCTGGCGGAGCTGGTGGGCTACGCGCGGGCGATGGAGGTCTGCGTGACCGGCCGGCCGGTGCCGGCGGCGGAGGCGCTGGCGTGGGGGATCGCGAACGCCGTCGTCCCGGCCACGGAGCTCGACGCCGCGGTGGCGACGCTGGTCGCCGCGCTCACCGCGCCGCCGGCGGGGGCGGTGCGGGAGACCGCGGCCCTGGTGCGCTCGGCCGTCCGCAACCCCCCGGAGGCGCAGGACGCGGCCGAGCGGGCCGCGCAGTCGCGGCGGCTGGCCGAGCTCGCCGCGCTCGTGCGCCGCTGAGGGATCCGGAACAGGAGGGGACCGGCCGCTGTTGTGCCAGCGGCCGGTCCCCGTCCGGCCGTGAGGAGGTCGTGTCGTGAGCAGCCCCATGACCTCCATGGCGGCGATGCGCTCGTTCCGCCGGGACCCGTCGGTCACCTCGCGCCCGCTGCCGAAGGGGACGGTGCGCCGCATCCTCGGCGTCGCCCGGCCCTACCGGCGCGAGCTCACCTTCTTCCTGCTGCTGGTGGTCGGCTCCTCGGTCATCGGCGTGCTCACCCCGCTGCTGGCCGGCGACATCGTCAACCGGATCGCCCGCCTGGACGGCACCGCCGGCGGCATCGTCCGCATCGCGCTGTTCATCGCGGGCCTGGCGGTGCTCGACGCCGCGATCTCGCTGGCCACCCGCTGGTACTCCGCCCGGATCGGCGAGGGCGTCATCTACGACCTGCGCAGCCGGGTGTTCGAGCACGTGCAGCGCATGCCGGTCGCGTTCTTCACCCGCACCCAGACCGGCGCGCTGGTCAGCCGGCTCAACAACGACGTCGTCGGCGCGCAGCAGGCGTTCACCTCGACGCTGTCCGGCGTCGTCTCCAACGTGATCGGCCTGGTGCTGACCGCCGGCGTCATGCTCACGCTGTCCTGGCAGATCACCCTGCTCTCGCTGGTGATGGTGCCGCTGTTCGTGTTGCCCGCGCGGCGGATCGGCAAGCGGCTGCAGGAGATCACCCGGGAGTCCTACGGGCTCAACGCCTCGATGAACGCGACGATGACCGAGCGGTTCAACGTCGCCGGCGCGCTGCTGGTCAAGCTGTTCGGCCGGCCCGACACCGAGGCCGAGAGCTTCCGCGGCCGCGCGGCGCGGGTGCGCGACATCGGCGTCCTGTCGGCCATGTACGGCCGCACCTTCTTCACCGCGCTGACGCTGGTGGCGGCGCTGGCCACCGCGCTGGTCTACGGCCTGGGCGGCTGGCTGGCGTTCGACGGGTCGCTGTCGCCGGGCGACGTCGTCGCGCTGGCGCTGCTGCTGTCCCGGCTGTACGGGCCGCTGACCGCACTGTCCAACGTCCGGGTCGACGTCATGAGCGCGATGGTCAGCTTCGACCGGGTCTTCGAGGTGCTCGACCTGGCGCCGATGATCGCCGAGGCGCCCGACGCCGTCCCGGTCCCGGCCGGCGACCGGTCGATCGAGTTCGACGCCGTCTCCTTCAGCTACCCGGCCGCCACCGACGTGTCGCTGGCCTCGCTCGAGGACGTGTCACTGCCTGAGCACGGCGGCCCGACGGCGGTGCTGCACGACGTGTCGTTCCGGGTCGAGCCCGGGCAGATGGTCGCGCTGGTCGGGCACTCGGGCGCGGGCAAGTCGACGATCGTCAACCTCGTGCCGCGGCTGTACGACGTGACCGGGGGCGCGGTGCGGGTCGGCGGGCTCGACGTCCGGCAGGCGACGCTGGCCTCGCTGCGCGACGCGATCGGTGTCGTCAGCCAGGACGCGCACCTGTTCCACGACACCATCCGCGCCAACCTGCTCTACGCCCGCCCGGACGCCACCGAGGAGCAGCTGTGGGCGGCGCTGACCGGCGCGCGGATCGCCGCGCTGGTGGCCGCGCTGCCCGACGGCCTGGACACCGTCGTCGGGGACCGCGGCTACCGGCTGTCGGGCGGGGAGAAGCAGCGGCTGGCGATCGCGCGGGTGCTGCTCAAGGCGCCGGGGATCGTCATCCTCGACGAGGCGACCGCACACCTGGACAGCGAGTCGGAGGTCGCGGTGCAGCACGCGCTGGACACCGCGCTGACCGGCCGCACGTCGCTGGTGATCGCGCACCGGCTGTCCACGATCCGCAGCGCCGACCAGATCCTCGTGGTCGACGACGGTCGCATCGTGGAGTCGGGCACTCACGAGGAGTTGCTGGCGCTCGGGGGCCGCTACGCCGACCTCTACCGGACCCAGTTCGCCGACGGCGAGCGTCGGACGGTCGGCGCGGCGTAGCAACTAGCGTTCCTCCTGCCCCAGCTGCACCAGGAGGAGCACCGTGACGTCCGCGCACCCGTACGACGCCCAGATCCGCGCCCTCTACGCCGACTTCGTCGACGGCTGGAACCGGCGCAGCGGCGCGGCGGTGGCCGCGGTCTTCGCCGACGACGGCGACATGGTCGGCTACGACGGGACCTCGGTGAGCGGCCGGCTGTCGATCGCCTCGGACCTGCGGCGGGTGTTCGGCAGCCACCCGACGGCGACCTACGTGGCCGTGGTCCGCTCGGTGCGTGCGGTGTCCGACGGCGTGGCCGTGCTGCACGCGCACGCCGGGATGATCCCGCCGGGCGAGGACGACGTGGACGCGGGGCTGCACAGCATCCACACGCTGGTCGCCGTCGACGAGGGCGGCGGGCGGTGGAAGACCACGCTGTTCCAGGCGACGCCGGCGGCGTGGCTGGGCCGCCGCGACGCCCGGGACGCGCTGACCCAGGAGCTGCGCGGGCTGCTCGCCACCGCCCGGTGAGCGTGCTCGTGCGGGCCGCCGAGCTGCTGGCCGGCCCGCTCCCGGTGCTGCTCGACGTCCGCTGGGCGCTGGGTGACCCGCACGGCCGGCGGCGGTACCTGGCCGGCCACCTGCCGGGCGCGGTGTTCGTCGACCTGGAGACCGAGCTCTCCGCACCCCCGTCGGCCGCGGACGGCCGGCACCCGCTGCCGCCGGTGGAGGCCCTGCAGGCCGCGGCCCGGCGGTGGGGCGTCGGCCGCGGCTCGTCCGTCGTGGCCTACGACGCCACCGGCGGCCAGGCCGCCGCGCGGGCGTGGTGGCTGCTGCGCTGGGGCGGGCTGACCGACGTCCGGCTGCTCGACGGCGGGCTGGACGCGTGGGTCGCGGCCGGCGGGGGGCTGGAGACCGGCGACGTCGTCCCGGAGCCCGGCGACGTGGTGCTCACCGGCGGCGGGATGCCGACCCTCACCGTCGACGAGGCCGCGGCGCTGCCCGCGCGCGGCGGGGTGCTGCTGGACGCGCGGGCCGGCGAGCGCTATCGCGGCGAGCGCGAGCCGGTGGACCCGCGGGCCGGGCACGTGCCGGGTGCGGTGAGCGCGCCGACGGGGGAGAACCTGCAGGGCGACGGCCGGTTCCGGACCGACCTGGCCGACCGGTTCGCCGCGCTGGGCGTGCGGCCGGGGACGGCGGTCGGCGTCTACTGCGGGTCGGGCGTCACGGCCGCGCACGAGGTGGCGGCACTGGCCGAGGCCGGCGTCGAGGCGGCGCTGTGGCCGGGCTCCTGGTCCCAGTGGTCGGCCGACCCGTCCCGCCCGGCGGCGACCGGCCCGGACCCGGGCTGACGCCCGCCCACTCCCGTCGTGCCCGCCGACACCGCCCGCGGCGCCGGGCCGCCGGTCCTCGCCGGGCTGGCCGGGCTCGCGCACCTCGTCGTCGGCTGGTTCTACCTGGCCGGCGGGCTGGTGGTCCCCGGGCCGGTCCTCGTGCCGCTGTGGCTGGCCTGGCTGGCCGGAGCCGTGGCGCTCGTGCGGCTGGCGGTCCGCCGCTCGTGGTGGACACCGGTGGTCCCGGTGGCGGCCGCCGTCCTGTTCGTCGCCGTCCTCGTGGTCGGCGAGCGGTGGCTCGGCTGGACCGCCTGAGGGGGCCTTCGTCGCGCTATCGGCTCCCGACGGCGGCGTCGTAGCGGTCGAGCAGGACGGCGGCGATCCGCTCGTCGGGCAGCAGGGGCGCGGTGACGACGTCGGCGCCGGCCTCGGCCAGCTTGCCGTGGAAGTGGCCGGGCGCGAGCAGGTAGGAGGCGACGACGACCCGCTCGGCGCCGGCCTTGCGCGCGGCGGCGACGGCGTCGGCGACGGGGGGCTGCGCGGCCGAGCCGTAGCCGGTGGTCACCGGGCCGGCCCAGGAGCGCTGCAGCAGGTCGGCGGTGTCCTCGACGTCGGCCACCGACCGCGGGTCGCTGGAGCCCGCGGCGGCGAGGACCACGGCGGTGAGCGGGTCGCGCGGGTCGGCGCCGGCCTCGGTCAGCCGGTCGGCGAGCACGTCGGCCAGCCGCGGGTCGGGGCCCAGCGGGCGGGCGGCCACGGCCGAGTCGTGCGCGGCGACGGCGCCCGCGATGTCGACGTGCACGTGGTAGCCGCCGGACAGCAGCAGCGGCACGACGACGGCCGGCCGCCCCTCCGCGGCGAGTCCCGCGACGACGTCGACCACCGTCGGCGGCTGCACGTCGACGAAGGCCGCCGTCGTCACCAGGCCCGGGCGCAGCCGGCGCGCGGCCAGGGCCAGCTCGGCGACCAGCCGGCGCCCGGTGGGGTTGCGCGTGCCGTGCGCGCAGGCGACCAGGACCGGTGCGCCGCTCACGGGGTCCTGTGTCACGGAGTGCGCAGGACGCCGCCGTCGACGGCGACCATCGTGCCGGTGACGTAACTGGCGGCGGGGGAGAGCAGGAAGGCCGCCACCCGGCCGAACTCGTCGGGCTCGCCGACGCGGCGCAGCGGGATGCCGGCCTCCGTGCGCGCCCGCATCGCCGCCGGGTCGCCGGAGGCGGCCTCGATGTCGGTGATCCGGTCGGTCGCGATCGTGCCGGGCATCAGCCCGACCACCCGGATCCCGCGCGGGCCGAGCTCGTCGGCCAGCGCCTTGGCGGTCATGGCCAGGCCCGGGCGCAGCGCGTTGGAGATGGCCAGGTGCCCGATCGGCTGGCGCACCGACGTCGACAGCACGAACCCGATCGCCGCCCCCGCGGACAGGTGCGGCTCCAGCGCCCGGGCCAGCCGCAGCGGGCCGAGCAGCACGCTGTCGACGGCGGCCCGCCAGTCGTCCTCCGCCGTCCGGAGCACCGTGCCCGGCGCCGGGCCGCCGACGGAGACCAGCACGCCGTCGACCCGGCCGAGCACCTCGAGCGCGCGGCCGACGAGCAGCTCGGCCGCGCCGGGGTCGGCGAGGTCGGCGGCCACCCCGGAGGCGCCGTCGCCCAGCTCCGCCACGGCCGCGTCGACCGACTCGGCGGAGCGGGAGCTGACGAGGACGCGGGCCCCGTCGGCGACGAGGGCCCGGGCGGTCGCCAGTCCCAGCCCCCGGCTCGCGCCGGTGAGCAGGTACCCGCGACCGCCCAGGCCCAGGTCCATCGAGGTCAGCCCTGCCGCAGGGAGCGGAGGACGTACTGCATGATCCCGCCGTTGCGGTAGTAGTTCGCCTCGCCGGGGGTGTCGATCCGGACGCGGGCGTCGAACTCCACGTCGCCCGCGGTCACCTTCACCGTGCGGGGCGTGCGGCCCTCGTTGAGCTCGGTGATCCCGGTGATCGTGAACTCCTCGTCGCCGGTCAGGCCGAGCGACTCGCGGTTCTCACCCTCGGGGAACTGCAGCGGCAGCACGCCCATGCCGATGAGGTTGGAGCGGTGGATCCGCTCGTAGCTCTCGGCGATGACCGCCTTGACGCCGAGCAGCGCCGTCCCCTTGGCCGCCCAGTCGCGCGACGAGCCCGAGCCGTACTCCTTGCCGGCCAGCACGACCAGCGGGACGCCGGCCTGCTGGTAGGCCTGCGACGCCTCGTAGATGCTCGTCGTCTCGCCGGTCAGGTGGTTCTTGGTGACGCCGCCCTCGGTGCCGGGCACCAGCTGGTTGCGCAACCGGATGTTGGCGAAGGTGCCACGGATCATGACCTCGTGGTTCCCGCGGCGGGAGCCGTAGGAGTTGAAGTCGCGCCGCTCCACGCCGTGCTCGCGCAGGTACTGCCCGGCCGGGCTGTCGGCCTTGATCGACCCCGCGGGCGAGATGTGGTCGGTGGTCACCGAGTCGCCGAGCACGGCCAGCGTCCGGGCGCCGGTGATGTCCTGCACCGGGGCCGGCTGGTCCTGCATGCCCTCGAAGTACGGGGGCTTGCGGACGTAGGTGCTCTCGGCGTCCCACGAGAACGTGTCACCGGTGGGCGTGGGCAGGTTCTGCCACTGCTCGGTGCCGGCGAAGACGTCCTCGTAGCTGCGGCCGAACTGCTCGGCCGAGACCGCCTCGTCGATCACCCGCTGGACCTCGGCCGGCGAGGGCCAGATGTCGCGCAGGTACACGTCCTGCCCGTCCTTGCCCGTGCCCAGCGGCTCGGTGGTGATGTCGACGTCCATCGAGCCGGCCAGCGCGTAGGCGATGACCAGCGGCGGGCTGGCCAGGTAGTTCATCTTGACGTCGGGGTTGATCCGGCCCTCGAAGTTCCGGTTGCCCGACAGCACCGAGACGACGGCGAGGTCGGCCTCGTTGACCGCGGCCGACACCGGCTCCGGCAGGGGGCCGGAGTTGCCGATGCAGGTGGTGCAGCCGTAGCCGACCAGGTAGAAGCCCAGCTTCTCCAGGTACGGCGTGAGACCGGACTTCTCGTAGTAGTCGGTGACCACCTTCGAGCCCGGCGCCAGCGTCGTCTTGACCCAGGGCTTGGTCTGCAGGCCGGCCTCGACGGCCTTCCGGGCCAGCAGCGCCGCGCCGATCATCACCTGCGGGTTGGAGGTGTTGGTGCAGGAGGTGATCGCGGCGATCACGACGTGGCCGTGGTCGACGAAGGTCTCCGTGCCGTCCTCGAGCACCACGCGGGTGGGCTTGGAGGAGCGGTCGGCCACCGGGCCGGGGATGACGTGGTGCGGCTTGCCGGCGTCGCCGTTGTCGTGCGCGAACGGGCTGGCCGGGTCCGACGCCGGGAAGGTCTCCTCGACCGACTCGTCGACGCTGGAGCCGGCGATCGCGGCGTCGTCGTCGTCGCGGTCCATCTCCTCGACCGGCGCGTAGGTCGGCAGCGCCTCGCGGAAGGAGGCCTTGGCGTCCGACAGCGCGACCCGGTCCTGCGGCCGCTTCGGGCCGGCGATCGAGGGGACGACCGTGGACAGGTCCAGCTCGAGGTACTCGGAGAAGGCCGGCTCGCGCGACGGGTCGTGCCAGAGGCCCTGCTCCTTGGCGTAGGCCTCGACCAGCGCCACCTGCTCGGCCGGGCGCCCGGTGAGCTCCAGGTAGGTGATGGTCTCCTCGTCGATGGGGAACATCGCCGCGGTCGAGCCGAACTCCGGGCTCATGTTGCCGATCGTGGCGCGGTTGGCCAGCGGCACCGCGGAGACGCCCTCGCCGTAGAACTCGACGAACTTCCCGACGACGCCGTGCTGGCGCAGCATCTCGGTGATGGTGAGGACCAGGTCGGTGGCGGTGGAGCCCTCGGGCAGCTCGCCGGTCAGCTTGAAGCCGACCACGCGCGGGATCAGCATCGACACCGGCTGGCCGAGCATCGCGGCCTCGGCCTCGATGCCGCCGACACCCCAGCCCAGCACGCCGAGGCCGTTGACCATCGTGGTGTGCGAGTCGGTGCCCACGCACGTGTCGGGGTAGGCGACGACGCGGTCGCCCTCCTGGCGCGGGAACACCACGCGGGCCAGGTGCTCGATGTTGACCTGGTGGACGATGCCCATGCCCGGGGGGACGACCTTGAAGTCGTCGAAGGCGCCCTGGCCCCAGCGCAGGAACTGGTAGCGCTCGCCGTTGCGCTGGTACTCGATCTCGACGTTGCGCTCGAACGAGTCCGGCGTGCCGAAGACGTCGGCGATGACCGAGTGGTCGATGACCAGCTCGGCCGGCGCGAGCGGGTTGATCTTGTTCGGGTCGCCGCCGAGCTCCGCCATGGCCTCGCGCATGGTGGCGAGGTCGACGATGCAGGGGACGCCGGTGAAGTCCTGCATGACCACGCGGGCCGGGGTGAACTGGATCTCCTGGTCGGGCTCGGCCGACGGGTCCCAGTTCGCCAGCGCGCGGATGTGGTCGGCGGTGATGTCCGCGCCGTCCTCGGTGCGCAGCAGGTTCTCGAGCAGGACCTTCAGGCTGAAGGGGAGCCGGTCCGCGCCCTCGACCGCGTCGAGCCGGTAGATGTCGTAGTCGGTGCCGTCGACGCTGAGCGTCGCCCGGGCCCCGAAGCTGTCCTTGCTGGCTGCCACTGCTTGCGCCTCACCCTCGAGAGTCCATCGGGCTTGAATGCCACCCCCCATCATCCCAGCCGCCTGCGGAGACGCACCGGTGAGGCGACCCTTCCCTTCCCCGGTGACGTCGCTCTCACCGGCGACCTACCGTGGGCGCGTGACCGGCGCCGTCCCCGACCCGCTGCCCGCCTGGCTGGCGCAGGCCCGCCGGTTCACCGTCCTGACCGGGGCCGGCGTCTCCACCGACAGCGGCATCCCCGACTACCGCGGCCCGAACGGGGTGTGGACCCGCGACCCGGACGCCGAGAAGCTCGTGACGCTGTCCTACTACGTCGCCGACCCGGAGATCCGGCGGAAGGCCTGGCGCATGCGCGCGGACGTGCGGGCCGCCACGATCGCCCCGAACGCCGGGCACCGGGCGCTGGCCGACCTGGAGCGGCAGGGCCGGCTGCGGGCGCTGCTCACGCAGAACGTCGACGGGCTGCACCAGGCCGCCGGGTCCTCACCGCGGGCGGTGCTCGAGCTGCACGGCACGGTGCACGCGGTCGAGTGCCTGTCCTGCGGGGACCGGACGTCGATGGACGAGGCGCTGGCCCGCATCGACGCCGGCGACCCCGACCCGGCCTGCACCGTGTGCGGCGGCATCCTCAAGTCCGCGACGGTCAGCTTCGGGCAGGCCCTCGACGAGCGGGTCCTCGACGCCGCGGCGCAGGCCGCCGCCGACTGCGACGTCTTCCTCGCCGTCGGCACCTCGCTGGTCGTGTACCCGGTGGCCGGGCTGGTGGAGATCGCCGCCGGGCACGGCGCCCGGGTGGTGATCGTCAACGCCGAGCCCACGCCCTACGACGGGCTCGCCGACCTCGTCGTCCGTGAGCCCATCTCGACGGCGCTGCCGCGGCTGCTGGGGACGGCGTGACCCGCGCCGGGCCGGAGGCGCGGTACCGCGAGCCGGTGCCCGGCGGGCTGTCCCGGCGGGCCCACGGGGGGATCGTGCTCGACCGCGCCGTCGGCGGCCGCTGGTGCGACGCCCTCGACCGGTGGCGCTCACCGGCCTCCACCCAGCCGTCGGACGAGCTGGTGACGACGCGGCGGTGACCCTGCTCGTCGTCCACCTGGCGCTGACGGCGGCCTACGCCGGCTTCCAGTGGACCGTGCGGGCGCTGGTCTACCCGCAGTTCGCGCAGGTGCCGGCCGCGGCGTTCCCCGCCTACGGGCGGGCGCACCAGCGGCGGGTCTCCCGGGTCGTGGGCCCGCTGTTCGCCGGGCAGGGCGTCACCACGCTGTGGCTGCTGGCCGCCCGGCCCGACGGCGTCCCGCTGCCGCCGGTGCTCGTGGGCGGCGCCTGCCTCGCCGTCGTCCTCGGGGTCACCGCGCTGCTCGCCGTGCCGCTGCACCGGCGGCTGGCGGAGGGGTTCGACGCCGGCGCGTTCGGCCGGCTGCTGCGGGCGGACACCGTGCGCGCGCTGGCCGCCACCGCCGGGGTGGTCGCGGCCGGGTGGCTGGTGCTCGTCAGCGACTAGCGTGACCCCGACCACGTCGAGCGGCTGACCGGCGCGCCGGCAGCCCTGGCCACCGGGAGCCCGGCATGCGCGTGCCCCTGACCACCCGCGACTTCCTCGACCGCGCCGAGCTGGTCTACGGCGACCGCGTCGGCGTCGTGGACGAACCGGACCAGCCCGCCCCGCCGGTGGGCGAGGTGACCTGGCGCGAGGTGGCCCGCCGCGGCCGCGCGCTGCAGGCCGGCCTCGACGCGCTCGGGGTGGGGGAGGGCGAGCGGATCGCGGTGGTCAGCCACAACGCCGCCCGGCTGCTCGAGGTGCTGCTCGCCCTGCCGTCGTCGGGGCGGGTGGCGGTGCCGATCAACTTCCGGCTCAACCCCGAGGAGGTCTCCTACATCGTCGGGCACAGCGGCGCGCGGGTGCTGCTGGTCGACCCGGAGCTGGAGGCGAGCCTCAAGGGCGTCGAGGCCGAACACCGGTTCTCCACCGGCGAGGAGTACGAGCAGCTGCTGGCGTTCGACGCCGAGCCGCGGCCGTGGAGCGCGCCCGACGAGGACGCCACCGCCACGATCAACTACACGAGCGGGACGACGGCGCGGCCCAAGGGCGTGCAGATGACCCACCGCAACGTCTGGGTCAACGCCGTCACCTTCGGCATGCACATGCAGGTCAGCGACCGCGACGTCTACATGCACACGCTGCCGATGTTCCACTGCAACGGCTGGGGCCTGCCGTACACGATGGCCGGCGTCGGCGCCCGCCAGGTGGTGCTGCGCAAGGTGGACGGCGCGGAGATCCTGCGCCGGGTCGAGCGGCACGGGGTCACGATGATGTCCGGTGCGCCGGCGGTGTGGAACGCCGTCCTGGAGGCCGCCGCCGACTGGGACGGCGAGGTCCCCGGCCGCGACCGGGTGCGGATCGTCGTCGCCGGGGCGCCGCCGCCGTCACGGACCATCGCCCGGGTCGAGGCCGAGCTCGGCTGGGAGTTCAACCAGATCTACGGCCTCACCGAGACCGCGCCGCTGCTCACGATCAACCGGCCGCGCGCCGAGTACGACGACCTCGACCCCGAGGAGCGCGCGAAGCGGCTGTCCCGCGCCGGCGTCCCGGCGATCGGGACCCGGATCGCGGTGAGCGAGTCCGGGGAGGTCCTCGCGCAGGGCAACACGGTGCTCGCCGGCTACTGGGACAACCCGGACGCCTCGGCGGAGGCGCTCGACGGCGGCTGGTTCCACACCGGCGACGGCGGCAGCCTCGACGACGGCGGCTACCTGACGATCTCCGACCGCAAGAAGGACGTGATCATCACCGGCGGCGAGAACGTCTCCTCGATCGAGGTCGAGGACGCCGTCTTCAGCCACCCCGCCGTCGCCGAGGTCGCCGTCATCGGCATCCCCGACGACAAGTGGGGCGAGCTGGTCACCGCGCTGGTGGTGCTGGTCGAGGGGGAGACGGCGACCGAGGCGGAGATCATCGCCCACTGCCGGTCCCGGCTGGCCGGCTACAAGGCGCCCAAGCGGGTCGAGTTCCGCGACGAGCTGGCCCGCACCGCCACCGGCAAGATCCAGAAGTTCAAGCTGCGCGAGCCGTTCTGGTCGGAGACCGGCGGCCGCCAGGTGAACTAGCCCTCCCTCATCAGGGGGAGATCCGCCCGCCTGCCCCTCCGGGGGTCACCCGGACCGGTCGACAACCGGTCCGGGTGGCGCCCGCACGGGCGCCCGGAGACGAGCGCCCGGCCTGCGACGCCGGCGCACCGGGAGGGGTCGGCACGTGGGTACGGGTACGCGCACGCGACATCACCGCTGGGCGGTCCGGGCGGCGGGCACGGCGGTCGCCGGGCTGGTCGTCCTCGGGCTGACGCCGGGCACCGCGTCGGCCGCGCCGAGCGACGCCGAGATCGCCGCCGCCGAGGCCGCCCGCGACGCCGCCGCCGCGCAGGTCGGCGTGCTCAGCGCCCAGCTGGCCCAGGCCGAGGCCGCCGCCGCGGAGGCGCACCAGGCCGCGCAGATCGCGCTGCAGGACTACGAGGAGACCCAGGCCGCCTACGAGGCCGCCCGCGCGGCCGCCGCCGCCGCCGCGGCCGCCGCCGTGCAGGCCGACGCCGACCTCGCCGAGGGCCGCACCCAGGTCGCCCGGTACGCGCGCACCACCTACATGCAGGGCAGCACCGCGCCCGGCGCCACCGCGCTGCTCTCCGCCGGCGGCCCGGCTCAGCTGATCGAGCGGGCCGCGCTGCTCGAGGCGGCCGGCACCCACCGCGTCGACGTCGTCGGCGAGCTGACCGTGCTGCAGGGTCAGGCCGCGCAGGCGCAGGAGCAGGCGCGGACCGCGTCCGTGCAGGCCGAGACGCTGCAGGAGCAGGCCGCGCAGGCGCTGGCCGGGGCGCAGGCCCAGGAGACCGCCTCCCGCGAGCAGACCGCCGCGCTCGCCGAGCAGCGCGACGCCGTCGCCGCCCAGGCCGAGGCCGCCGGCCAGCAGGTCGCGGGCATGCAGGCCGAGCAGGACGCCGCCGAGGCCGCTGCCGCTGCCGCGGCCGCGCAGGCCGCCGCGGCCGCCCGCCAGGCGGCGGCCGCCTCGGCGAGCCAGGCCGCGCCGTCGCGCAGCTCGGCCGGCAGCTCCCCGTCCTCCTCGTCGTCGTCCTCGTCGTCGTCCTCGTCGTCGTCCTCGAACTCGACCTCGAGCCGCCCCTCGTCGGGTGCTTCGTCCCCGTCCTCGGGTGGGGCGTCCTCGGGCGGGTCGTCGTCGGGCGGGTCCTCGTCGGGCGGGTCCTCGAGCAGCAACCCGACGCCGCCGGCGACCACCGCGGCCGGCGCGCCCTCCGGCTCGGCGGTGCAGACGGCCATCGACGCGGCGCTGTCGCAGCGCGGCCTGCCCTACAGCTGGGGCGGTGGCGGCGCCAACGGCCCGAGCCACGGCATCCCGCCGGACACCCGCATCTACGGCTTCGACTGCTCGGGGCTGACCGAGTACGCGTACGCCCAGGCCGGCATCCGGATCGGCGGCACCAGCCGTGACCAGTGGTGGCTCAACCGCGGCAAGACCGTCGCCCGGGCCGACCTGCGGGCCGGTGACCTGGTCTTCTGGGCCAACGGCAGCTCGTACCTGGACATCTACCACGTGGCGCTCTACATCGGCGACGGCAAGGTGGTGCAGGCGCCGCAGAGCGGCGACGTCGTGCGGGTGTCGTCGATGTGGTTCGGCAGCGACTACTTCGGAGCCGTGCGGCCGACCGCCTGATGAAGGACCTCCCTGCCCCCACCACCCGCGAGCTCGCGGCGGGACCCTGCAGGGAGGCCACAGGGAGCGGATGAGGCGGGAGTTCGGGGCGTCGGGCAGCCACGGGGGGAGCTGCCCGACGCAGGGGCCACGCTAGCAGCAGGGGCCGCGGCGGTGCAGGGGAACGGACCCGGCGCGCCGCGGCCTTCTCGCCGTCCGGCGCGTCGCCCGGCGCGTCGCGAAGCGCCCCGCCCCGGCGGCGCCCGGCGTGCCAGTACGCGCGACGGCCGGACTCCCGGCTCCGTGTAGGACACTGGCTCGTGGGACGGGCGAGAGGCCCCGTCACCGGCCCCGTGTCGCTCCCGTGACGCGTCCGGAGGCCGCGGACCGGCACGACAGGGAGCCCTGTGACCACCGCCGCCAGCACCCCGCTCGAGAAGCCCGCCGGCGCACCGGTCCCGCCCTCGGTGGACGCCGCGCTGCTCGAGCGCGCGCTGTTCGAGATCAAGCGGGTCATCGTCGGCCAGGACCGGCTGGTCGAGCGGATGCTGGTCGCCCTGCTCGCCCGCGGCCACGTGCTGCTCGAGGGCGTGCCCGGCGTCGCGAAGACCCTCGCCGTCGAGACGCTGGCGACCGTCGTCGGCGGGAAGTTCGCCCGCCTGCAGTTCACCCCCGACCTGGTGCCGGCCGACATCCTCGGCACCCGCATCTACAAGGCGGGGCAGGACGCCTTCGACACCGAGCTCGGCCCGGTGTTCGCCAACTTCGTCCTCACCGACGAGATCAACCGCGCGCCGGCGAAGGTGCAGTCGGCGCTGCTGGAGGTCATGGCCGAGCGGCAGGTCTCCATCGGCGGCGTCACCCACCCGCTGCCCGACCCGTTCCTCGTGCTGGCCACGCAGAACCCGATCGAGTCCGAGGGCGTCTACCCGTTGCCCGAGGCCCAGCGCGACCGCTTCCTCATGAAGGTGCTCGTCGACTACCCGACGCCCGAGGAGGAGCGCGAGATCATCTACCGGATGGGCGCCAACCCGCCGGTGCCCGAGACCGTCCTCGGCCCCGAGGACCTGCGCCGCATGCAGCACACCGCCTCGCAGGTGTTCGTGCACCACGCGCTGGTCGACTACGTCGTCCGGCTCGTCGTCGCCACCCGGCAGCCGCGCGAGCACGGCATGGACGACGTCGCCTCGTGGGTCTCCTACGGCGCGAGCCCGCGTGCCTCACTCGGCCTGATCGCCGCCAGCCGGGCGCTGGCACTGGTCCGCGGCCGCGACTACGTGCTGCCGCAGGACGTCCTCGACGTCACCACCGACGTGCTGCGCCACCGGCTGGTGCTGTCCTACGACGCGCTCGCCGACGGCGTGCCCGCCGACCACGTGGTCAAGCGGATCCTGCAGACGGTGCCGCTGCCCCAGGTCACCCCGCGGCAGCGGGCCGGCGGCTTCGGCCCCGCCGCGCCGGGCGGCCCGCAGGTGCCGCCCCCGGGGGCGCCGCAGTTCGGCCCGCCGCAGGTCGGCCCGCAGGGCCCCTACGCCCCCGGCTTCGCGCCCGCCCCGCAGCCCCAGCCCGGCGGCCCGGTCCCCAACGGCCAGCCGCCGCACGGCGCGTCCGTGCACGGCTCGTCCCCGCACGGCCCGGTGGGCAACGGCCAGGCGCCCCAGGGGCCCGGCGGCAACGGGCACGTCCCGGGGACCCCGCAGGCGTGAGACTGCGGCGCGGCCGGGCGCGGACCGGGGAGGACCCGGCCGCGCCCGCTGACGAGCCCGACGCCGGCGCGCCCGGCCGGCCCGCCGTCGCGACGGCCGACCCCGACGGCGACCTGCCGCACTTCGGCGAGGGCCCGGCCGACGTGCTGCTGCAGCGACTGGAGCTCACCGTCCGCCGGCGCCTGGACGGGTTGCTGCAGGGCGACCACCTCGGCCTGGTGCCCGGCTCCGGCAGCGAGGCCGGCGACTCCCGGACCTACCACCCCGGCGACGACGTCCGCCGCATGGACTGGCCGGTGACCGCGCGCACGCAGGTGCCGCACGTCCGCGAGACGATCGCCGACCGCGAGCTGGAGACGTGGGCGGTGGTGGACCTCTCGGCCAGCCTCGACTTCGGCACCGGCAACTGCGACAAGCGGGACCTCGCGATCGCCGGGCTCGCGGCGGTCAGCCACCTCACCGTGCACGGCGGCAACCGGCTCGGCGCCGTCGTCACCACCGGCGAGCGCGTCGACCGGTACCCGGCGCAGGCCGGGCGGCTGGCCGCCGACCGGCTGCTGCGCGCCGTCGTCGCCACCCCGCGGGCCGCGACCGGCCGCCGCGGCGACCTCGCCGCCGCGCTGGAGACGCTGCGCCGCCCGCCGCGCCGCCGCGGGCTGGTCGTCGTCGTCTCCGACTTCCTCGGCGACCTGGACTGGGAGCGCCCGCTGCGGGGCCTGGGCACCCGGCACGAGCTGCTGGGCATCGAGGTGGTCGACCCGCGCGAGCTGGAGCTGCCCGACGTCGGCCCGCTGACCGTCGTCGACCCGGAGACCGGGCAGACGCTGGAGGTGCCCACCGGCGACCCGCGCTTCCGCGCCCGCTTCGCCGAGGCCGCGGCCGAGCAGCGGCGGGCGATCGCCGCCGGGCTGCGCCGCGCCGGGGCCGGCCACCTGCAGCTGCGCACCGACCGCGACTGGGTGATGGACGTCGTCCGGTTCGTCGCCGACCGGCGGCGCGCCGGCAGCGGCGGGGCGTCCCGGTGAGCAACCACCGCACCACGAGAGAGGCCCGCCCGTGAGTTTCCAGTCACCGCTGTGGCTGATCGCGCTCGTCCCCGTCGTCGCGCTGGCGGTCCTCTACGTGGTCCGCCAGCTGCGCCGCCGGGTGTACGCGGCGCGGTTCTCCCAGACCGGGCTGGCGCAGAGCCTGCTGCCCAAGCGGGCGGGCTGGGTGCGGCACGTGGCGTTCGGCCTGACGCTGACCGCCCTGCTGGGGCTGGTGCTGTCGCTGGCGCAGCCGTCCACGGAGGTCCGGGTGCCGCGGGAGACGGCGACCGTCGTCCTCGCGCTGGACGTCTCGCTGTCGATGCAGGCCGAGGACATCGAGCCCAGCCGGTTCGAGGCGATGAAGGCCGCCGCCAGCGACTTCGTCGACATCCTCCCGGAGCGGATCAACCTGGGGCTCGTGTCGTTCTCCGGCACCGCCTCCACGCTGGTGGCGCCGACCACCGACCGCGAGCAGGTGCGCGGCGCGATCCAGAACCTGGAGCTGTCGGAGGCGACGGCGATCGGCGAGGCGATCTTCACGTCGCTCACCACGATCACCACGTTCCAGTCGACGCTCGACGTCGACGACCCCGAGCAGCTGCCGCCGGCGCGGATCCTGCTGCTCTCCGACGGCTACAACACCGTGGGCCGGGAGAACACGCAGGCGATCGCGGCGGCGCAGGCGGCCGAGGTGCCGGTGTCGACGATCGCGTTCGGCACCGACTACGGCTCGATCGAGATCGGCGGCGAGGTGACGCCGGTGCCGATCGACCGCGACGCGCTGCGGCAGATCGCCGACGACACCGGCGGGCAGTACAACGAGGCGCGCAGCCGCGCCGAGCTCGAGGCGGTCTACGACGACCTCGGCAGCCAGATCGGCTACACCACCGAGCCGCAGGACGTCTCGTACTGGTTCGTCCGCGTCGCCACGCTGCTGCTGGCCTGCGGGCTGGGCCTGGCGGCCTGGCGCCTGCAGCGCCTGTTCTGAGCGCGGGCCGGGGAGGTCGCCCTCCCCGGCCCGGGGCCCTACTTCGTCGGGTCGAGGACGAGCTTGCCGGTCGTGCGGCGGGACAGGATGTCCTGGTGCGCCTCGCGGACGGCGGTCAGCGGGTAGCGGCCGCCGCCGACCGGCTCCAGCGCCCCGTCGGCGGTGAGCTGGAGCAGCTCGGTCATGGCGTCGTCGAGCATGGCCGGGCGGCTGAAGCAGTGCGCCAGCCAGAAGCCGACGACCGCGCGGCTGGTGCCCATGAGCGACGGCGCCTGCACCGGCTTCGGCGGGCGGCGGCCGGCCATGCCGTAGGCCACGAGCCGGCCGAACGGCGCCAGCGCGGAGAACGAGCCGTCGAAGACGTTGCCGCCGGTCATCTCCAGGACGACGTCGACCCGCTTGCCGCCGTTGGCCTCGCGCAGCGCGGCGGTGAACGTCTTCGGGTCGTCGTCGGCCAGCGCCGGGTCGACGGTGGCGTCGGCGCCGAGCTCCTCGGCCAGGGCCCGCTTCTCCGCGCTCGAGGCGGTGGCGATGACCCGCCCGGCGCCCCAGCGCTTGGCCAGCTGGACGGCCAGCGAGCCGACCCCGCCGGCGCCGGCGATGACGACGACCGACTCGCCCGCGGCCAGGTGCGCGCTGGTGCGCAGCAGGTGCCAGGCGGTGGTGCCCTGCAGGACGAGGGCGAGGGCCTGCTCGTCGGTGACGGCGTCGGGCACCGGCCAGGTCAGCCGCGGGTTCGCGACGACCTTCTCGGCGTAGCCGCCGCCGTCCAGCAGGCCGACGACGCGCTCGCCGCCGCCCACCGGCCGGCCGACGAACTCCGCCCCCGGGATGAGCGGCAGCGTCTGCGGGGCGAGGTAGCTGTCCTCGGTCTGGTGGGTGTCGGCGTAGTTCACGCCGGCCGCACTCACCTCGTAGAGCTGCTGGCCGTCGCCGGGGACGGGGTCGGGGAGGTCGACGACGTCGAGGACGTCGGGGCCGCCGAAGCGGGTGATCTGCACGGCACGCATGCAGGGGACGCTAGGGGACGGCGCCGACGCAGCGGTGTTTGGTCGACTTGAGACGGCCTCCGGCTCGGGCCAAGTCGAATGCGGAGCCCGAGCAATGTGTCGGTGGTGCCCGGGACACTCGGTGCGTGGCAGCAGGGAACCGCCCCATCGCCAAGCGACGGGTCCACGGCACGGCATATGCGCCAGAGCCTGGCTATCCGGGACCTGTGGCATGCCGGCCGGGCGAGCTGCTGCGCGGTCTCGTTGCCATGCATGTGTTGCTGACGGGGCGATCTCGTTGCTGTGACACGCCCTTAGCCCGTCGGTCGTGACTTGCTCCTGCTGGTCTTTAGTCTGCCCAGGTGGACGTGAGCAGAGCTCTTGAGCAGCACATAGCGGTGTTCGGCGAGGGCGGTAGCGGCAAGACGGTCTTGCTCTCCTCGTTCTACGGAGCGACTCAAGAACCCCAGTACCGGAAGCAGAGCCTCTTCCACGTCGTTGCGGACAACATCGGCCAGGGCGCCCGGCTGCACCGGAACTACCTGGGCATGAAGAACTCAGCGCAGCTGCCCGCGCCCAACCGCTTCACCGGGACGTCCTACTCCTTCTCGATCAAGCTGAAGGACGGATCCGCCCCCAAGTCGATGAAAGACAAGCCGTTCGACGCACTGCGCTTGGTCTGGCATGACTACCCAGGGGAGTGGTTCGAGCAGGACGTTAGCGGGCCCGAGGAGGCGCAGCGCCGCGTCGACACGTTCAGGTCCCTGCTGAGCTCGGATGTCGCGCTCTTGCTGGTGGACGCTCAGCGGTTACTGGACAACGCCGGGCAGGAGGAGCGGTACCTAAAGTCGTTGTTCGCCAACTTCCTAAACGGGTTGCTGTCGCTCAAGGACGACCTGCTCGAGGACGGGCAACCGCTCGTCGATTTCCCGCGTATCTGGGTGCTCGGTTTGTCGAAGTCCGATCTGTTGCCGGACCTGGACGTGTTCGCGTTTCGGGACCTCCTCGTCGAGAAGGCAACCGATGACCTGGACGCACTGCGCCAGGTGCTGGCCGGGCTGGTGGAGGCGGAGGACGCACTGTCCGTCGGTGAGGACTTCGTGCTGCTCTCGTCAGCGAAGTTCGGCGCTGAGACGATCGAGGTCACCGAGCGCATCGGGGTCGACATGATCCTGCCGCTGGCCGCCATGCTGCCCTTCGAACGCCACGTCAAGTGGGCTCAGACGGAGGCGTTGCAGGGAAAGGTGGTCGAGATGCTGCTGCGTGGCGCTGGGCCCCTGGCTACTGCGTTGGTGGGGACCAAGAGCAAGTTCCTCGGCCTCGTGGGGCAGGTCTTGAACTTCGTCGGTCCCAGCCTGGCCGAAGCAGCCGGGCTGGACGGGGAGAAGATGAAGCAGATCAACTCCGATGCCCTGGCGAAGAAGGACTACCTGCGCGCCACGTTGACCCGCTTCGGGATGGACTTGGACAAGGGTGAAGAGGATCGGGTCCTGCTCAGGAGCCTGCGGTGAGCCTCATCTGGGCTTCCCGGGGACGGGCGTGGGGTTTCCGCTTCCTCAGAAACGACGCCTGCGGGGATCCGCTTGCGCTCTACGACACCGCTTTCTCGGGACTTGAGGACGCGGCCGAGGCATGCCGTCGCGTTGCAGCGATCGGGGCGCAGCCCGAGCTGGTGGCGCTGCGCTTTCCGGACCCGGCGGGGCGGCGTGATCGAGCCGGCCGGGTGATCCCGCACGACTTCGTCGTCTTCGGGCCGTCGGCCGGTGAAATCCGATCGGTCGACGATGGTCGTCAGCGCATCTGGCCCTTGGTCGCCGACAACTTCGAGCGAGTCTGGGAGCTGCCTGAGCCGCCGCCCGTCATCGAATGGCGGTGAGGCCGCGCGATAGCCCGCGCGTTGACCGCTGATCTAACTCTCAGGACAGCTGGTGGTGGGTGTCGGCATAGTTCACGCCGGCCGCACTCACCTCGTAGAGCTGTTGGCCGTCGCCGGAGACGGGGTCGGGGAGCTCGACGACGTCGAGGACCTCGGGGCCGCCGAAGCGGGGCATCTGCACGGCACGCATGGGGAAGGCTATGGCCGGACTGGGAGACGGCGATCGAGGAGGCCCGGCCGCTCCCGCGTGCCGGGTGGGAGCAGGGGTTCGACGAGGAGCGGGCCGCGGTGCCGCAGGCCGGGACCTTCCGTGGCGTGGCGACCACACGGCGTGGCGGACGCCACTGACCACGGCCCGTGACCACGTGACGACCTGTCGATGTGCGCACCCTCGGTGGGAGACTGGTCACACTCCGACGACAGGGGTCGAGATGGAACCCGTGAGTCTGCTGTTGGCGGCATTGGCGGCCGGGGTCGGGGCAGGAGTGCAGGACGTCGCCGGCTCCGCGGTGAGGGACGCGTACGCGAAGCTGCGCGAGGTCCTCCGCCGGCGGTTCGCCGGCAGGCCGGCGGCCGAGGAGGCGCTGGCCGAGCACGAGAAGGACCCGAAGGCGTACGAGCCGCTGCTGCGCAAGTACGTGACCGAGACCGGCGCCGACCGCGACGCCGAGGTGCTGGAGCTGGCGGAGCGGGTGCTGGCTCTCGCCGACTCCGCGGGCAGCGCGGCGGGCAAGTACCGGGTGGACGCCGCCCACGCGCAGGGCGTGCAGGTCGGTGATCGCAACCAGCAGATCAACACCTTCGGCGCCGGGTGACCGAGGACGTGACGCCGGAGGTCCCCGCCGGCGCGCCACGGGTGCACGCCGAGCGGGCGCAGGGCCTGCAGGCCGGCAGCTTCAACCGGCAGACCAACGTCTTCCAGGTCAGCAGGGAGACGGTGGCCCGCCACGCGGTCTTCCTGCCGCCCCGCCACCGGGTGACAGGGCGCGAGCAGCTCCTCGACCGGGTGCGGCGTGAGCTGCTGCGCCTGACCGCGGGCGAGGACGCCGGCCCGGCCGTGCTGGCGCTGCACGGCCTGGGCGGGGTGGGCAAGTCCAGCCTCGCTCTCGAGTACGCCCACCGGCACTGGATCGCGGAGGACTACGGACTGGTGTGGTGGGTGGCGACGGCCGAACCGGCCACGGTTGCCACGCAGTTGGGGACGCTGCTGGCCGCCCAGCTCGAGGTCGACGTCGAGGGCCGGGACGCGGTCGCGGCGACCCACGCGGTACTGGCCGCGCGCACGGACCCGTGGCTGCTCGTCCTCGACAACGCCGAGAGCCCGGGCGCCGTCCGTGAGTTCCTCCCGCCGGCCGGGTCCGGGCACGTGCTGGTCACCAGCCGCAACCCCAGCTGGTATCCGCACCCGCGCCTCGAGGTGCCGGACCTGGACCCGACGGCGGCGGTGGCGTTCCTCGTCGGCCGGACCGGGGACCCCGACGAGGTCAGCGCCGGGCAGCTGGCCGAGGAGCTCGGCCGCCTGCCGCTGGGCCTGGAACAGGCCGGCGCCTACATCTCGGCCTCCCCCGGCGCCACGCTCGCCTCCTACCTGACGTCGTACCGCCGCCACCGGCCGGACCTGCTCGGTCAGGGAGACCCCACCGACTACGAGTACCCGATCGCCCGGACGTGGAGCCTGGCGTTCGAGGCGCTCGGCCCGACGGCGGTGGGGCTGCTGCGGCTGCTGGCCTGTTACGGCCCCGACGACGTCCCCCTCACCCTGCTGCTGTCCGGCGGTGCCGACGCAGCGGAACTGGCACCGGAGCCCGCCGACGTCCTCGGCGTGCTGGCCGGGGACGAGCTGGCCCTGGACAGGGCCCTGGCCGCGCTGTACCGCTACTCCCTGGTGCGGACGGGCGCCGGCTCCCGGAGCGTGCGGAGGGCGGACGCCGATCTGCCGCGGGACGGGCGGACCGTGTCGGTGCACCGCCTGGTCCAGGCAGTGGTCCGGGACCAGCTGACGGACGAGCAGCGGACGGCGTGGGAACGCGCCGCGCGCTCCCTCCTCCACCGGGCCCTGCCCCTCGACCCGGAGGACCCGGCGAACTGGCCGGCCTTCTCGGCGCTGCTGCCGCACCTGCTGGCGACGCTCCCCGACACCGACGACGACCTGCGAGGGGCCGCGCGCTTCCTGCACGTCTGCGGGGACTTCCGCGGCGCCCGGCGGGTGCTGGACCGGGCGGCCGCGGGCCTGGCCGGGGCACTGGGACCGGAGCACCCCGACACGCTGGCGGCGCAGGTCGACCTGGCGCGGACCCTCTTCGCCCTGTGGGACCTCGACGGGGCGCGCCGGGTGCTGGAGCAGGTCGCCGGGATCCGGTCACGGGTGCTGGGCCCCGCCCACCCGGCCACCCTCACCGCCCAGGCCAACCTCTCCCTCACCCTGTGGCACCTGGGCAGGTGGATCGAGGCGCGGGAGGTGCTGCAGCGGGTGATCGCCGGACTGGCGCAGGTGCTGCCCGAGCCGGGACCGGCCGGCCCGCCCGGGCCAGGTGGGGGCGAGGCCGACCTGGCCGCTCTGGCCGACCTGGGCGACCTGGCCGAGGCGAGGCTGCCGCTGGAACGGGTGCTGCCGGCCCGGTTGCGCGCATCGGGGTCCGACGAGCCCCCGATCCTCACGACGAGGGCGGTCACGGCGCTGTCGCTGGCCGATCTGAGGGGACTCGGAGAGGCGCGGCGGGTGCTGGCCCGCATGGAGCAGGTGCTGGAGCAGACGCTGGGACCGGAGCACCCGGGCACGCTGACGACCTCCGGGAACCTGGCGTACGTCCTGATGGGAGCGGGCGAGCTCGACGAGGCCCGGCGCGTCCTGGAGAGGCTGGTGGCGGCCCGGTTGCGGGCCTCGGGTCCGGAGCACCCGGCGACGCTGACCGCGCAGGGCAGTCTCGCCGGGACCCTCACCGTGCTGGGGGAAGTGGCCGAGGCCCGCCGGCTCCTCGAACAGGTGGTGTCCGTCCGGGAGCGGGTGCTGGGGGGAGAGCACCCGGACACCAGGACGGCGGAGGCCAACCTGGCGCTGGTCCTGGCGCAGTCGGGGGAGTGGTGCCCGGCGCGGAGGTTGCTCGAGCGGGTGGTGGACGGGCTCGGGCGGACCCTGGGACCGACCCACCCCGACACCCTGACGGCCCGGGCCGACCTCGCGGCCGTCCGGGCCGGGGCGGGGGAGTGGGATACGGCCCGGGAGGTGCTCGAGCGGGTGCTCGAGGACCTCCCGCAGACAGTGGGCCCCGATCACCCGGTCACGGTCTCCGCGCGGGAGAACCTGGCCGTCGTCACCGCCCACCGGGGCGCCTGAGCGGTCCTCACCGTGTGGAGCGCGCCGACGGCCGGCGCACCGGGCGAGGTGCGCCGGCCGCTCACGTCAGCGGGCGGTCTGCGCCTCCCGGCGCGGGAGCACCCAGTCGGGCCGCACGTAGTGGCAGGTGTAGCCCCACGGGTACTTCTGCAGGTAGTCCTGGTGCTCCTCCTCGGCCTCCCAGAAGGGGCCGGCCGGCGACACCTCCGTCACGACCTTCCCGGGCCACAGGCCCGAGGCGTCGACGTCGGCGATCGTGTCGAGAGCGACGCGCCGCTGCTCCTCGCTCGTGTAGAAGATCGCCGAGCGGTAACTCCGGCCCACGTCGTTGCCCTGCCGGTCCACCGTCGTCGGGTCGTGGATCTGGAAGAAGAACTCCAGGAGCTCCCGGTACGAGATCACGGACGGGTCGAAGACGATCTCGACCGCCTCGGCGTGGTCGCCGTGGTTGCGGTACGTGGCGTTCGGGGTGTCCCCGCCGGAGTACCCGACGCGGCTCGAGAGCACCCCCGGGCGCTTGCGCAGCAGGTCCTGCGCACCCCAGAAGCAGCCGCCGGCGAGGATCGCGGTCTCAGTGGTCACGTGTGCCTCCCTCTGTGTCGGGCGCCTGGCTGAACACCGCGACCGGGGCTGGTCTTCCCGCCGGCTCCCATCGGCAGCCGGCGGGACGACGAGCCCGGAACGGCGACGAGGTCACGAGCGGATGAACTCGAGCAGGTCCGCGTTGATGGTCTCGGCCTGCGTCGTCGGCATCCCGTGGGGGAAGCCGGCGTAGGTCTTCAGCGTCCCGTTCTGCAGGAGCTCCGCGGACCGCGGCCCCGAGTTCTCGTACGGGACGACCTGGTCGTCGTCGCCGTGCATGACCAGGACCGGCACCGTGATCTTCCGCAGGTCGTCGGTGAAGTCCGTCTGGGAGAACGCGACGACGCCGTCGTGGTGGGCTTTCGCGCCGCCCATCATCCCCTGGCGCCACCAGTTCGCGATGATCGCCTCGGACGGTTCGGCGCCCGGCCGGTTGAACCCGTAGAACGGCCCCGACGGCAGGTCGCGGTAGAAGCGGGACCGGTTGGTCGCGACCTGGGTCTGGATGTCGTCGAACACGCTCTTCGGCAGGCCGCCGGGGTTGGCGTCGGTCTGCACCATGAGCGGCGGCACCGCGCTGATCAGCACGGCCTTCGCGACGCGGTCCTCGCCGTGCCGGCCGAGGTAGTGGGCGACCTCGCCGCCGCCGGTCGAGTGGCCGACGTGCACGGCGTCGTGCAGGTCGAGGTGCGCCGTCAGCGCGGCCAGGTCGTCGGCGTAGTGGTCCATGTCGTGCCCGTCGCCGGTCTGGGTCGAGCGGCCGTGTCCCCGCCGGTCGTGCGCGATGACCCGGTAGCCCTGGGCCAGGAAGAACATCATCTGCGCGTCCCAGTCGTCGGCCGACAGCGGCCAGCCGTGGCTGAAGACGATCGGCTGACCGCTGCCCCAGTCCTTGTAGAAGATCTCGGTGCCGTCGTCGGTCGTGATCGTGCCCATGTCGTGCCTCCGTCGGTCTCGGAAGGGTGGTGCGTCCGCAGGTGGGCAACCGCCCGGGCGCGACGTCATCCCAGCGCGGGTCGGTGGTCGGCGAGCGGCTGTGGTGAGGCGGTCGGGTGAACTCGGTGGTCGACGGGTCCCGTGCCCAGGCACGCGTGCACCGTCGTGGCCGCCCCGGGTCGGGTTCTCCGGCCGCCTCAGCGTCGTGGGGGGGGGGGGGGGGGGGGGCCCGCCCCGGCGCACCCCCCCCCCCCCACCACACCCGCACGTCCCGCCGGCAAGCACTACCCTTCCTCTC
>NZ_JBJGZK010000037.1:0-40149 GCF_054050475.1 Geodermatophilus sp. SYSU D00525
CGGCCCCCTCGCGGGGGCGGGGGGGCGGTGGTGGGGGGGGCGGGGCGGCCGGAGGGCCGCCGCCGGCGCCCCCCGCCCCCCCGCCCCCCCCCCCCCCCCCCCCCCCGCCCGCGGCCGCCGCGCCCCGGGGAGCCCGGCTGGCGGGCTCCCCGGCCGCGGCGGCCGGCGGGGCGGTCGGCCTGCTCGGGCCCGGCCCACTCCGGGGCCGGGCCGGACCAGCCGGTCACGGGGTCGCTCAGAAGTCGACCGGGTCAGCGGCCGGGGCGTCGACCTGCGGGCCGATGCCCAGCTTCTCCTTGACCTTCTTCTCGATCTCGTCGGCGAGGTCGGGGTTGTCGCGGAGGAACGCGCGGACGTTCTCCTTGCCCTGGCCGAGCTGGTCGCCCTCGTACGTGTACCAGGCGCCGGACTTGCGGATGAAGCCCTGCTCGACGCCGGCGTCGATGAGCCCGCCCTCGCGGCTGAACCCGACACCCCACAGCAGGTCGAGCTCGGCCTGCTTGAACGGGGCAGCGACCTTGTTCTTGACGACCTTGACGCGGACCCGGCTGCCGACGGCCTCGGTGCCCTGCTTGAGGGTCTCGATCCGGCGGACGTCCAGGCGCACCGACGAGTAGAACTTCAGCGCGCGGCCACCGGTGGTCACCTCGGGCGAGCCGTAGACGATGCCGACCTTCTCGCGCAGCTGGTTGATGAAGATCGCGGTGGTGCCCGAGTTGTTCAGCGCACCGGTGATCTTCCGCAGCGCCTGGCTCATGAGGCGGGCCTGCAGACCGACGTGGCTGTCACCCATCTCGCCCTCGATCTCGGCGCGGGGCACGAGGGCCGCCACGGAGTCGATGACGATGATGTCGAGCGCGCCGGAGCGGATCAGCATGTCGGCGATCTCGAGGGCCTGCTCACCGGTGTCGGGCTGGCTGACCAGCAGTGCGTCGGTGTCGACGCCGATGGCCCGGGCGTACTCCGGGTCGAGCGCGTGCTCGGCGTCGATGAAGGCCGCGATGCCGCCGGCGGCCTGGGCGTTGGCCACCGCGTGCAGCGCGACCGTGGTCTTGCCGGAGGCCTCCGGGCCGTAGACCTCGATGATGCGGCCGCGGGGCAGCCCGCCGATGCCGAGCGCGATGTCGAGGGCGATGGAGCCGGTCGGGATGACCTTGATCGCCTGGGCGGTGCTGTCGCCCAGGCGCATGACCGAGCCCTTGCCGAACTGCTTGTCGATCTGGGCGAGGGCCATGTCGAGGGCCTTGTCGCGGTCGAGCGTTGCCATGCTGCTCACCTTCGGGAAGTCGCGTGTCGTGGAGTCGATGCGGTGTCGGAGGCGACGCTAGGTCGGGGGTCTGACACTTTCCGGTGACCGTCCGGGCCTGTGGAGGGACGACCTCCCTGTGGACGTGCTCACAGTATGACGAACAGGTGTTCGAGTCGAGGGGACACGCGCGGACGGCCGGCTCCGGTCAGACCAGCCCGTGCGTGTGCGCGAACACCGCCGCCTGCGTGCGGTCGCGCAGGCCCAGCTTGCCCAGGATCCGGGCCACGTGCGTCTTCACGGTGAGCTCCGACAGCACGAGCGCCGCGGCGATCTCGGCGTTGGACTCCCCGCGGGCCACCGCGCGCAGCACCTCCCGCTCGCGGCCGGTGAGGGACGCGACGCGCGGGTCGGGCGGGGTGCCCGCCGGCAGCCGGTGCGCGACCGTCTCGAGCAGGCGGCGGGTCACCCGCGGCGACACGGCGGCGTCCCCCCGCGCGACCGCCCGCACCGCCCGCAGCAGCTCGGCGGGCTCGGCGTTCTTGGGCAGGAAGCCGCTCGCCCCCGCCCGCAGCGCGGCGAAGGCGTACTCGTCGAGGTCGAAGGTGGTGAGCACCAGGACCCGGCCGGGCAGCTCCTCGGCGACGATGCGGCGGGTGGCCTCGACGCCGTCCACGCCGGGCATCCGGACGTCCATCACCACGACGTCGGGGCGCAGCTCGCGGGTCAGCCCGACCGCCGCCGCGCCGTCCCCGGCCTGCCCGACGACCGTCAGGTCCTCCTGGGCCTCGAGCACCATCGACAGGCCGGCGCGCACGAGCGGCTCGTCGTCGACGAGCAGCACGCGCGTGGTCACGGGGCCGCCACCGCGGTGCCGTCCTCCTCGGCGCGGGCGGCCGCGAGGGGCAGGACGGCGGCCACCCGCCAGCCACCGCCCGGGCCTGGCCCGGCGTCGACCGTCCCCTCCCAGGCCGCGAGCCGCTCCCGCATGCCGACCAGCCCGTGGCCGGTCCGGTCCGGGGGGACACCGGGGGCGCCGTCGTCGGTGACCACGACGGTGAGCCCGGTCGCCCGCCAGTCGAGCCGGACCTCGGCCGACCGCGCGCCGCGGGCGTGCCGCAGCGTGTTGGTCAGCGCCTCCTGCACCAGCCGGTGGACGGCGAGCTGCGCGCCGGCCGCCAGGGGACGCGGCCGGCCGGTGACCGTGAGCACCGTGGGGAGCCCGGCGGCGCGCACCTGCTCGACGACGCCGGTCAGGTCGGCCAGGCCCGGCGCCGGTGCGCGCTCGGCCGGGTCGTCGTCGGTGCGCAGGACCCCGACGAGCCGGTGCATCTCGGCGAGCGCCTGCCGGCCGGTCGCGGCGATCTGGGCCACCGCCTCCCGGGCCTGGCCGGTGCCGGGGGCGAAGCCGGCGCCGTCGGCCAGCGCCGTCATGACCGAGAGGTTGTGCGCGACGACGTCGTGCAGGTCGCGGGCGATGCGCGCCCGTTCCTCGACGACGGCGACCCGCGCCCGGGCGTCGCGCTCCCGCTCGGCGCGCGCGGCACGGTCCTCCAGCGCCTCCAGGTAGGCGCGCCGGGTGCGGCGGTCGCGGCCCACGACGGCCGCGGTGACGGTGACCGCGGCGAGCGGGACGACGGCGGCCCCGCCGGGGCGGCCGGCCAGCGCGGCTCCGCCGGCGACCAGGGGGACGACCAGGCAGGTGGCGACGGCGGCGGCGGCCGCCGGCGGGTCGCAGCGGTCGACGACCCACACGAGCAGCAGCAGCACCGCCGCCCCGGCCGGCAGCAGGTGGCGCGGGTCGAGACCGTGGGCCAGCCACCAGCCGACGACCACGGCCACGCTGGCCGTGAAGGCGGGGAGGGGCGCCCGGGCGCGGGCCAGGGCGGGCGCCCAGGCCAGCAGCGTGACGACGACGTCGGCAGGGGTCGGCCCGCCGAAGCGGACGAGCGGGCCGACGGAGAGGACGGCGCCGGCGACCACCGGTCCCACCGTCCCCACCGCCGACCGCACCCGCACGGGCGCCATCGTGCCCCTCGCCGCCCCGCGGGACCCTGGTCTCACGCGTCCCGTCGGCGCACCGTGACCACCGCGGCCGCGTAGAGCACCACCAGGTAGCCGCAGAGGACGGCGTAGCCGGTCCACGGCGCGAACCCGTCGGACCCGGGAGCGACCTGCAGGACGCTCGACCCGGCCTGGCCCGGCAGCCACCGCACGACGTCGGGACCCCAGCTCGAGGGCAGCAGACCGCCGAGCACCGGCAGCAGGAAGACGATCCCGAACAGGGTGCCGACCGCGCCGCCGGTGGAGCGCAGCAGCCAGCCCAGCGCGGAACCGAGCACCCCGATCGCCGTCACGTACAGCCCGGCGCCCAGGACGGCGCGGGCCACCCCGGCGTCGGTGAGGGACACCCCGGCGTCGCCGAGCGCGGCCTGGCCGACGAGGAAGGCGGCCAGGGCCGCCAGGCCCGTGGTCACGAGGGCCACGGCGGCGAGCACCACGGCCCGGGCCAGCAGCACCGGCCAGCGCCTCGGCACGGCGGCGAAGGTGGCCCGCACGGCGCCGCTGGTGTACTCGCCGGTGACCAGCAGCACGCCGAGCACCCCGACGGCCAGCGCGGCCGGGCGGTACCCGCCGAGGCTCAGCGCGACCGGGTCGGCCAGGTCCAGGCCGGGCGGGCCGCCCTGCCCGCCGGGGCCGCCGGACTCCGCGGTCGAGGTGAACAGCAGCCCGAACAGCACCATCGCGGCCGACGCCCCGCCGAGCACCCACCACGTGGTGCGCAGCGACCGGACGGCCACCCACTGCCCGGCCAGCAGGCTGCCGCCGGCCGGGCGGCGGTGACCCGTCGCCAGGAGGGCGCGGTCGGGACCGAGGGTGTCGGTGGTCATGCCAGGACCTCCCGTCCGGCGTCGGTGCGGTACTCCCGCTCGTCGCGGGTCAGGTCCATGAAGGCCTCCTCGAGGGAGGCCGACACCGGGGTCAGCTCGTGCAGCGCGATCCCGGCCCGGGCGGCCCGGTCGCCGATCTCGGCGGCCGCCAGCCCGCGGACCTCGACCAGCCCTCGCTCCGCGGAGTCCAGCACCACGCCGTCGCCGGCCAGCAGGTCCACCAGCTCGGCCGCCCGCGGGCTGCGGACCCGCACGGACGAGCCGCCGGCCCGCCGGAGGACGTCGGCGGTCGGCGCGTCGGCGACCAGCCGCCCGCGGCCGAGGACGACGAGGTGGTCGGCGGTCACCGCCATCTCGCTCATCAGGTGCGAGGACACCAGCACGGTCCGCCCCTCGGCCGCCAGCCTCCGGGTGAGGGTGCGGATCCAGAGGACGCCGTCGGGGTCGAGGCCGTTGACCGGCTCGTCGAGCACCACCGTGGCCGGGTCGCCCAGCAGGGCCGTCGCCACGCCCAGGCGCTGGCCCATGCCGAGGGAGAAGCCGCCGACCCGCCGGCCGGCCACCGCCGTCAGCCCGGCGAGGTCCAGGACGGTGTCGACCCGCGACCGCGGCAGCCCGGCCGTGGCGGCGAGCATGCGCAGGTGGTCGCGCGCCGTCCGCCCCGGGTGTGCCGAGCGCGCCTCGAGGAGGGCGCCGACGGTGCGCAGCGGCGCGGGCAGGTCGGCGTAGCGGCGCCCGTCGACCCGGACGGTGCCGGCGGTCGGCCGGTCCAGGCCGACGACGACGCGCATCGTCGTCGACTTGCCGGCGCCGTTCGGGCCGAGGAAGCCGGTCACCCGCCCGGGGCGGACGGTGACGGTGAGGTCGTCGACGGCGGTCCGGCGGCCGTAGCGCTTGGTGAGTCCCTCGATCTCGATCACGCGGTCGACGCTAGGGAGCGCGACGGCCCCCGCGCGTCGGCCGGCAGGACGGACTCCGGCCCCCGCTCCTGCTCCGTGCGGAGTACGCCCGCGGGTCAGCGCTCCTTCGGGGGGACCTCGTACTCCTCGCAGATCGCCAGCCACACGCGGCGCACCGGCACGCCGGCCTCGATCGCGTCGACCGCCGAGCGGCCCCCGAGCACGGAGAACACGTGGTCGCGCGCCACGCTCTCCGCCCGCATCGACCCGAACTGGGTCTCCAGCCGGGACCAGAACTCCTGCAGGCGCACGCCTCGACGCTAGCGCGCGTCCCCGTCGGCCGAGGCGGCCGCGTGGTCGGCGATCCCCGCCCGCAGCCGCCGGACCAGCGCCGCCGGGTCGTCGGCGGCCAGCCGCAGCTCGGTCACCGGACGGCCGCCGGTGCGGGCCAGCGGCAGCACCAGCGGCGTCCGCAGCTCGACGTCGACCTGGGTGGAGGAGACGACGGCGACCGACACCGCGCGCCGCTCCCCCTCCTCCGCGACGACGACCGTGCGCGAGCCCTCGACGCTGCGCCGCCGCACGCGCGCCGCGGCGACCTCCTCCCACGGCACCCGGACGTCGACGGTCCAGCCGCTGCGCACCCGCAGCCCCGCGGCGTCGACGGTGTGCGGGTGGACGCGCTGCCCGGCGAGCATCCCGACCATCCACAGCAGCCCGTAGACGCCGAGGACCGCCACCGCGACCCGCAGCGACTGCCACGGCAGCAGCCAGTCGACCAGCGGGATCTCGACCGCCGACAGCACGATGAACGTCCACATCACCGGGGCGGCCGCGGAGGCGTAGGGGAAGGCGTCGGCGCCGGCCGGCACGTCGGGACGGCGGCGCACCCACCGCCACAGGCTGCGCCAGGTGCCGAGCTCGAAGGCCACCGCCCGGCGCACCAGCTCGCGGGCGGTCACGGCGCCTCCCCCGCGGCCGCGCCGCCCGGGACCAGGGCGCGCAGCCGCTCCAGGACCTCGTCGAGGGCGGACACCAGCCCGTCGAGGCGGTCCGGCGCCAGCCCGCCGAACAGCTGCTCAGCGAGCTGCGCCTGCCCCGCCGCCATCTCCTCGAGCAGCCGCTCGGCGCGGGCGGTGGGGGTCACCAGGGTGGCCCGCCGGTCGGTGGGGTGCGGCTCGCGGGTGACCAGACCGGCCTCGGCCAGCCCGTCGACCAGCCCGGTGACGTTGCGGGCGCTGACCCCGAGGGCGTCGGCCAGCGCGCGCTGGGTGCTGGGGCCGGCGGCGCGCAGCCGCCACAGCAGCGTCGTCCGGGCGACGGTCAGGCCCTCGGCCGCCAGCGACGTCGTCAGGTCCCGCCCCAGCAGGACGGTGACCTCCAGGACCCGGTCGAGCGCCGCGACCCGCACGTCCCCCATCGTGAACCTCCTGCACCGTGAAGTGTCTTCACGATACAGGACGGGCCTAGGCTGGAGGCGTGTTCCCCAGCACGGGCTCGGCCACGTGGGACGTCGTCCTCGAGATCGGCATCGCGGTCTGCCTGCTGATCACGCTGGTGATGCTGTGGCGCAACATGCGCGGCCACTGAGGGGACACCGAGGCGGTCAGCGCCGCAGCCAGACCAGCGCCAGCGGCACCACCAGCGCCGCGGACAGCCCGGCGACCAGGCCGAAGCCGCCCAGCGCCAGCAGAGGGCCGCCGACGGCGCCCGCGACTGCCGCGCCCAGGCCCATGAGCAGGTCCGCGCCGCCCTGTGCGGTCGGCCGCACCTCCGCCGGCACCGCCTCGGTCACCAGCGTGGAGCCCGCGATCAGCCCGCACGACCAGCCCAGCCCGAGCAGCAGCAGGCCCACACTCAGCCGGCCCGCGGCCTCCGGCGGCGCGGTCCCGGCCAGGCCCGCGGCGGCGAGGAGCAGCGCCCCGCCGAGCGCGACCGTCGCGCGCCGGCCCACCCGGTCGGCGAGCCACCCGACGAGCGGGCTGAACAGGTACATGCCGGCCACGTGCACGCTGATGACCACGCCGACCAGGCGCAGCGTCGTCGCGTCGTCGTGCCCGCCGGCGGCACTCCCGGCATGGCCCATGTGCACCGGCGTCATGACCATGACGCCGACCATCGCCGCGTGGGAGACCACCACGGCGACCAGGCCGAGCCGGCCGCCGGGGTCGGCCCACACCGCCGCCAGCGCGCCCCGGGTGGCCCGCCGCGGGCGGTCGGGCGCCGGCCCGCCGCCGTCGGCGAGCCGGCGGGCCAGCAGCAGCGGGTCCGGGCGCAGGGCGAGCCACAGCCCGGCGGTGACGACGGCGAACACGGCGGCGGACACGACGAAGCCACCGCCGAGTGCGGGCAGCGCGAGCGCGCGCCCCAGGTCGGCGCCGGGCGCGGCGAGGTTGGGGCCGAGGACCGAGCCGACCGTCGTCGCCCAGACGACCAGCGACAGCGCGCGGCCGCGCCGCTCGGGGACGGCGAGGTCGGCCGCGGCGTAGCGCGCCTGCAGGGTGCACGCGGTCGCCGCGCCGAAGGCGAACAGCCCGACCAGCAGCAGCGGGAGCGAGGACAGCGCCGCGGCGACGACGGTGACCACCGCGCCGCCGACGGCGACGGCGTACCCGGCGGCCAGCCCGGCCCGCCGCCCGGCCCGGTCGGAGACGCGCGCGAGCGGGACGGCGAGCACCGCGGCGCCGAACACGCCCATCGTCTGCCCGAGCCCCGCGGCGGCGTCGCTGCCCGACACCTCCCGCACGAGCAGCCCGCCGACGGTGATCCCGACGGTCACGCCGAGGCCGCCCAGGGCGACCGCGCCGGAGAGCACGGCGACCGTGCGCCGCTGCACCCGGCCGACGTCGGCGGCCGCCTGCGTCGTCACAGGCCCAGCGACCGGCCGATGATCTCGCGCATGATCTCGTTGGTGCCGCCGTAGATCGACTGCACGCGGGCGTCGCGCCAGGCCTTGGACACCGGGTACTCGTCCATGTAGCCGTAGCCGCCGTGCAGCTGCAGGCAGCGGTCGGCGACCTTGTTCTGCAGCTCGCTGGTCCAGTACTTGGCCATCGCCGCGTCGACGGCGGTCAGTTCGCCGGTGCCCAGTTGGCGCACGCACTCGTCGACGAACGTCCGCGCGACCGTCGTCTCGGTGTGCAGCTCGGCGAGGACGAAGCGGCTGTTCTGGAAGCTGCCGACCGGCCGGCCGAAGGCGGTCCGGCTGGTCACGTACTCGAGGGTCCGGGCGAGCACCGTCTCGCAGGCGGCCACCGCGCCCACGGCGATCGACAGCCGCTCCTGCGGCAGGTTCTCCATCAGGTGGGCGAAGCCGCGGTTCTCCGTGCCGAGCAGGTTCTCCGCCGGCACCCGCACCTGGTCGAAGAACAGCTCGGCGGTGTCCTGCGCCTTGAGGCCGACCTTGTCGAGGTTGCGGCCGCGGGTGAAACCGGGCATGCCCCGCTCGACGACGAGCAGGCTGGTGCCCTTCGCGCCGGGGGCGTCGGGGTCGGTGCGCGCCACCACGATCACCAGGTCGGCGTTGATGCCGTTGGTGATGAAGGTCTTGGCGCCGCTGAGCACCCACGAGTCGCCGTCGCGGCGGGCGGTGGTGCGGATCGACTGCAGGTCGCTGCCGGTGCCCGGCTCGGTCATCGCGATGGCGGTGACCAGCTCGCCGCGGCAGAAGCCGGGCAGCCAGCGCTGCGCCTGCTCCTCGGTGCACAGGTCGCGCAGGTAGGGCGAGACGACGTCGTTGTGCAGGCCGAAACCCAGGCCGCTCGCGCCGACCCGGGTGACCTCCTCGTCGAGGACGGCGTTGTAGCGGAAGTCCCGGACCCCGCCGCCGCCGAACCGCTCGTCGATGTCCATCCCGAGCAGGCCCTGCTCGCCGCCGGCGAGCCACACCTCGCGCGGGACGATCCCCTCGCGCTCCCACCGGTCGTGGAACGGCGCGACGTTCTTCTCCAGGAAGGTGCGGACCGTCTGCCGGAAGTCCTCGTGCTCGGCCTCGTAGAGCGAGTGGCGCATGCCGGGCAGTGTGCCGCACGCCACCCCCGGGCCGGGCGCACGCCGCCCACCTCCGGCGTCGGCGCAGGTGAGCGGACTGTCGTACCCGCGGGGACACTGGACACGTGCCCGCTCTCGACCGGTTCTCCGCGCCCACCCGGGCCTGGTTCACCGGCGCCTTCGCCGAGCCCACGGCGGCCCAGGAGGGCGCCTGGGACGCCATCAGCAGCGGCGAGCACGCGCTCGTCGTCGCCCCGACCGGGTCGGGGAAGACGCTGGCGGCCTTCCTCTGGTCGCTGGACCGGCTGACCAGCACGCCGCCGGCCGACGAGAGCCGCCGCTGCCGGGTCCTCTACGTCTCGCCGCTCAAGGCGCTGGCCGTCGACGTCGAGCGCAACCTGCGCGCGCCGCTGGCCGGCATCGGGCAGGCGGCCATGCGGCTGGGCCTGCCGCGCCCGGACATCACCGTCGGCATCCGCTCCGGCGACACCCCGGCCGACGAGCGGCGGGCGTTCACCCGGCGGCCCACCGACATCCTCATCACCACGCCCGAGTCGCTGTTCCTCATGCTCACCAGCTCCGCGCGGGAGGCGCTGCGCGGGGTGGAGACGGTGATCGTCGACGAGGTGCACGCCGTCGCCGACAGCAAGCGCGGCGCGCACATGGCGGTCTCCCTCGACCGGCTCGACGAGCTGCTGGACCGTCCCGCACAGCGGATCGGCCTGTCGGCCACGGTGCGCCCCATCGAGGAGGTCGCCACCTTCCTCGCCGGCGGCCGGCCGGTGCGGGTGGTGCAGCCGCCGGCGGGCAAGGAGTGGGACCTGTCGGTCGTCGTCCCGGTCGAGGACATGAGCCAGCTGGGCCAGCCCACCGGCGAGCTGGAGGGGTCCGCGGCCGGGGACCAGCCGCGGGCGTCGATCTGGCCCGCGGTCGAGGAGCGGGTGCTCGACCTGGTCGAGGCGCACCGCAGCACCATCGTGTTCGCCAACTCCCGCCGGCTGGCCGAGCGGCTGACCAGCCGGCTCAACGAGATGGCCTACGAGCGGGCCACCGGCGAGGCCGTCCCGCCCGGCACCAACGCCGCGGCGCTCATGGCGCAGGCCGGCTCCGGCGGCGGCGCCCCCGAGGGCGTGCAGCCGGTCGCCGCGGCCCACCACGGCTCGGTGTCGCGGGAGCAGCGCGCGATCGTCGAGGAGGCGCTGAAGTCCGGGCGGCTGCCGGCGGTGGTGGCGACGTCGTCGCTCGAGCTCGGCATCGACATGGGGTCGGTCGACCTCGTCGTCCAGGTCGAGGCGCCGCCCACCGTGGCCGCGGGCCTGCAGCGGGTCGGCCGCGCCGGGCACCAGGTCGGCGCGGTCAGCCGCGGCGTGCTGTTCCCCAAGTACCGCGGCGACCTCGTGCAGTGCGCGCTGGTCGCCGAGCGGATGAAGGCCGGCGCGATCGAGTCGATCCGCTACCTGCGCAACCCGCTCGACGTGCTCGCCCAGCAGATCGTGGCGATCGTGTCCGAGGGCCCGAGGACGGTGGAGGAGGTCGGCGCGCTGCTGCGCCGGTCGGCGCCGTTCTCCGGCCTGCCCGACTCCGCGCTGCACGCCGTCCTCGACATGCTGGCCGGCCGCTACCCCTCCGACGCGTTCGCCGAGCTGCGGCCGCGGCTGACCTGGGACCGGGTCACCGACACCCTGACCGCCCGCAGCGGTGCCCAGCGGCTGGCGGTCACCAGCGGCGGCACCATCCCCGACCGCGGCCTGTTCGGCGTCTTCCTCGTCGGCGGCGAGGGGGCCGGCGGGCGCCGGGTCGGCGAGCTCGACGAGGAGATGGTCTACGAGTCGCGGGTCGGTGACGTCTTCCTGCTCGGCTCGTCGTCGTGGCGGATCGAGGAGATCACCCACGACCGGGTGCTGGTCTCCCCCGCCCCCGGCCAGCCCGGGAAGATGCCGTTCTGGCACGGCGACGCCCCCGGCCGGCCGCTGGAGCTGGGCCGCGCGCTCGGCGCGTTCCTCCGCGAGGTCGGCTCGGCGACGCCGGAGAAGGGCCGCGAGCGGGCGCAGGCCGCCGGCCTCGACGACTGGGGCGCGGCCAACCTGCTCGCCTACCTCGCCGAGCAGAAGGCGGCCACCGGCCACCTCCCCGACGACCGCACGCTGCTGGTCGAGCGGTTCCGCGACGAGCTCGGCGACTGGCGGCTGGTCGTCCACTCCCCCTTCGGCGCGCAGGTCAACGCCCCGTGGGCGCTCGTGCTCGCCGCCCGGCTGCGCGAGCGCTACGGCGTCGACGTCGCGTCCATGCACTCCGACGACGGCATCGTGCTGCGCCTGCCCGACACCACCGGCGAGCCGCCCGAGGCCGACCTCGCCGTCCTCGACCCCGACGACGTCGAGCGCGAGGTGACCGCCGAGGTCGGCAGCTCGGCGCTGTTCGCCAGCCGCTTCCGCGAGTGCGCCGCCCGCGCGCTGCTGCTGCCCCGCCGCGACCCGCGCCGCCGCACGCCGCTGTGGCAGCAGCGCCAGCGCGCCGCCCAGCTGCTGAGCGTGGCCAGCGACTTCTCGTCGTTCCCGATCACGCTCGAGGCCGCCCGCGAGGTGCTGCAGGACGTCTACGACGTGCCCGGCCTGGTCGAGCTGATGCGCGACGTCCGCTCGCGGCGGGTGCGGGTGGTCGACGTCCAGACGCAGGCCGCGAGCCCGTTCGCGCAGTCGCTGCTGTTCGGCTACGTCGGGCAGTTCCTCTACGAGGGCGACGCCCCGCTGGCCGAGCGCCGCGCGCAGGCGCTGGCGTTGGACACCGGCCTGCTCGCCGAGCTGCTCGGCCGCTCGGAGCTGCGCGAGCTGCTCGACGCCGAGGCCCTGGCCGAGGTGGAGCGCGAGCTGCAGCGGCTGCCGGCCGAGCGGCACCCGCGTGACGTCGACGGCGCCTCCGACCTGCTGCGCGGCCTGGGCGACCTCACCCCCGCCGAGGCGGCGCAGCGCGGCGTCCCCGCGGAGTGGCTGGAGGAGCTGGTGGCCTCCCGGCGGGCGATCGTCGTGCGGATCGCCGGCGAGGAGCGGCACGTCGCCATCGAGGACGCGGGCCGGCTGCGCGACGCGCTGGGCACCGCGCTGCCCGTGGGCGTCCCCGAGGCGTTCACCGAGCCGGTCGCCGACCCGCTGGGCGACATCGTCGGCCGCTACGCCCGCACGCACGGCCCGTTCCAGCCGGCCGAGGTCGCCGGCCGGCTCGGCCTGGGCGTCGCCGTCGTCACCGCCACCCTGCAGCGGCTGGTCGGCACCGGCCGGCTGGTCACCGGCGAGTTCCGGCCCGGCGGCACCGGCCAGGAGTGGTGCGACGCCGAGGTGCTGCGCTCGGTGCGCCGCCGCAGCCTGGCCAAGCTGCGCCAGGAGGTCGAGCCGGTGCCGATCGGCACGCTGGCCCGGTTCACGCCGGCCTGGCAGTCGGTGGGCAGCCGGATGCGCGGCGTCGACGGCGTCCTCGCGGTGGTCGAGCAGCTGGCCGGTGCGCTGGTGCCGGCCAGCGCGCTGGAGACGCTGGTGCTCCCGACCCGGGTGCGCGACTACTCCCCCGCGATGCTCGACGAGCTGACCAGCGCCGGCGAGGTGCTGTGGGCCGGCGCCGGCGGGCTGCCGGGTGGCGACGGCTGGGTGAGCCTCGTGCCCGCCGACCTCGCTCCCCTGCTGCTGCCGGACACCCTCGAGCTGCCCGAGCAGGGCGGCGTCGGGTACGCCGTCCTCGAGCAGCTGTCGGCCGGGCAGGCGGTGTTCTTCCGCGGGCTGTCCGACAGCGTCAGTCAGGCTGTCGGGTCCACCGACGACACCGCGCTCGCCGACGTCGTCTGGGACCTGGTGTGGGCCGGGCTGCTCACCAACGACACCCTCGCCCCGCTGCGCACCCGGCTGGCCGGCGGCGGCACGCACAAGCGGGCACCGGCGCCACCCCGCGCCCGCGTGGACCGCACCCGCTACGGCCGCACCCGGCTGGGCCGCCCGGCGATGCCCAGCCGCACCGGCCCGCCCACGGTCGCCGGACGGTGGTCGCGGCTGCCCGACCGGGAGGGCAACCCGACCCGGCGCACCACCGCCCGCGCCGAGGCGCTGCTGGAGCGGCACGGCGTGCTGACCCGCGGCGCGGTCATGGCCGAGCAGGTGCCCGGCGGGTTCTCCGCCGTCTACCCGGTGCTGCGCGCGTTCGAGGAGAACAACCGGGCGCGGCGCGGCTACTTCGTCGAGACCCTCGGCGCCGCGCAGTTCGGCACGGTCGGCGCGGTCGACCGGCTGCGCGCGTTCGCCGTCCCCGACCGCACGCCCGAGGGCGCGGTGGTGCTCGCGGCCACCGACCCGGCCAACGTCTACGGCGCCGCCCTGCCGTGGCCCGACCGCACCGGCCCCGCCGACGGCGAGTCCGCCGAGCAGGTGGCCGTCGACGTCGGCGAGGGCACCGGCGGCGGGAAGCGGGCCGGCGGGCACCGCGCCGGCCGCAAGGCCGGGGCCCTGGTCGTCCTGGTCGACGGCGAGCTGGTGCTCTACGTCGAGCGCGGTGGCAAGTCGCTGCTGTCGTGGACCGAGGACGAGCAGACGCTCAAGGAGGCGGCCACCGCGCTGTCGGGCGCCGTCGCCGCCGGGGCGCTGGGCCGGATGGTGGTGCAGAAGGCCGACGGCGCCTCGGTGCACCAGGACACCCCGCTGTCGTCCGCGCTGCAGGCCGCCGGGTTCGCGGCCACCCCGCGCGGGCTACGTCTGCGGGGGTGAGCCTCCGCGGCTGACGGGAGCCGGTTCGCCCCGGGCGCGTACCGTGGACCGTCGCAGTACGTGAGGGATCGAGGGATACAGACATGGCAGCCGGCACGGTCCGCTGGTTCGACGCGGACAAGGGCTTCGGGTTCATCGAGCCGCAGGACGGCGGGGACGACGTCTTCGTCCACTTCTCGGCCATCGAGGACACCGGTGGCTTCCGGACCCTCGACGAGGGCCAGCCCGTCGAGTACGACGCCACCGAGGGGCCGCGCGGCCCGCAGGCCGAGCGGGTGCGCCCGACCGGCGGCGCCCCGCGCGGCGGCCGCCGCGACGACCGCGGGGGCCGCGACGACCGCGGGCGGGACGACCGCGGACGGGACGACCGGGGGCGGGGCCGGGCTCCGCGCGGCATCGTCGTGCAGGGCACCGTGGCGCGCTTCGACGCCGACCGCGGCTTCGGCTTCATCGTCCCCGAGGACGTCTTCGTGCACGTCTCCGCGGTGACCCGCGGCGGCGACCTCGAGGAGGGCGACCGGGTCGAGTTCGAGCTGGTCGAGGGCAACCGCGGCCTGCAGGCCGACTCCGTGCGGCTGCTGCCGTCCGCCCCGCGCCGCGGCGGCTACGACCGCCCCGCGCCGCGCGACCGCCGTGACGACCGCCGTGACGACCGCCGGGACGACCGCGGCGGCCGGGACCAGCGGCCGGCCCGAGCCCCGCGCGGCGGGGACGCCGGCGGTGACGCCGAGGGCACGGTGCAGTGGTTCAACGCCGAGAAGGGCTTCGGCTTCATCACCCCCGACGACGGCGGCGACGACGTCTTCGTGCACTTCTCCGAGATCGAGGACGACGGCGGCTACCGCGAGCTCGAGGAGGGCCAGCGGGTGGCGTTCACCCGCACCTCCGGCGCCCGCGGCACCAGCGCCAGCGGCGTCCGCCCGCTGGGCTGACGACGATCCCGCCGGGCCCGCCGCCGCACCAGGTGGCCCGGCGGGGTCAGCGGCGGCCGCGCAGCCAGGGGGCGAACCAGCGCGACAGCCGCGGCATGACCACCTGGCCGAGCAGCACGACGACGACGGTCGCCGACAGCAGCAGCCGCGCCGGCAGCGGCCAGGACGTGACGTGCGGGGCCACGAGCAGCTGGAAGGCCAGCGTGATGGCGAAGACCGCGGCGATCGTCAGTACGGTGAGCCGCCAGCGCGGGCCCGGGCGCGGCGGGGTGAGCGCGGTGAAGAAGCTGTCCAGCCCGGCGACGCGGGCGTAGTCGGCACCCTCGGCGAGGTGCTCGACGCGCTCGAGCGCCTCCTGCCGCTGCGCCGAGCGCTCCCAGCGGGCCAGCGACTCGCCGTCGGCGAAGCGGTAGACCAGGTGGTAGCGGGTGGAGCCCGGCCCGGGCCGCAGCAGGCTGGTGCCCAGGTTGCCCGGGAAGGCCGCGGCCAGGCCGAGGACGTCGTCGGCCCAGCGCTCGAACGCGTCCCGCTGGTCGGGCCGCACGTCGCGGGCGACGGTCACGGTGACCGGCTCGCCGGCGGCGGTCAGGTGCGCGGGCGTGGTGCTCGCGGGGACGGGACGTCGCTGCACGGCTGCTGCAGCGTCTGCGCCGGGCGCGCGCTTCCCGCCGCCGGGGTGACGTCCCTCGCTCCCGAGCAGCGCGGATGCGCGCAGGGGACACTGGGGAGGTGCCCGAGGGAGACACCGTCTGGCTGGCGGCCAAGCGCATGAACACCGCGCTGGCCGGCCAGACGCTGCGCCGCGGCGAGCTGCGGGTGCCGCAGCTGGCCGCCACCGACCTGAAGGGCCGCACGGTCCGCGAGGTGGTCCCCCGCGGCAAGCACATGCTGACCCGGTTCACCGACGGCTGGACGCTGCGCACCCACTACCGGATGGACGGCAGCTGGCACATCTACCGCAAGGGCGCGCGGTGGCGCGGCGGGCCGGCGTTCTCCATCCGCGCGATCCTCGCGACCGACCAGTGGGACTGCGTCGGCTACCGGCTGCACGACGTCACGATGGTCCGCACCACCGACGAGGAGCAGGTCGTCGGCCACCTCGGCCCCGACGTCCTCGGGCCCGACTGGGACCTCGACGAGGCGCTGCGCCGGCTGCGGGCGCACCCCGACGAGCAGATCGGCGTCGCGATCCTCGACCAGCGCAACCTGTGCGGGCCGGGGAACCTCTACAAGGTCGAGGGCCTGTTCGTCTGCGGCGTGCACCCGTGGATGCGGGTGGCCGACGTCGAGGACCTCCCGGGGCTGGTCGACCGCACCCGCTCCCTGATGCTGGCCAACCGCGACCGGCCCGAGCAGAGCACCACCGGCGACCTGCGCCGCGGCCGCGACCACTGGGTGTACGGCCGCAAGGACAAGCCCTGCTACCGCTGCGGCACCCCGATCCTGCGCGGCGACCAGGGCCCGGACCTGCAGGAGCGGATCACCTACTGGTGCCCGACCTGCCAGGCCACCGACGCCCCCGTCGACCCGGCGGCGCGCACCGGCGAGCCCGGTCGCCCGCCGCCGCTGGCGAACGCGCACTAGAGAAGCCGCGGGCCCGGCTCCCGGGGGAGCCGGGCCCGCGGCCGTCAGGACCTAGGCGTTCTCGGGACGCTGGGCGGTCTGCTCGGTCTTCTCGAACGACGGCGACGCCGTCCCGGTCCCGGGGCCGATCGCCCCCGCCGCGCCGGTGCCACCCTCGACGGCCGGCTGACCGGCGCCCTGCCCGCCCATCCCGGCGCGGATCTGCTCCAGCCGGGAGGCGCCCGCGACGTCGAGGGTCGCCTTCTGCACCTCGAGCATGCGGCCCTCGACCGAGGTCTGCGCCAGCTCGGCCTGGCCGAGCGCGTTGGCGTAGCGGGCCTCGATCTTGTCGCGGACCTCGGCCAGGCTCGGGGTGTTGCCCGGCGCGGACAGCTCGTTGACCTGCCGCATCGAGGCGGCCACGTGCTCCTGCATCTTGGCCTGCTCGAGCTGGCTCATGAGCTTGGTGCGCTCGGCCAGCGTCGTCTGCAGCCGCATCCGGCTCTGCTCGACCGCGCCGCGCGCCTGCTCGGCGGCCTGCAGCGCCTCGTCGTGGCTGCGCTTGAGGTCCTCCATCGCCTGCTCGGCGGCGACCAGCTGGGTGGCGAAGGCCTGCGCGGCCTGCTCGTACTCGGCGGCCTTGGGCGCGTCGCCCCGCCCGCGGGACTGGTCGGCCAGCACCAGCGCCTGGCGGGCCGAGGCCTGCAGCTTCTCCACCTCGCCGAGCTGCCGGTTCAGCCGCATCTCCAGCTGCCGCTGGTTGCCGAGGACGGCGGCGGCCTGGTTGGCCAGCGCCTGGTGCCGCTGCTGCTCGGCCTCGATCGCCTGCTGGATCTGGATCTTCGGGTCCGCCCGCTGGTCGATCTGCGCGTTGGCCGACGCGGTCAGGTACCGCCAGAGCTTGACGATCGGGTTGGGCATGGTTGGGCTCCTCCTGCTCCGGCGCGGTCCCGCGCCGCCTCCTGGCTCCCGCACCGCCGCGGTGCCGCGGCGGTTCTCCCCGTCATCGTCCCAGCAGGAACGGTGTCCCGGCCAACAGGGACGTCCCCGGTCCGGCCGCCGTCCCCCGTCCGGGGATCCCCGGAGGACCGGCCCGGGCCGGGCTAGGGTCGGCCGATGGACAGCGCCGTCCCCACCCTCACCGTCCTCGGCGAGCTCGTCGTCGACCTGCTGCCGGTCCCGGACGCCGACGCCGGCCCCGAGGGCACCGCGCCGCAGTACGTGGCGCGGCCGGGCGGCAACGCGCTCAACGTCGCCGTCGCCGCCGGGCGGCTGGGCGCCCCGGTGGCGCTGCTGGCCCGCCTCGGCACCGGCCCGCTGGCGCCGGCGCTGCGGCGGCACGCGGAGCTGTCCGGCGTCGACACGCGCGGCATGGTGGCCGCGACCGAGCCGGTGAGCCTCGCCGTCGTCGGGCTGGCCCCCGACGGGTCCGCCGACTACGGCTTCCACGTGCAGGGCGCCGCCGACTGGCAGTGGACCGACGAGGAGCTGGCCGCCGTCGTCCCGGAGGCGACGGCGGTGCTGCACGTCGGCTCCATCTCCAGCTGGACCCCGCCCGGGTGCGACGCGATCGCCCGGCTGGCCGAGCGGCTGGTCGGCGGCGCGCTGGTCAGCGTCGACCCCAACCTGCGCCCGATGCTGGCCGGCGGCCCGGTCGGCGGCACGCTGGGCAACGACCCGGGCGCCGTCCGGGCCCGGCTCGACCGGCTGGTCGCCGTCGCCGACCTGGTCAAGGTCAGCGCCGAGGACCTCGGCTGGCTGGAGCCCGACGCCGCCGGCGACCTCGACGCCACCGCGCAGCGCTGGGCCGGCCGCGGCCCGGCGCTGGTGCTGCTCACCGACGGCGGTGCGCCGCTGCGGATCGCCCGCCCGGGCCGGCCGCTGCTGCACCGCGAGCCGCCGCGGGTGACCGTCGCCGACACCGTCGGCGCCGGCGACACCCTCGCGGCCGGGTTCTTCGCCGGCCTGCTCGCCGCCGGGGTCACTTCCCGCGCGGCGCTGGAGGCGTTGTCCGACGACGACCTGCTGCGCCTGGTCGACGACGCCGCGCTGGCCGCCGCGCTCACCTGCACGCGGGTCGGCGCGGACCCGCCCACCGCCGCCGAGCTGGCCGCCGCCCGCGGCTGACGCTCCCTAGGCCGGCGACAACCAGGCGGCGGTGTCGGGCGGCAGGTCGTCGCCGGCCGCGCCGCTGGCGAGCAGCACCCGCCCGAGCCCTTCCAGCGGGACCGGCCCGGCGGACAGGTTGACCACGCAGCGCAGCACCGGCCCGCGGTCGAAGGCGAGGACGCCGGCGCCGAGGTCCAGCCAGGTCAGCGGCTCCTCGGCCAGCAGCTCGCGGCGCAGCCGCAGGGCCGCCCGGTACAGGGAGAGCGTGGACGACGGATCGTCCCGCTGCGCCTCGACGGTGAGGTCCCGCCACGACGCCGGCTGGGGCAGCCACGGGGCGACGCCGTCGGGCGCGAACCCGAACGGCGACCGGTCCCCCGACCACGGCAGCGGCACGCGGCAGCCGTCGCGGCCGCGCGCGGTGCGCCCGGACCGCTCCCAGGTGGGGTCCTGCAGCGCGTCGGCGGGCAGGTCCTCGACCTCGGGCAGGCCGAGCTCCTCCCCCTGGTACAGGTAGGCACCGCCGGGGAGGGCCAGCGTCAGCAGCACCGCGGCGCGTGCCCGCCGCAACCCCAGCGCGAGGTCGGCGGGCCCGGCCGCGTCGAACCCCATGACGGCGGCGCCGCTGTGCGCCCGGCCGAAGCGGGTGACGTGCCGGGTCTCGTCGTGGCTGGACAGCACCCAGGTGGCCGGCGCGCCGACGGGGGCGAGCGCCGCGAGGGTGCCGTCGACCACCGCGCGCAGGGCCGCGGCGTCCCACGGCGCCCTGAGGTAGTCGAAGTTGAAGGTGGTGTGCAGCTCGTCCGGGCGCACGTAGCGGGCCAGCCGCTCGGGCCCGCGGACGACGGCCTCGGAGACGAACAGCCGGTCGCCGTCGTAGCTGTCGCCGATCCGCCGCCAGCGGCGGAAGACCTCGTGCACCGCGTCGACGTCCCAGTGCGGGTTGCCCACCCACTCGCTGCTGGCGAACACCGCGCCGGGGCCGTGCCCGGCGTCGGGCAGGCCGGGCACCTTGGCCATCGCCGGCGCGGCGTCGACGCGGATCCCGTCGACGCCGCGGTCGAGCCAGAACCGCACGATCCCGTCGAATTCCTCCTGCACCTCCCGGGAGGTCCAGTCCAGGTCCGGCTGCTCGGGGGCGAACAGGTGCAGGTACCACTGCCCCGGCCGGCCGTCGGGCTCGCGCACCCGCGTCCACGCCGGCCCGCCGAACGCGCTGATCCAGTCGTTGGGCGGCGCGTCCCCGCCGGCCCGGCCGTCCCGGAAGAAGTAGCGCGCCCGCTCGGGCGCCGTCGGTCCGCCGGCGAGGGCCGCCCGGAACCAGGGGTGCTCGGCCGAGGTGTGGTTGGCGACCAGGTCGACGACGACGCGCAGCCCGAGCGCATGCGCCTCGGCGAGCAGCGCGTCGACGTCGGCCAGGGTGCCGAACCGCGGGTCGACGTCGCGGTGGTCGGCGACGTCGTAGCCGCCGTCGGCCATGGGCGACGGGTACCAGGGGGTCACCCAGAGCGCGTCGACGCCGAGGTCGGCCAGGTGCCCCAGCCGGCCGCGCAGACCGGGGACGTCGCCCAGCCCGTCCCCGGTCCCGTCCGCGAAGCTGCGCAGGTAGACCTCGTAGACCACCGCCGTCCGCCACCACGGGCGGCGGTGGTCCACGAGGAGGGGCCGGTCCTCCCTCAGGCGCCGGCCCGGTGGGCCCCGGACGACCCGGAGGAACCGGACGGCCCGGTGGTCCCGGCGATGACACTGGAGCCGACGGTCTGCCCGCTGGCCTGCGCGTCCTGCACCTGCCCGACCCGGTCCTCCTCGGCCAGCTGGGTGAGCCGGGCGCCGGCCTCGGCGTCCCGGGTGAGGTTCTCACCCGTCTGCGGGTCGAAGACGTGGATCTTCCGGCTGTCGAGCCAGAACTCCGCGTCCCGGCCCTCGCGGATGCGGCTGGTCGCGTCGATCGACACGATCGCCTGGGTGCGCAGCTCCTCGGAGTCCAGCTCCCGCGACAGGTCGCGCAGCTGGCTGGTGATCGCCTCCGGCGCCTCGTAGGGGATGTAGGCGTACTGCGAGTCGCCCAGCCACTCGGTCACGTCGACGCGGGCGCGGAAGAGCGACCCGTGCGGCCTCTTGGCCTCGTCGACCAGCGAGGCGTCCTCGAAGTACTCCGGCCGGATGCCGACCAGCAGCAGGTCGCGGCCCCGCACGGCGGCGACCCGCTTCTCGTCGAGCTCCACCTGCCCGAACGGCGTCTGCAGGGCGTTGCCCTCCAGCGTCGCCGGGAGGAAGTTCATCGGCGGCGAGCCGATGAACCCCGCGACGAACAGGTTGACCGGCTGCTCGTACAGCTCCCGCGGCGAGGCGACCTGCTGGATCTTGCCCTTGCGCAGGACGCAGACCCGGTCGCCGAGGGTCATCGCCTCGGTCTGGTCGTGGGTGACGTAGACGGTCGTGATGCCCAGCCGGCGCTGCAGCCGGCTGATCTCGGTGCGCATCTGGCCGCGCAGCTTGGCGTCGAGGTTGGACAGCGGCTCGTCGAAGAGGAACGCCTCGGCCTGGCGCACGATGGCCCGGCCCATCGCGACGCGCTGCCGCTGACCACCGGAGAGGTTCGCCGGCTTGCGCTCGAGGTGCTCGCGCAGTTCGAGCACCTCGGCGGCCTCGTTCACCCGGCGCCGGACCTCGTCGTCGGGCGTCTTCGACAGCCGCAGCGGGAAGGCGATGTTCTCGAACACCGTCATGTGCGGGTACAGCGCGTAGTTCTGGAAGACCATCGACAGGTTGCGCTCGCGCGGCGCCAGCTCGTTGACGCGCTTGCCGCCGATGAGCATGTCGCCGCTGGTGATGTCCTCGAGCCCGACGATCATCCGCAGCAGCGTCGACTTCCCGCAGCCGGACGGGCCGACCAGGATCATGAACTCGCCGTCGGCGATGTCCAGGCTGACGTCGTTCACGGCCGGGTAGCCGTCCCCGTACTGCTTGACGATGTTCTTCATCTCGATGGAGGCCATCAGATCTCGTCCCCTCGATGGGTCGGCGGGATGGTGGGCACGGCCGGGTCAGCCCTTGACCGCGCCGTTGGTGAGACCGGCGACGATGCGCCGCTGGAAGAGGAGCACCAGGACGACGACGGGGATGGTGACGATCACCGCCGCCGCGGCGATGGCACCCGTGGGGTCCTGGAACTGGGACGCGCCGGAGAACAGGCCGAGCGCGGCCGGGACGGGGCGGGCGGCGTTCGTCGAGGTCAGCGAGATGCCGTACGCGAAGTCGTTCCAGGCGATGAAGAACGCGATGATCGCCGTGGTGAACACGCCGGGTGCGGCGAGCGGGACGATCACCTTGCGGAACGCCTGCCAGGTCGTCGCGCCGTCGACCTGGGCCGCCTGCTCCATCTCCCACGGGATCTCCCGGAAGAACGCCGACATCGTCCAGATGGAGATCGGCAGCGTCAGCGACAGGTAGGGGATGATCAGGCCCGGCCAGGTGTCGTAGAGCCCGATCTGCCGCCACAGGTTGAACAGCGGCGTGACGATCGAGATCACCGGGAAGATCGCCACGGCCAGCGCGGTGCCGAGGATGAGCCGCTTGCCCGGGAAGTCCAGCCGGGCGATCGCGTAGGCGGCGAACATCGCCAGGACGCAGGAGATGAACGTCGCGATCAGGCAGATCCCGAAGCTGTTCCGCAGCGCCGGCAGGAACAGGTCACTCGCCGAGCCGGTGAGGATCGTCGAGTAGTTCTCCCACGTCCAGGCCGACGGCAGGAACGACTTGTTCGCGAGGTCCGCCGTCGTCTTGAACGACAGCGAGACGATCCAGGCGATCGGGAACAGGCAGTAGAGGACGATCAGGGCGCCGCCGATCCACCACCAGGTCTTCTCCTTGGTCGACATCAGCGCTCCCCTCGTGCCTGGGCCAGGTCGACCCGGAATCCCTTGATGAAGCTGAAGGCGATGAGCACCACCGACAGGAACAGCAGCACGGAGACGGCCGAGCCCAGGCCGATCTCCACCCGGGAGATCGTCTGCCGGTAGGCGAGGAACGAGACCGACTCGGTGTTGTTCGCGCCGGCGGTCATGATGAAGATGCTGTCGAAGATCCGGAACGCGTCCAGGGTCCGGAACAGCAGCGCCACCATGATGGCGGCCTTCATGTTGGGGATGGTGACCCGCCACATCCGCTGCCACCAGGTGGCGCCGTCCACCTTGGCGGCCTCCTGCAGCACCTCCGGGACCTGGGCCAGGCCCGCCAGGAGCAGCAGCGAGATGAACGGCGTCGTCTTCCAGATCTCGGCCAGACAGATCACGAACAGCGAGGTGCCCTGGCCGCCGAACCAGTCGGTGGTGTCGCTGACGCCCGGCAGCCAGGCGAACCAGCTGTTGACGAAGCCGGTGTTGATCTTGAAAGCGAATTGCCAGGCGTAGGCCGACACGACCGTGATCACCGCGTAGGGGATCAGGATGGCGGCCCGGACCACCGGGCGGATCGAACTGAGGGCCTTGGCCATCACCAGGGCCAGGGCGAACCCCAGCACCAGTTCCACAGCGACCGTGACCACCGTGATGATCACCGTGACGAGGATGGCCTGCCACCACACGCCGTCGGTGAGGATCACCCAGTAGTTGCCGAGGCCGTCGAAGGTCCGGTTCTCCGGGTCGGTGAGCCGGTAGTTGAACAGCGAGTAGTAGACCGCCTGGACGATCGGGTAGGCGGTCACCAACAGCATGACCACGAAGGCCGGGCCGGCCAGCATCCAGCCGAGCTTGCGCTCGGCCCGGGACCGGTCGCTGATCGTGCCGCGGGGCGCGGAGACCGGCTGGGTCTTCTCGACCGGCGGCAGCGTCGTCTGACTCATAGCAGCTGCTCCCCTGTGAGGACGGCCTTGGTCAGTTCCTCCGTGGCCTCACCGGTCTGGGCGGTCACCGAGCCCGGTGGGTGGAACTCGCGCAGGAAGCAGCCGAGGATCTCGCTGTAGTAGGCCGAGAGCGGGCGGGACGCCGCCAGCTCCAGGGACTCGCGGATGGTGTCGGCCATCGGGTAGGCCTCCTGCACCTCGGGGTCGTCGTAGACCGCGATCGACGACGCCGGGTTGCCGTTGGTCACCATGTACTCGGCCTGGTTGTCGTCCTGGACGATGCAGGTGACCGCCTGGTAGGCGAGGTCGGGGTACCGACTGAACGCCGACACCCCGATGTCGATGCCCCCGAGGGGGGGTGCGCTCGGCGTGCCCTCGTCGACGGCGGGGTACAGCGCCCAGCCGTAGTCCTCGGGGACGGACGGGTCGAGGGTGCCGGCCTCGATCCTGGTGAAGGCCTGGGCGTAGACGAACGGCCAGTTGACCATGAAGCCGGCGTCGTCGCTCTCGAACTCGTCCGAGTTGGTGTCCTCGTTGGACGTGGTGAAGCCGGGGCCGACCGCGGAGGAGTTGGCGATGGACGCCATCACCTCGGAGGCGCGCTGCGCCTCGGGGGTGGTGAGACCGAACTGGATGCTCTCCGGGGTCTCCCCGCTCTCCTCGATGTACTGGCCACCGGCGGACTCCAGGAGCGCGTTGTACCAGACCATCAGGGACTCCGACCGCCGGCCCTGGACGCTGAGCAGCTTGTCCTGGCCCTCCGCGGCCTCGACGAGCTGGTCCCAGGTGACCGGCTGGGTCATGTCGAGCCCCGCGGCCTCGGCCACCGACTTCCGGTACCAGAGCAGCTGGGTGTTGGACCAGAAGGGGATCGTGACCAGCTCGCCGTCCCACGTGGCGGAGTCCAGGGCGCCCTGGAACACCCCCTCGCTGACCTCCTGCGCGACGTCGTCCGGGACCGGCGCGAGGAAGCCCGCCTGGGCGAACTCCGGCGGGAACACCACGTCGAGGCTCATGAGGTCGATCGACTCGTCGTTGGCCGCCAGCCGGCGGATCAGCTGCTCCCGCTGGGCGGGCGAGTCGCGGGGCATCTGGGCCACCTCGATGTTGTAGGCCCCGTCCGACTGCTCGGAGCAGCGCTCGGCGATCGCCGCCTGTCCGCCCGAGTCGGGGTTGATGTACCAGGTCAGGGTCGGGGTCGCGCTGTCTCCCCCGCCCCCGCAGGCGGCCAGCGTCGACGCGACCACCGCCGCGGTGGCCGCGCTCCCCAGTGCCCGGCGTCGACGCCTGCGCCCAGTTCGGGGTGGTCGACCGGCTCCGGTCTCCGGGATCCGTCCTCCTGCGATGGACAAGACTCATCGCCTCCGTTTCGGCGAGCACCGACGATCACCGCGTGCTCGTACCGTGGCCCTGATCACAGGAGCGCGCAACCCGGCCGTTCCCCTGTCGTGACCTGCGGGAGGGCGGTACCGCCTCAGGTCCGGCGGGCGATCACCGAGGGCGTGGTGATCTCCTCGGGGGTCCGGGAGAGCACGTTGTCGAGATAGGACCGCGTGGCCTTCGTCGCCCCGACGTCGCGGCCGGCCTGCTCGGACAGGAACCACCGGTGCTCGAGCACCTCGTGGAACACCTCGGCCGGCGCCAGGCGCCCGGCGAGCTCCTTGGGGACCGCGTCGACGACCGGCTGGTACACCTCGGTCAGCCAGCGGGTGCTGGCCTCGGCCTGGGGGACCGGCCGGCCCGTCTTCTGCTCGAGGTAGGCGCGGTAGGTGCGCAGGTCGTTGAGCAGCCGGCGGGCCTGGTTCTCCTGCACCTCCAGGCCGGTGAGCCGGGCCAGCTCCCGCCGGTGCTGGCCCGGCGAGGAGACCCGGGTCTCGACCCGGAGGCGGGCGCCCTCGTCGGAGGTGACCAGCTCGACCTCGCCGACGTCGAACCCGAGGTCGTTGAGCCGCCGCAGCCGCTCGGCCACCCGGTAGCGCTGCTCGTCGGCCCGGAAGACCTCCTCGCGGGTGACCTCGTCCCAGAGCAGGTCGTAGCGGCGGGGCAGGCTCTCGGCCACCTCGATGGGGTCCACGCCCTCGGGCAGGAGCCCGCCGAACTGCAGGTCCAGCAGCTCCGCGCCGACCCGCTCGCGCGCGAGGTCCAGGTCGTAGTGGCGCTGGCCGCGGGACAGCTGCGGGTGCCGCTCGGCGGTCTCGGCGTCGACCAGGTGCGCGGCCAGCGCCCCGGCGTCCAGGCGGAAGAGGGTGTTGGACAGCGAGCAGTCGCCCCAGAAGACGCCGGCCAGGTGCAGCCGCACGAGCAGCACCACCATGGTGTCCATGAGCTGGTCCACCGACTGCCGGGCGCTGGGCCGCGAGAACAGGTAGCGGTAGGACATCGAGTACTCGAGGTACCGGGTCACCAGGATCGCGTCCTGGCCGCCGGGCCGGTCCACGCAGACGCCGAGCACCGAGACCGCCGGCAGGCCCTCCTCCTCGAACTCGCCGAGCAGCGCGTACTCGTGCCGCGCCAGCGACTCGGCGATCTCCTTGAGGGCGAAGACCTGCCCCTGCTCGGCGACGAAGCGGACGACGTGCCGGGAGATGCCCCGCTGCGGGACCTCCAGCAGCAGGTCCGGGTCCCACTCCTCCAGCGGCTGGTGCCACGGCAGCGACAGCAGCCGGGCACCCTCGGTCCCCGGTGGCCGGAACAGGTACCGCACGGCGACCTCCGCAGGTTCCCGGAGCAGCCGACCGCCCGCCGGTGAGCGGTCCCCCCGGGATCACCCTGCCACGGCGGGGGGCGCGACGCCCGGCACCACGGCGGGGCGGCGCACCCGCCGCGGTGGGCGGCTACGCGGCGAGCGAGACGGCGCGCAGCCCGGCGCGGGCCGGCTTCTCGGCGCCGACCAGCGCGAGCGCGGGCTCGGCGACGGGCGCGGCCTCGGCGGCGGGCGCCGACGCGGCGGCCGGCTCGGCCGCGGTCTCCTCGGCGGGGGCGGTGCCGGTGGGGGCCAGCGAGCGGACGCGGGTGTCGGAGCCCCGCAGGCCGGAGCTGACCTCGGCGAGCAGGTCGGCGAGCTCGACGTCGAGGGCGTCGCAGATGGAGGCGAGCAGCTCGGAGGAGGCCTCCTTCTGCCCGCGCTCGACCTCGGAGAGGTAGCCCAGGCTCACCCGGGCGGCACCGGAGACGTCGCGCAGCGTGCGCCGCTGCTGCAGCCGGTGACCGCGCAGGGTCCGCCCGAGCTGGGTGCGCAGCAGCGTCATGGCCGTCTCCTGTCTGGCAGAGGGAAGAGCGGCGGCACCCGCGGGTGCCGTGCGCCCACGGTACGCGGCCCGCCCGCCCGCGATGGAGCCGACGTGGACGCGTCCGCTCATGGCGTAACGCCGCAGGCCGGCGCGCACTTCCCGGGCGGCCCCGGCCTCAGGCCGCGCTGTCGGTGACCGAGCCGGTGGGCCCGGCGGCGCGCCGGGCGGCGGCGGCGCGCACGGCCCGGGCGCTGGTGCGGCGCAGGGTCAGCGCCCGGTAGACGTAGTCGAGGCCGGTGACCAGCGTGAGCACGACCGCGGCGGCCATGACCCACCAGCGCGCGCTGGCGAGCACGCCGGTCAGCGGCAGGGTGTACAGCCCGATGGCCAGGGCCTGGACGACGGTCTTGGCCTTGCCGCCGCGGCTGGCGGCGATGACGCCGTGCCGGATGACCCAGAACCGCAGCAGGGTCACGCCGACCTCGCGGACGAGGATGGTCAGCGTCACCCACCAGGGCAGCAGCCCGAGCACCGACAGCCCGACCAGCGCGGTCCCGGTGAGCGCCTTGTCCGCGATCGGGTCGGCGAGCTTGCCGAACTCGGTCACCTGCCCGGTGCGCCGCGCGATGAGCCCGTCGTAGCGGTCGGTGATGATCGCCAGCCCGAAGAAGACCGTCGCCCACACCCGGCGGTCGTCGTCCATGCCGCCGTCGGACAGCAGCAGGACGGCGAACACCGGCACCAGGGCCAGTCGCAGCACGGTGAGCGCGTTCGGCAGGTTGACCAGCCTGGCCGACTGCGGCGGGGTCGCCGCCGGATCCGGCAGGACGGCGCTCACCGCCCGCTCACCGCCCGGCCGGGAGGGAGGCGGGCTCGAGGGCGGCCGCGACCAGGTCGACGCCCTCGGTGCCGACCACCTCGGCCGCGAGCAGCTGCCCGGGCCGGGCGTCGGCGGGGACGCCGGTCACCGTGGTCGTGCCGTCGGCGTCGGGGTCCTGGTGCGCGGCGTGGCCGGCCCAGACGCCCGGGCCCTCCTCCGCCGTCAGGTCCTCGGTGAGCAGCACCTCGACGCGCTCGCCGACGCGGTCCTCGGCGCGCTGGGCGGTGAGCTCCTCGACCAGGTCGGTGATCCGCCGGACGCGGGCGTCGATCTCGGCCCGGCCGAGCTTGCCCGGCAGGCCGATCGCCTCGGTGCCCTCCTCGTCGGAGTAGCCGAACACCCCGACGGCGTCGAGGCGGCCCTCGGTGAGGAAGCGCTCGAGCTCGGCGACGTCGTCCTCGGTCTCCCCCGGGAAGCCGAGGATGACGTTGGTGCGGAACCCGGCCGTGGGCGCCAGCGACCGTGCGCGCTCGATGAGAGCGAGGAAGTCGTCGGTGCCGCCGAACCGGCGCATCCGGCGCAGCAGGCCGGGCGAGGAGTGCTGGAACGACAGGTCGAAGTACGGCGCGACGCCGTCGGTCGCGGCGATGACCTCGAGCAGGCCCGGGCGCAGCTCGGCCGGCTGCAGGTAGGCCACCCGCACCCGGGCGATGCCCTCGACCGCGGCCAGCTGCGGCAGCAGCCGCTCGAGCGAGCGCAGGTCGCCGAGGTCCTTGCCGTAGGACGTGGAGTTCTCGCTGACCAGCACCAGCTCGGTCACGCCCTGCCCGGCCAGCCAGCGGGCCTCGCCGAGGACCTCGGCCGGGGGCCGGGAGACGAACGAGCCGCGGAAGGTCGGGATGGCGCAGAAGGCGCACCGCCGGTCGCAGCCGGAGGCGAGCTTGAGCGCGGCGCAGGGACCCGGGGCCAGCCGGCGGCGCTGCACCCAGCCGTGACCCGGGATGGCCGGGGCCTCCACCGAGGCGGCCGCGGCGGTGCGGGCGACGGGGCTGATCGGCAGGAGCGTACGGCGGTCGCGCGGCGAGTGCGGGACCAGCGGCCGGCCGGCGAGGACGTCGTCGAGCCGGTCGCCGATCGCGGCGTAGTCGTCGAAGCCGAGCACGGTGGCCTCGGGCAGCGCCCCGGCCAGCTCGGCGCCGTAGCGCTCGGCCATGCACCCGACGGCGACCACCTCGGCGCCGCTGTCGGTGGCCGCGAGGATGGCGTCGACCGAGTCCTTCTTCGCGGACTCGATGAACCCGCAGGTGTTGACCAGGACGGCGTCGGCGCGCTCGGGGTCCTCGACCAGCCGGTAGCCGTCGGTGGCCAGGCGGCCGGCCAGCTCCTCCGAGTCGACCTCGTTGCGGGCGCAGCCGAGGGTCACCACCGCCACCGTGCGGGCAGGGCCGGTCGGGGGTGTCACCGGACCATCGTAGGCGCCGGGCGCCACCTGCCCCTGCCGGACGGGGGTGACGCCGCCCGCTCCCCCGCTCAGCCCTCGCCGCCGGGCAGGGTCCCGCCACGCAGCGTGAACAGGACCGACTCCAGCTCGTCGGGCTTGACCAGCACGTCGCGGGCCTTGGAGCCCTCGGACGGGCCGACGACGCCCCGGGTCTCCATGAGGTCCATGAGCCGGCCGGCCTTGGCGAAGCCGACCCGCAGCTTGCGCTGCAGCATGGACGTCGACCCGAACTGGCTGGTGACGACGAGCTCGACGGCCTGGCACAGCAGGTCCAGGTCCCCGCCGATGTCCTCGTCGATCTCCTTCTTCTCGCCCGCGGCGGCGCTGAAGACCTCCTCGCGGTACTCCGGCTCGGCCTGCCGCTTGGTGAACTCGACGACCGCCTCGATCTCGGCGTCGGACACGTAGGCACCCTGGATGCGCTGCGGCTTGCCGGCGCCGATCGGCAGGAACAGGGCGTCGCCCATGCCGATCAGCTTCTCCGCGCCGGGCTGGTCGAGGATGACCCGGCTGTCGGTGAGGCTGGAGGTCGAGAACGCCAGCCGCGAGGGCACGTTGGCCTTGATGAGGCCGGTGACGACGTCGACCGAGGGCCGCTGGGTCGCCAGCACCAGGTGGATGCCGGCGGCGCGCGCCTTCTGGGTGATGCGGACGATCGACTCCTCGACGTCGCGCGGGGCGACCATCATGAGGTCGGCGAGCTCGTCGACGATCGCGAGGATGTACGGGTAGGGCCGGTACACGCGCTCGCTGCCCGGCGGGGCGGTGATCTCACCGCGCTCGACCTTGCGGTTGAAGTCGTCGATGTGCCGCACCCCGGTGGCGCGCATGTCCTGGTAGCGCTGCTCCATCTCCTCGACCAGCCAGGCCAGCGCCGTGGCGGCCTTCTTCGGGTCGGTGATGATCGGCGTGATCAGGTGCGGGATGCCGTCGTACGGCGTGAGCTCGACCATCTTCGGGTCGACCAGGATCATCCGCAGCTGCTCCGGCGCGGCGCGCAGCAGCAGCGAGGTCAGCAGCGAGTTGATGCAGCTGGACTTGCCGGCGCCGGTGGCACCGGCCACCAGCAGGTGCGGCATCTTGGCGAGGTTGGCGGTGACGAAGCCGCCCTCGATGTCCTTGCCGAGCCCGACCACCATGGGGTGCGGGTCCTGCTTGGCCGTCTGCGAGCGCATGACGTCGCCGAGGCTGACCGTCTCGCGGTCGGCGTTGGGGACCTCGATGCCCACGGCGGACTTGCCCGGGATCGGGGCGAGGATGCGGATGTTGTCGTTGGCGACCGCGTAGGCGAGGTTGCGCGTGAGCGCGGTGATCTTCTCGACCTTGACGGCGTTCCCCAGCTCCACCTCGTAGCGGGTGACCGTCGGCCCGCGGGTGTACCCGGTGACGTCCGCGTCGACGGAGAACTGCTCGAGCACCCCGCGGATGGCCTCGACGACGGCGTTGTTGGCCTGCGACTCCTTGCGCGGCGGCGTCCCCGGCCGCAGGAGCGACACCGACGGCAGCGTGTACTCGCCCTCGACCGGCTCGATGCGCAGCTGCTCGGGCTCGGTGATCGGCTCGAGCTCCTCCGGCGGGGCCGTGCGGTCCACGACCGGCGCGCGGCGGGCGGGGGCCGGCGGCGCCGGGGGCTCGACCTGCACCGCCGTGCGGACGTCGGCGAGCGGCACGTGGTCGATCGGGCCGGTGGTGGTCAGGTCGGGCGAGTCGCCCTCGGCGAGCGCCTCGGACAGTGCCGCGCGCTTGGACCGGCGCGGCTTGACCGGCTCCTCCGGCTCCTCCTCGGCCCAGTCCTCGTCGTGGCCGTCCTCGTCCCACTCCTCGTCTCCGCTCCGGCCGACGAGCTCGCGCAGCCGCTCGGGCACCTGGTGCAGCGGCGTCGCGGTGAGCACCAGCAGCGCGAAGACGGCGAGCAGCGAGAGCAGGACGACGGCGACCACGGCGCCGAGCCCCGCGGTCAGCGGCGTACCGACCGCCCAGCCGACCAGGCCGCCCGACCCGGGCTCCCCGGCCATCGGGTCGGCGGGGGTGCCGACGACCGAGGCGATGCCGAGCGCCGCGAGCGTGGCGCACACCCAGCCGATGGCCAGCCGGCCGCGCGCCTCCGGGCGCGGGGCGCGGCGCAGCAGCCGCAGCGCGACGAGGAACAGCAGCGCCGGCAGCACCACGAGCAGGGAGCCGACGACCCAGCGGACGCCGTCGGCGAGGCCCGCGCCCACGGGACCGATGCCGTCGAACCACGCGGCGGCGCCGAGGACGACCGCGAGCCCGAGGACGGCGAGGCCGGCGCCGTCGCGGCGGTGCTCGGGCGCGAGCGGCTCGGCCTCCTCCGGGCGGGCGATCGAGCGGGCAAGCCCGCCGGCGCCGCGGGCGAGCAGGGACCAGGCGCCCGCGGCGGCCCGGGCGGCGCCCGCGGCCGCGCCCGGCCCCTGCTTCGGGGCGGGCTTGCGGGCGGGCGGCTTGCGGTTGCCGTTGCGGGCGGGCGTGCGCGAGGCCGGCCGCTTGCCGGAGGCCGTCGACCCGGACCGCCCCTTGGGGGCCGAGCCGGCCGGCCGGCGCGAGGGCGTGGTGCGGGCAGGCATGCGTCGACGGTAGCGGCCGGCCGGCGTCCTCCCAGGAAGGCGCGTGATCGTGTCCCCGGCCTACGGTCGCTGCATGCCGACCTCCTCCCCCGTCCCGTACGGCAGCTGGCCCACCCCGATCACCTCGGCACTCGTCGTCCGCGCGGCGGCACGCCTCGGCGAGGTCGCCGTCGACGGCGGCGACGTCTGGTGGTCCGAGTCACGCCCCGGCGAGGGCGGCCGGTCAGCGCTGGTCCGGCGCCCGGCCGACGGCACTCCGGCCGACGTCCTCCCCTCCCCCTGGAACGCCCGCACCCGGGTGCACGAGTACGGCGGGGCGGCGTGGACGGTCGCCGACGGCACGCTGTGGTTCACCCACTTCGACGACCAGCGGCTGTACCGGCTGTCCCCCGGCGACGACGGACCGGTCGCCGTCACGCCCGAGCCGGAGCTGCCGGCCGGGGTGCGGTACGCCGACCTCACGCCGGAGGCCGGCGGGTCGCTGCTCGCCGTCCGCGAGACGCACACCGCCTCCGGCGCCGCGGCCGACGTCGTCGACGAGGTGGTGCGGCTGGCGCCGGACGGCACCGCCGAGGTGCTGGTCAGCGGGCCGGACTTCGTCTCCGACCCCCGGCCCGGCCCGGACGGGCAGCTGGCCTGGCTGCAGTGGGACCACCCGGACATGCCCTGGGACGCCGCGCAGCTGGTCGTCCGCGCCGCCGACGGCACCGAGACCGTGGTCGCGGGCGGTCCCGGCGAGTCGGCGGTGCAGCCCACCTGGGCCGACGACGGCACCCTCTGGTTCTGCTGCGACCGGACCGACGTCTGGTCGCTGTGGCGGTGGCGGCCGGGCGGCGAGGCGGAGCTGGTCCTCGACACCGGCACCGAGATCGCCGGGCCGCAGTGGGTCTTCGGCGGCCGCCGGTTCGTGCTGCTGCCCGGCGGCCGGGTGGTCGCCGCGGCCGGCGGCCGGGGCGGGGACCGGCTGGTCGTGGTGGAGGCCGACGGCTCCACACGGGAGGTGGCGCTGCCCGGGTGGACCGCCCTGCGGTACCTCACCGCGCTCGGCGACGGCGTCGTCTGCGTCGCCGGCAGCCCCGCGAGCGAGCCGGTCGTGCTGCGCGCGGACCTGTCCGGGCGCAGCGAGGTGCTGCGCCCGGCGCGCGACCTCGGGCTGGACCCCGCGTGGTTCTCGGCCCCGGAGCACCTGACCTTCCCGACCGAGGAGCGCGGCACCGGCATCGCCGAGGCGCACGCCGCCGTCTACCCGCCCACGAACCCTGCGGTCACCGCGCCGGAGGGCGACCTGCCGCCGCTGGTCGTGATGGTCCACGGCGGCCCGACGTCGGCCCACCCGCGCGTGCTGGACCTGGAGATCCAGTACTTCACCTCGCGCGGGTTCTGCGTGGCGCACGTCGACTACCGCGGCTCCACCGGCTACGGCCGCCGCTACCGCGACGCGCTGCAGGGCCGGTGGGGCGTCGTCGACCTCGACGACGTCGTCGCCTGCGCCCGGTCCCTCGCCGACGCCGGCCGGGTGGACCCCGCGCGCATGGCCGTCCGCGGCGGCTCGGCCGGCGGCTACACGACGCTGGCCGCGCTCACCCTGCGGCCCGGCGTCTTCACCGCCGGCGCCAGCCACTTCGGGGTGGCCGACCTCGGCGCGCTGGCCGCGGACACGCACAAGTTCGAGTCGCGCTACCTCGACGGGCTGGTCGCGCCGTGGCCCGAGGGCGCCGACGTGTACGCCGAGCGCTCGCCGATCACGCAGGTCGGCGCGCTCGACACCCCGCTGGCGGTGTTCCAGGGCGCCGAGGACCGCGTCGTCCCGCCCGAGCAGGCCGAGGTGATGGTGGCGGCGCTGCGGGAGAAGGGCGTGCCGCACGCCTACCTGCTGTTCGACGGCGAGCAGCACGGCTTCCGGCGGGCGGAGAACATCCGCGCCGCCCTCGACGGCGAGCTGTCCTTCTACGCGCAGGTGTGGGGCTTCGACCTGCCGGCCGGCGAGGGCATCGACCCGATCGAGGTCGTGCGCTAGCGGAAGGACCCCCTCCTCCCCACCCCTCGCAGGCTCGGGGCGGTGCCCTGGAGGGGGCCTCACACCTCCAGGACGGTGGGGATGATCATCGGGCGGCGGCGGTGGGTGTCGGACACCCACTTGCCGACCGTCCGGCGGATCGTCTGCGACAGCCGGTGGGCGTCGCGCTGACCGTCGGCGAGCTCCCGCTTGAGGTTGTCCTCGACCAGGTGCAGCACCTCGTCGAAGGCGCTCGGGTCGTCGGAGAAGCCGCGGGTGGACAGGTGCACCGGCCGGACGATCGTGCCCGTCGAGGGCTCGATCACCACGGTCAGCGCCACGAAGCCCTCGTCGCCGAGGATCCGCCGCTCCTGCAGCGACTCCTCGCCGACGTCGCCCACGTTGAGCCCGTCGACGTAGACGTTGCCCACCGGCACCGACCCGGTGATCGAGGCCTTGCCGTCGACCAGGTCCACCACCACGCCGTCCTCGGCGAGGAGGACCCGGTCGGCGGTCATGCCGGTCTCCTCGGCCAGCGCGGCGTGCGCCCGCAGGTGCCGCCACTCCCCGTGCACCGGCATGAGGTAGCGCGGCTTGGCGACGTTCAGCAGCGTCCGCAGCTCGCCGGCCGGGGCGTGCCCGGAGACGTGCACGCGGGCGGTCTCCTTGTGCACGACGGTGGCGCCGAGACGGGCCAGCCCGTTGATGACCTTGTAGACGGCGGTCTCGTTGCCGGGCACCAGCGAGGAGGCCAGCACGATGGTGTCGCCGGCCTCGATGGTCACCTGGTGGTGCTCGCCGCGGGCCATGCGCCCGAGCGCCGACAGCGGCTCGCCCTGCGACCCGGTGCTGATGAGCACCACCTGCTCCGGCGGCATGCTCGTCGCCTCGTCCAGGCTCACCATCAGCCCCGGCGCGACCCGCAGCAGGCCGAGGTCCCGCGCGACGCCCATGTTGCGGACCATCGACCGGCCGACCAGGGCGACCTTGCGGCCGTGCATCTCGGCGGCGTCGAGCACCTGCTGGATGCGGTGCACGTGGCTGGCGAAGCTGGAGACGATCAGCCGCTGGGTGGCGCGGCGGAAGACGTCCTCGAGCACCGGGCCGATCGCCCGCTCGGGCGTGACGAACCCGGGGATCTCGGCGTTGGTGGAGTCGGCCAGCAGCAGGTCGATCCCCTCGAGGCCCAGCCGGGCGAACGCGCCGAGGTCGGTGAGGACGCCGTCGAGCGGCAGCTGGTCCATCTTGAAGTCGCCGGTGTGCACCAGGACGCCCGCGGGCGTGTGGACGGCGACGGCCAGCGCGTCGGGGATCGAGTGGTTGACCGAGATGAACTCGCAGTGGAACGGCCCGGCGACGTGGTCGTCGCCCGCCGCCACCTCGACCAGGGTCGGCACCAGCCGGTGCTCGCGCAGCTTGGCCGCCACCAGGGCGAGGGTGAACCGCGAGCCGACCAGCGGGATGTCCCCGCGCAGCCGCAGCAGGTAGGGGATCGCGCCGATGTGGTCCTCGTGCCCGTGGGTGAGGACGACGGCGACGACGTCGTCGAGGCGGTGCTCGATGACCCCGAAGTCGGGGAGGATCAGGTCGATGCCCGGCTGCTCGGCCTCGGGGAAGAGCACCCCGCAGTCGATGACCAGCAGCTTCCCGTCGAACTCGACCACGGCCATGTTGCGGCCGATCTCGCCGAGCCCGCCCAGCGCGATGACCCGCAGGCCGCCGGCGGGCAGCGGCGGCGGCGTCTTGAGGTCCAGGTGCGGCTGACCGGCGGTGCCGGCGGTGCTCACGGTCACGGGGTGGTGCTCGCAGGGCTCACAGGGGGATGCCTCCGTCGGCGAGGTCGGCGCGCAGCTGCGCGATCTGCTCGGGCGTGGCGTCGACGAGCGGAGGGCGGACGGGGCCGGCGGGCAGCCCCAGCTCGCGCAGCGCCGCCTTCACCATGATGACGCCCTGGGTGCGGAAGATGCCGGTGTAGAGCGGCAGCAGGGTCTCGTTGACCTCGCGTGCCTTGGCGAGGTCGCCGGACTCGACCGCGGCGATGAGCTCGGCGATCCGGGGGCCGGCCAGGTGGCCGACGACGCTCACCACGCCGACGGCGCCGAGGGCCAGCATCGGCAGGTTGATCATGTCCTCGCCGCAGTAGTAGGCGAGGTCGGTGCGGGCCAGGGTCCAGGCGAGCGCGCCGAAGTCGCCCTTGGCGTCCTTCACCGCGACGATGCGCGGGTGCTCGGCGGCGCGGACCAGCGTCTCCACCTCGATCGGCACGACCGAGCGGGGCGGGATGTCGTAGAGCATCACCGGCAGGTCGGTGGAGTCGGCGACCGCGGTGAAGTGGCGCAGCAGCCCGGCCTGCGGCGGCTTGTTGTAGTACGGGGTGACGACGAGCAGGCCGTCGGCGCCCAGCCGCTCGGCCCGGCGCGCGTTCTCGATGGTGTGCGCGGTGTCGTTGGTGCCGACGCCCGCGACCACGGAGGCGCGGTCGCCCACCGCGTCGATGACCGCCTCGAGGACGGCGTTCTGCTCCCCGTCGCTGAGCGTGGGGGCCTCCCCGGTGGTGCCGAGGACGACGAGGCCGTCGTGGGCCTGCCGGTCGACCAGGTGCGCGGCCAGCTCCTGGGCCCCGGCGAGGTCGATCGAGCCGTCCTCCGCGAGCGGGGTGACCATCGCCGTGACGACGCGTCCGAACGGCCGGGCGGGGTCGGTGGTCATGCGGAGGAATCTACCGACCGGCCGTGAGCGTCCCGGTCCCGGCAGCGTCGCGCCGGAACTCGGAGACGGCGTACCGCAGGCCCGTCGTCGAGGTGGTCCAGCCCTCGTCCGGCGTCCGGGACACGCGCCGCCAGCCGCCGTCGGGGACGGGGGCGCGGGTGTCGCCGTCGACCGCCAGGTCGACGTCGGTGACGACCAGCCGCCCGGCGTGCGGGAGGAAGGCCACGTAGACCGCCGCGCCGCCGATCACCCAGCAGTCGGGGTGCGCGGCGAGGACGTCGGCGACCGAGCCGGCCCGCTCGGCGCCGTCGGCGGACCAGGCCGGGTCGGTGGTGAGGACGACGTTGACCCGGCCCGGCAGCGGCCGGTTGCGCGCGGGCAGCGACTCCCAGGTGCGCCGCCCCATGACGACGGTGCCGCCGCTGGTCAGGCGCTTGAACAGCCGCAGGTCCTCGGGCAGGTGCCAGGGCAGGGCGCCGCCGGCGCCGATGACCCGGTCGTGCGCCTGCGCCCAGACGAGCGAGACGGTCACACGGCCACGGCGGCGCGGATGGCCGGGTGCGGGTCGTAGCCGTGCAGGGTGAGGTCCTCGAAGGTGTGCTCGAACAGTGACGGCGCCGGGGCGATCTCCAGCGTCGGGAACGGCCGGACCTCGCGGGAGAGCTGCTCGCGCACCTGCTCGACGTGGTTGCTGTAGACGTGGCAGTCGCCGCCGACCCAGATGAACTCGCCCGGCTCCAGCCCCACCTGCGCGGCGACCATGCGGGTCAGCAGCGCGTAGCTGGCGATGTTGAACGGGACGCCGAGGAACATGTCGGCGCTGCGCTGGTAGAGCTGGCAGGACAGCCGGCCGTCGTGGACGGCGAACTGGAACAGCGCGTGGCAGGGGGCCAGCGCCATGTCGGGCAGCGCGGCGACGTTCCACGCCGACACGACCATGCGGCGGGAGTCGGGGTCCTCCCGCAGGGTGTCGAGGACGCCCTGGATCTGGTCGACCGTGCCGCCGTCGGGGGTGGGCCAGGAGCGCCACTGGACGCCGTAGACCGGCCCGAGGTCGCCGTCCGCACCGGCCCACTCGTCCCAGATGGTGACGCCGTGCTCCTGCAGCCAGCGGACGTTGCCGTCGCCGCGCAGGAACCACAGCAGCTCGACCGCGACCGACCGGAAGTGCACCTTCTTCGTCGTGATCAGCGGGAACGACGCCGACAGGTCGTAGCGCAGCCGCTCCCCGAACGTGCTGACCGTGCCGGTCCCGGTGCGGTCGGACTTCGGCGTGCCCGTCTCGAGGATCCGCCGCAGGAGGTCCTCGTACTGCGTGTCCACCGGACCGTTGCTCACCACGGGCGTCGAGCCTAGGCGACCACGGAGCGGGGGGCGGGCAGCGCGGCGGTGAGGTCGGCCGCGAGGTCCCCGCGCTCGGCCACGGCCACGTCGTCGAGCTCCAGCCAGTCCGCCATCAGCCGCAGCTCCGCCGCCAGCGCGGCGGCGACCTCCGCGCGGTCGACGCCGTCCTCGGCGTGGGTGGCCTGCGCCCGCAGGACGCCGGCCTGGCGGTCGGCCTTGAGGTCGACCCGCGCCACCAGGCGGTCGCCGAGCAGGAACGGCAGCACGTAGTAGCCGTGCACCCGCTGCGCGGCGGGCGTGTAGATCTCCAGCCGGTAGCGGAAGCCGAAGATGCGCTCGACCCGCGGCCGCTCCCACACCAGCGAGTCGAACGGGGACAGCAGCGCGCGGGCGCGGATCCACCGCGGCCGGCGGGCGCCGGGGTCGAGCCAGGCGGGTGCGCCCCACCCGGCCACCTCGACCGGCAGCAGCTCCCCGGCGTCGGCGAGCTCGGCGATCGCCTGCCGCGTCTGCACCGGCTTCAGCCGGAAGTAGTCGCGCAGGTCCCGCTCGGTGGCCACGCCGAGCGCGCGGGCGGCGGTGCGCACGAGCTCGCGGACGGCGTCGGCGGGGTCCGGCGTCGGCGCCTGCACGACGGCGGCGGGCAGGACCCGCTCGGTGAGGTCGTAGACCCGCTCGAACGACGTCGTCCGCGCCCGCGCGGTGAGCACGCCGGTGTAGAAGAGCCACTCCAGGGCCACCTTGCCGGCGTGCCAGTTCCACATCTGCCCGGGCCGGTCCGGGCGGGGCTCGTCCAGGTCGCTGGCCTTCGTCGGACCGCCCTCCCGCACCCGGTCGAGCACCTCGGCGACGTAGCCCGGCCGCTCGCGCTGGATGCGCACCATCGAGCCCCACGCGTGCTCCTCGGCGGCGGCCATGCGCCAGCGCAGGTGGGGGTGCAGCCGAACCGGGAGGAAGGACGCCTCGTGCGCCCAGAACTCGAACAGCTCGTGCCGGCGGGCGGTGAAGTCGTCGAGGGCCGCCCGGCGGTAGGCGCCGAGCCGGCTGAACGCCGGCAGGTAGTGCGACCGGGACAGCACGTTGACCGAGTCGATCTGCACGACGGCGAGCCGGTCGACCATCCGCCGCAGCTGCCGGCTGTCGACGACCCCGGTGGGGCGCGGGTCGGCGAAGCCCTGCGCGGCCAGGGCGATGCGCCGGGCGAGGGCGGCGGGCAGCCGGTCGGCGACGGGGGCGGGCACGCCGCCGATCCTGCCGTGCACCGGTGACGGTCCGCCTCCGCGCTCCCCCGACCTAGGCTGCCCGGCGTGGACCCCCGCCCGGCCTTCCCGCGCCTGACCGGCACCGCGGACGTGTCCGTGCGCCCCGCCGTCGCCGCGGACGCCGCCGAGGTGGCGCGCGTGCAGGGCGAGACCTGGCGCACCGCCTACCGCGACGTCCTGCCCCCGGCCGCGCTCGAGGGCTGGGACGCCGCGGCCGCCGAGGCGGCCTGGGCCGCGGCGATCACCTCGCCGCCCACCGCGGCGCACGGGGTGCTGGTCGCCCTCGACGACGGGCGGGTGGTCGGCTTCGCCGCGTACGGCCCGGCCGAGCTGTCCGACGGCGAGCGGCCGCACCCGGCCGGCCCGACGACCGAGCTGGCCGTCCTCCTGGTGGAGCCGCGGTGGGGACGCCGCGGGCACGGCAGCCGCCTGCTCGCGGCGGTGGCCGACCTGGCCGCCGGCACCGGTGCGGCGCGGCTGACCGCCTGGGTGCCCGAGGCCGACCGGGTCACGGCCGGCTTCCTCGAGTCGGCCGGGTGGGACCGCGACGGCTGGGCGCGCACCCTCGACGCCGCCGGCACCCCGCTGCGCGAGGTCCGCTGGCACACCCTGCTGGGAGGAGACGCATGACGTTCCAGGGCTTCCCCGACGAGGGCCTGGTCTTCTATGAGGGACTGGAGGCGGACAACTCCAAGACCTACTGGACGCGGCACCGCGCCGTGTACGACACCTGCGTCAGGGCGCCGATGCAGGCCCTCGTCGACGAGCTGGCCGCGGAGTTCGGCCCGGCGAAGCTCTTCCGCCCCTACCGGGACGTCCGCTTCAGCAACGACAAGACGCCGTACAAGACGCACCAGGGCGCCGTCGCCAACCCGGAGGGCCGCGGCGCGGGCGCCTGGTACGTCGAGATCTCCGCCGCGGGACTGCGCGTCGCGGGCGGTGCCTGGCGGCTGGAGTCCGACCAGGTCGAGCGCTACCGGCGGGCCGTCGCCGACGACGTCCAGGGCCCGCGACTGCGGGACGACGTGGGCCGCCTGGCCGCGGCCGGCTGGACCGTCGGCGGTGACCGCCTCACCCGGGTGCCCAAGGGCTACGACCTGGACGGCGACGACGCCAGAGCGGACCTGCTGCGGCACCGGTCCCTGCACGCCAGCCGGCTCTTCGACTTCGCCGAGTGGCTGCACGGGCGAGAGGCGCTGGAGCAGGTCCGCACCGCTTGGCGGGACCTGGTGGCGCTCAACGCCTGGCTGGCGGACAACGTCGGCGCGACGACGAAGGAGGTCCGCCGCCGCTGATCGGCCGTCCGTTGCCGTTCTGACGGAATGCAGTGGGGCCCCGCACCGGGATCGGTGCGGGGCCCTGCTGAATGGTTGTCCGGCGGCGTCCTACTCTCCCACCCCGTCTCCGGGGCAGTACCATCGGCGCTGAGAGGCTTAGCTTCCGGGTTCGGAATGGGTCCGGGCGTTTCCCTCTCGCCATGGCCGCCGTAA
>NZ_JBJGZK010000038.1:0-39878 GCF_054050475.1 Geodermatophilus sp. SYSU D00525
GGGCCCGGGTGCGGGGCCCGCGCCGCCGGTGTCAGAGGGTGGCGGTGTCGATGACGAACCGGTAGCGGACGTCGGAGGCGAGCACCCGCTCGTAGGCCTCGTCGACCCGGTCGGCGGCGATGACCTCGACCTCGGCGCCGATCCCGTGCTCGCTGCAGAAGTCGAGCATCTCCTGGGTCTCGGCGATGCCGCCGATCATCGAGCCGGCGTAGGTGCGGCGGCCGCCGATCAGCGACATGGCGCGCAGGCTCAGCGGCTCGGCGGGCGCTCCGACGTTGACCAGCGCGCCGTCCACGGCCAACAGCGACAGGTGGGCGTCGACGTCGATCGGCGCGCTGACCGTGTTCAGGATCAGGTCGAACCGGCCGGCCAGCTGGACGAACGTGTCCGGGTCGCCGGTGGCGAAGTAGTGCTCGGCACCGAGCCGGAGGCCGTCCTCCTGCTTCTTCAGCGACTGGGACAGCACCGTGACCTCGGCGCCCATCGCGGCGGCGAGCTTGACGGCCACGTGGCCCAGCCCGCCGAGCCCGACGACGGCGACCCGCCTGCCCGGTCCGGCACCCCAGCGGCGCAGCGGCGACCAGGTGGTGATCCCGGCGCACAGCAGCGGCGCGGCGGCGGCCGGGTCGATGCCCTCCGGGACGGACAGCACGTAGTCGGCGTCCACGACGACGTGGGTGGAGTACCCGCCCTGGGTCGTGGAGCCGTCGCGGTCGGTGCCGGCGTAGGTGGGCACCATGCCGTCGAGGCAGTACTGCTCGTCGCCGTTGCGGCAGTTGGCGCACTCGCCGCAGGAGTCGACCATGCAGCCGACGCCGACCAGGTCGCCGACCCGGTGCCGGGTGACCTCGGGTCCGACCTCGGCGACGACGCCGACGATCTCGTGGCCGGGGACGACGGGGAACGGCTGGGGGCCCCAGTCGCCGTTGACGGTGTGGATGTCGGAGTGGCAGATGCCGGCGTACCGGATCTCGATGAGGACGTCGTCCGGGCCGACGTCGCGGCGCTCGACGGTGGTGGGGGCCAGGGGCTCGCCGGCGGCGGGGGCGGCGTAGGCGTTGACGCGCATGCGGGGAGTGCTCCTCGTTCGGTGGTGCGGGTGTCAGTCGGGGGCGGGGGCGGGGCGGCGGCGACGGCGTCGATGTCGACGTCGCCGGTGAACCGGTCGGCCGGGCCCTCGACGGTGTCGATCGAGCCGCGGGTGACCTGCACGGTGCTCCTCCTCAGGGGCGCAGCAGCGCCTTGATCGCGCGGCGCTCGTCCATCGCCCGGTAGCCCTCGGCGGCCTGCTCCAGCGGGAGTTCGAGGTCGAAGACCTTCCCCGGGTCGATGGCCCGGGTGCAGACGAGGTCGATGAGCTCGGGCAGGAAGCGGCGCACCGGGGCCGGGCCGCCGTGCAGGTGGACGCCGGAGAAGAACAGCTCCTCGCCGGGCAGCGAGACGTCGTGCGCGACGCCGACGTACCCGACGTGGCCGCCGGCGCGGGTGGCGCGGATCGCCTGCACCATCGACTCCTGGGTGCCCACGGCCTCGATGACCGAGTGCGCGCCCAGCCCGCCGGTGAGCTCCTCCAGCTCCGCGACGCCCTCGTCGCCACGGGTGGTGAGGACGTCGGTGGCGCCGAACTCGCGGGCCAGCCGCTGCCGGTCCTCGTGCCGGCTGAAGACGACGACCCGCTCCGCGCCGAGCTGCCGGGCGGCCAGGACGCCGAGCAGGCCGACCGCCCCGTCACCGACGACGGCGACGGTCTTGCCGGGCCCGGCCTCGGCGGCGACGGCGGCGAACCAGCCGGTGCCCAGCACGTCGGAGGCGGCGAGCAGGCCGGGGACGAGGTCGTCGTCGGGCGTGCCGGGGGTGGCGACGAGCGTGCCGTCGGCCAGCGGGATCCGCGCGTACTGGGCCTGCGCGCCGGTCGGGGCGCCGGGCTGCCGGTTGACGCAGTGCGTCTGGTAACCGGCCCGGCAGATCTCGCAGGTGTTGTCGGAGGCGAAGAAGGAGCCGACGACGAACTGCCCGGGCCGCAGGGTGCGCACCTCGCTGCCGACCTCCTCGACGACGCCGACGTACTCGTGCCCCATCGGCGACGGACCGGCCACCGCCTCGACGCCGCGGTAGGGCCACAGGTCCGAGCCGCACACGCAGGTGGCGGCCAGCCGGATGACGGCGTCGGTGGGCTGCTCGATCGCCGGGTCCGGGCGGTCCTCGACGCGGACGTCGCCGGGGGCGTGGAGGACGGCTCCTCGCATGGTGGTGCTCCTCTGCAGCTGGGGTGTCGACCTCCACGGAACCCCGCCGGACGCGGGCGCGGGGGGTCGGGTTCGTGGGGGTACTGACGCGACCCCCCTGGTCCGGCGGCCCGCCGTACCGTCGATCGCGTGGACAACCGCGCCGACATCCGCGACTTCCTGGTCAGCCGGCGCGCCCGGATCACCCCGGAGCGGGCCGGCCTGCTGCCCGGCGGCGGGCGCCGGCGGGTGCCGGGGCTGCGCCGGGAGGAGGTCGCCGTCCTCGCCGGGGTGAGCACCGACTGGTACACCCGGCTGGAGAAGGGCCACATCGCCGGCGTCTCCGAGGAGGTGCTGGAGGCCGTCGCCCGCGCGCTGCAGCTCGACGAGGCCGAGCGGACCCACCTGTCCAACCTGGCCCGCGCCGCCACCCGGCCGGCGCGCACACCGCAGCGCCGCGGCAGGGCCGCCATCCCGCCGCGGGTGCAGTGGATGCTCGACTCGATGACGGGCTCGGCCGCGCTCGTCGCCAACGGCCGCCTGGACCTCCTGGCGACCAACGCCCTGGGGTGGGCGCTGCACTCACCGCTGTTCGACGGCCCGCGGCGGCCCGCGAACTTCGCCCGGTTCCAGTTCCTCGACCCGCGGGCGCGGGACTACTACGCCGACCGGGAGCTCGCCGCCAACACCACCGTCGCGCTGCTGCGGGCGGAGGCCGGCCGCCGCCCGCACGACGCGCAGCTGCGCGAGCTCGTCGGGGAGCTCTCGACGGTCAGCGAGGAGTTCCGGGTCCGCTGGGCGGCGCACGACGTCCGCATCCACCACAACGGCGCCAAGCAGTTCCGCCACCCCGTCGTCGGCACGCTCGACCTGGGCTACCACACGTTCGACCTGCCGGCCGAGGACCCCGCGGACCTGCGCGTGACCATCTACACCGCCGAGCCCGGCACGCCCTCCGAGGACGCGCTCAAGCTCCTCGCCAGCTGGGCCGCGACCGCGGGGCACGCGCAGCCCGACCCGGCGGCCGACCGCGTCTGACCCGCGCCCCGATCGGCCCGCTGTCGTCCGGTCGGCAGGCCGGACTGCCGATGCGGGTGCCGTGGACACCGAGCAGCGCACCGTCCTGGTCACCGGGTGCTCCTCCGGGCTCGGCCTGGAGACCGCCGTCGGGCTGGCGAGCCGCGGCTGGCACGTCGTCGCCTCGATGCGCGACCCCGGCCGGCGGGCGGCGCTCGACGCGCGCACCGGCGAGGCGGGGCTGGAGCCGCTGGACGTCGTCCGGCTGGACGTGACCGACGCGGAGTCCTCCCGGCGGGCGGTCGAGGAGACCCTCGGGCTGACCGGCGGGCGGCTCGACGCGCTGGTGAACAACGCCGGCACCGCGAGCGGGGGCGCGTTCGAGGACACCGACGAGGAGGAGTGGCGCCGGGTCCTCGACACCAACCTGCTCGGCGCCCTGCGGCTCACCCAGCTCGCGCTGCCGGTCATGCGGCGGCAGCGGGCCGGGCGGCTGGTCCTCGTCTCCAGTGACTCCGCCCGCTACGGCAACCCCGGGCTGTCGCTGTACTGCGCGTCGAAGTGGGCGCTGGAGGGCTGGGCGGAGTCGCTGGCCTACGAGGTCGAGCCGTTCGGCGTCCGGGTGGTGCTGGTCGAGCCGGGCAACTACGACACCGCGATCTGGGCGACGACGCCGCGCATCACCCCGCCCGGCAGCCCCTACACCGGCCTGCTGCAGACCGTGGAGCGGTTCGTCGAGGAGGAGCACCTCCCCCGCTCGCGCGACCCCCGCGAGGTGGCCCGCGCGATCGCCCGCGCGCTGGACGCGGACCGCCCGCGGTTCCGGGTGACCGTCGGCCCCGACGCGAAGCTGGCCGCGGTGCTCGACAAGGTGCCGTACCGGGTGGCGGCCGCCGCCGTCCGCCGGGTCACCGGCCTGCACCGCTGGAAGCCCTGAGCTCAATGGGCGGGTCCGTCGCCCACCGCGCAGGTTGGAGCCGTGCGACGCCCCCTGCTGACCTCCTCGGCCGCCTCGGCCTGACCGCCCTGGTGGGCTCGGCCGGGACCGACGTCGGCTCGTCCTGGTACCGCGGCCTCGACAGGCCGCGCCGGCAGCCGCCCGGCCCGGTGTCCGGGATCGCGTGGACGGTGCTCCACGCGCTGCTGGCGTTCGCCGGCGGGCGCGTCCTCGGGCGCGGCGCTCCCCCCGACGCCCGGGCCCTCGCGGCCGACCTGGTGCTCGACGCGGGGTGGACGTGGGCGTTCTTCCGCGCGCACCGTCCGCCGCTGGCCGCGGTGGAGGCGGCGCTGCTGGCGGCCTCGACGGCCGACCTCACCCGGCGCGGCGCCCGGCTGGACCGCGCCGCGGGCCGGGCCCTGCCCCCCTACGCCGCCCGGACCGTCTTCGCCACGGTCCTCAGCGCCGAGATCGCCCGCCGCAACCGGCGCTGACCGGGCCTCACCCGCCCGCGGCCTCTGCGGCGACGTCGACGAGGGCGTCGAGCACGCGGCGGACGACCAGCCGCTCAGCGGTGTCCGGCCGCAGCAGCGCGTCGACCTGCCGCCCGGCCCGCACGCCCACCAGCGGCAGCAGCCGCACGCCGGGGTGGCCGCCGCGGGTGAACCGCGGCAGCAGCGAGACCCCGTGGCCGTCGGCCACCAGCGCCTCGACGACGGAGAAGTCGTTGATCCGGTGGGTGATCCGCGGCGCGGTGCCCGACCCCGCGGCGACGGCGGCCAGCACGGTGGCGACCGGGAAGCCCTCGCGGACGGCGATCCAGTCCTCGTCCACGAGGTCCCCGGGCCGCACCCGCGACCGGCCGGCCAGCGGGTGGCCGCGGGGCACGGCGACGTCGAGCGGCTCGCGCAGCAGCGGGACGACGCGCAGCCCCGCGGCCGGCCACTGCGCGCCGTCGGGCCGGTGGGCGACGACGACGTCGACCCGGTCGGTGAGCGCCGGGAACTCGTCGAGCGCGACGTCCTCGTCGGAGCACTCGACGGTGATGCCGCCGAGCTCGCGCACCCGGGTCAGCAGCGGCGGCAGCAGCAGCTGGGCGCCGCTCTGGAACGCCGACACCCGCACGGTGCCCTCGGGGCGCTCGAGGAAGGCGGCGCAGGCGGCCCGCGCCCGCTCGACGGCGACCGCGACGTCGACCGCGGCCTCGGCCAGCGCCTCCCCCGCCGCGGTCAGCCGCAGCCCGCGCCCCACCCGCTCGGTGAGCGGCACGCCGGCCTCCCGCGAGAGGGCGGCCAGCTGCTGCGACACCGCCGACGGCGTCAGGTGCAGGACGGCGGCCGCGGCGGTGACGCCGCCCTGCGTGCGCACCGCGCGGAGGGTCTCAAGCGCGCGGACGTCCATGCAGCGACGCTACATCGTCGTGTCAGGAGTTCTCGCTGGTGCTGGAAGGTCGCGGGGCGCACGCTCGACGTCGTGCCGACCCGCGACCGCCTGCTCGCCGTTCTCGTGGCCGTCGTCTGGGGACTGAACTTCCCGGCGATCCACCTGTCCCTCGAGCAGTTCCCGCCGTTCTTCCTCGTCGCGCTGCGGTTCGCGCTGGTCGCCGTCCCGACGGTGCTGCTCGTGCCGCGGCCCGGCGTCCCGTGGCGGTGGGTGCTCGGCTACGGCGCCGGCTTCGGCGTCCTGCAGTTCGTCTTCCTCTACGTCGCGATGGACACCGGCATGCCGACCGGCCTCGCCTCGCTGGTGCTGCAGTCCTCGGCGCCGTTCACGGTCGTGCTGGCCGGGCTGCTGCTCCGCGAGCGGCTGACCGGGCGACAGGCGGCCGGGGTCGGTCTCGCCGTCGTCGGCCTGGCCGGCATCGCCGTCCACCGGGCCGGGCTGGACGGCGGCGCCACGCTGCTGCCGGTGCTGCTGACCCTGTGCGGCGGCCTCGGCTGGGCGCTGGGCAACCTCTGCAACCGGCAGGCGCGCCCGGCGAGGCCGTTCCGGCTGATGCTCTGGATGACCGTCGTGCCGCCGCTGCCGATGCTCGCGCTGTCGCTGGCCACCGAGGGCCCGGCCCGCATCGGCACGTCGCTGACGACGCTCGGGACGAGGACGGGGCTGCTCGCGCTGGCCGGCCTGCTGTTCACCGTCGTGGTCGCCACGCTGCTCGGCTCCGGCATCTGGACGGCGCTGATGAGCCGGCACCCCTCGGGCACCGTGGCGCCGTTCTCGATGCTGGTGCCCGTCGTCGGGATGGGGTCGGCGTGGCTGTTCTTCGGCGAGCGGTCGCCGCTGGTCGAGCTCGCCTGCGGCGCCCTCGTGGTGGCCGGCGTCCTGTTCGGCAGCCGCCTCCCGCGGGTGCCGTCCGACGCGACTCCCCCACAGGCGGCGGCTTCGTCCACGGGCCCGGTCCCCGTCGGTCAGGAGCCGGCCGGGCGCCCGTGACCGGACGAGGGCCCAGGACGGGTCGGACCCGGCCCCCCAGAACCGGGGTGTTCGTGCGACACACGGGTGAACGGCGCCCGGCGGCACGCCGGGTCGCGTAGACGTACGGAACGGCCCGGGTCAGGATTGGCCGGGCCGGTGACGGCTCAGGGGGGAGCGTCCATGGACAGGAAGCGACGCGGGGTCCGATCCGACCGGTTGATCCCGGGGCTCGGAGCCGGCGCGTGCGCGCTCGGGATGGCGGCCGCGCTGGCCGCGGTCTCCGGGCCCCCGGTCGCCGGTGCGGTCGGAGCGGACCCGACGTCGGCCGAGGCCCAGACCCGGCGCGGCGGCTCCGGGGACGGCCTGACCGAGAGCGGCCCGCTCGTGCTGCCGAGCATCGGCGTCACCGCGCCCGGGTTCGAGGACGGCTGGGCGCCCGCGGCCGCCACCCGGCCGGCAGCGGACGACGACGTCGACGGGTCCTCCCCCGGCTCCCTCCCGCGGAACGCGTTCCCGCGCGGGTCGTCCACCGACGGCCGGTCGCTCCCGACCGAGGTCCCCACCGAGCCCGCGCCGGCGGCCCCTGCGCCCGTCGACCCCGCGCCCGTCGACCCCGCGCCCGTCGACCCTGCGCCCGTCGACCCCGCGCCCGTCGACCCCCCGCCCGCTGCTCCGGCCGACCCGGCGCCGGGTCCCCCGGTTCCCGTGGCTCCCGCGGTCGAGGCGCCGGCGGACCCGCCCGCTCCGGTCGAGCAGCCGCCGGTCGAGGAGCCCCCGGCACAGCAGCCATCGCCCGAGCAGCCGCCGGCCGAGGAGCCCGAGGGACCGCCCGCGCCGGTGGACGCCGCGCCGTCGGCGCCGGCCGAGCAGCCCCCGGTCGAGCAGCCGCCCGCCGAGCAGCCGCCCGCCGAGCAGCCGCCCGCCGAGCAGCCGCCCGCCGAGGAGCCGTCGTGCGGGGACGCCGGGACCACGACCGCGGACCCGACCACCGACCCGGCTCCGGACCCGGCAGCGACCCCCGCTGCCGATCCGGCGGCGGACCCGGCCGCCGCCCCGGACGCCACGGCGCCCGAGTGCCCGCCGGACCCGGCCTGCCCCGAGCCGCCCGCCGACCCGGCGACCGCGGAGTCCACCGAGTCACCGGCGCCCGAGGGGTGCACCGCGGTGGAGGCCCCCGCCGCCGACCCCGTCCCGGTCCCCTGAGCCGGGCGCTGGTCCCTCAGTCCAGGTCCCGGACGTACCAGACCTCCTGCAGGCGCCGGCCGGCCCACTCCCGCTCGACCACCTCGCCCGTCGGCCGCCACCCGGCCCGCTCGTAGAAGGCGCGCGGGCCGCTGTTGCGCTCCTCGGCGCGCAGCCGGGCGCGGTCCCACCCGGCCGTCCGCAGCAGGTCCAGGACGGCCGCCAGCAGCGCCCGCCCGGTGCCCCGCCCCTGCTCGGCGGGGTCCACGTAGAGCAGGGCGACCTCGCCGGTCGTGACGTCGGCCCGCCCGAACCCGACGACGACGCCGTCCCGCTCGGCCACGACGAACCCGTCCGCGGAGACCCGCTCGCGCCAGAGGGACACGTCCGGCTCGGCCAGGACGTCGCCGAGGAACGCCGACCACGCCGCCCGGCCGGCCCGCGCGTGCACGCCCGCCACGGCGACGGCGACGGCAGGACCCGCCGGCCGGATCACCACCTCGCCCACGGCCGCAGTCTGGTCCGCGGGACGGCGGAGGCCCGCCACCCGGGTCGGGTGACGGGCCTCCGTGGACGGTGGTGGGGTCAGCGCTCGGCGGACTCGACGAAGCTGCTCACGCACTCGCCCTGGTTGCGGAAGGCCGGGAGGGTGCTGCGAGCCCAGCCGCCGTCCTTGCACTGCTGCTCGCCCGTCAGCCGGACGTCCGCGGCGAAGGTGTGGTCGTGCCGGCGAACGACATGGACTCGATGACGCCGTCACCCTCCACCCCGGACCCCAGCGGGAAACCGAAGGCGAGGACGCCGGCCGGCCGGTCGGCGACCGAGTCACCGGTCATGCCGGTCCCGCCGGAGAACGCGGACCCCCACCGGTCGAGCGTGGCGTGGACCGTGCTCCCCCCAGTGGTGCCGGGCTGCACGGCGGGAGCACCGGCGGTGACGAACGGCTTGGCGCTCCCGAGGGACAACCACCACTCCGTGCCGTGGTCGTCCGGCTCACCGACCACGCCGAGCGGGGTGTTGGTGAGCCGGACGACTACGGCACGCCAGGTCGCCGGGACGCCACCACCCGGCAGGCCGGAACACGCGTCCGGACCAGCCGTCCCACCGTCCCCGCGGGCCCCGCGGACACCCCGCCGGGCGGCCCGCGGAGGCACGGCCGAGGATGGGGCGTGCCCATCGACGCCACCACCAGCTACACCGCCGCCCCCGACCGCGTGTTCGCCGAGCTCGTCGACGAGGTCTTCCTGCGTGAGGTCGCCCAGGCCCTGGACGCCCAGGTGCACGAGGTGTCGAGCGAGGCGAACGGGACGGGCACCACGACCCGGGTGCGGCTGTCGGCGGCGACCACGGGCATCCCGCCGGTCTTCGCCCGCTTCGTGGGGAAGACGGTCCCGGTCACCGAGACGACCACCTGGCGGCCCGACGGCGACGGCGGCTACCGCGGCGCCCTCGACCTGCGCGCCGAGATCATGGGCCGCGAGGCCCGGGTCACCTGCGAGCGCCGGCTGACCCCCGCGGCCGGCGGCGGCACCCGCGCCACGGTGACCGGCGACGCCACGGTCGACGCGCCCTTCATCGGCCGCCAGGCCGAGTCCGCGGTCCGCGACCTGGTCACCCAGGTGGTGCTGCGGCGCGAGCACGAGGTGCTGCAGCGCCGCCTCGGCGAGAGCTGAGGCTCAGGGCGCGCTCGCGCCCCAGCGCGCCACGTCGCTCCCGGCGTCGTCGACGAGCACGTACTCCGCGGCACCGGGCGGGTCGTCCGCGCGGTGCCGGGCGACGACGTCGACGGCCTCGGTCTCGGCGGTGGTCGCGTCGGCGGCGTCCCACTCGTGCAGGACGGCGCCGTCCCCGGTGGTCAGGCGGAACTGCGGCATGGCCGGACGGTAGCCGCGGGCACCGCCGGCCGCCCGCTCACGCGAGCCCGGCCAGGGCGCGGACCAGCACCTCCCGGGTGTCGGCGGGGTCGACGACGTCGTCCACCTCGAACGCCGACGCGACGTTGAGCGCCTTGCCCTGCGCGTAGGACGCGGCGACCAGCTCGGCGAACCGGACCTCCCGGTCCGCGGGCGGCAGCGCCGCCAGCTCCCGCCGGTACCCGAGCCGCACCGCGCCCTCCAGGCTCATCGGCCCGAACTCGCCGGTCGGCCAGGCCAGCGTGAGCAGCGGGACCTGCAGGTCGCCGCCGAGCATCGCCATCGCGCCCAGCCCGTACGCCTTGCGCAGCACCACCGCCAGCAGCGGGACGCCGAGCTGCGCCCCGGCCACGTACAGCCCGCCGAAGCGGCGCACGGTGCCGGTCCGCTCGGACTCCGGGCCGACCATGAACCCCGGGGTGTCCACCAGCGACACCACCGGCAGCCCGGCCGAGGAGCACAGCCGCAGGAACGCCGCCGCCTTGTCCGCCGACTCGCCGTCGATCGCGCCGCCGAGGTGCCGCGGGTCGTTGGCCACGAACCCCACCGGCCGCCCGTCCAGGCGGGCCAGCGCGGTGACGACGCCCCGCCCGAAGGACGACCGCAGCTCCAGCACGCTGCCGGCGTCGGCGAGCGTGGCGACCACCGGTCGCACGTCGTAGCTGCGCACCCGGTTGGCCGGCAGCGCCGTCCGCAGCGGCCGCTGGTCGGCGGCCTCCCCCGGCACGACCCGGCCGGCCAGCAGCGCGACCGCCTGCCGCGCGGCGGCGACGGCCGCGGCGTCGTCGGGCACCACGACGTCGACGACGCCGTTCGCCGCCTGCACCGCCGTCGGCCCGACGTCCTCCGGCGCGACGACGCCCAGCCCGCCGGCCTCGATCATCGCCGGGCCGCCCATCCCGATGCTGCTGTCCTCGGTGGCGATGACGACGTCGCAGCAGCCGACCAGCGCGGCGTTGCCGGCGAAGCAGTACCCCGAGACGACGGCGACCGTGGGCACCCGCCCGGCCAGCCGCGCCATCGTGGTGAAGGTCGGGACGTCGAGCCGGGAGAAGCCGCCGCCGTCGGTGTCGCCGGGCCGCCCGCCGCCGCCCTCGGCCACGAGCACCACCGGCAGCCCGCGCTCGGTGGCGACCTCGAGCAGCCGGTCGGTCTTGCGGTGGTTGGTGCGGCCCTGGGTGCCGGCCAGCACGGTGTAGTCGTAGACGAGGACGGCGCACGGCACGCCGCCCACCTCGCCGATGCCGGTGACCATGCCGTCGGCGGGCGTCCGTGCGACCAGCTCCGCCAGCGTCCGACGCGCGCGCTGGGCGGCGATGCCCAGCTGGCCGTACTCGACGAAGGTGCCCTCGTCCACCAGCGCGGCCACCGTCTCCCGCGCGGTCATCCGGCCGGCCTCGTGCCGGCGGGCGACCGCCTCGGGCCGGGCCGCGTCGAGGGTGGCGGCGCGCCGCTCCTGCAGCTCGGCCAGCTCGGGGCGGATCACGTCGGGGTCGTCCTGGGACGGGCCACCGGCAGCGTCGACCTCGCCGGGGACGAGCCCGCCGAGCACCGCCCCCGCGATCACGACGTCGCCCACGCGGACCGCCAGCCCGGTGACCACGCCGCCGGCCGGCGCGGCCACGACGTGCTCCATCTTCATCGCCTCGAGCACCAGCAGCGTCGCCCCGGCGGCGACGGCGTCCCCCTCGGCGGCGGCCACCTCGACCACCGCGCCCGACAGCGGGGCGGTCACCGGCAGCACGCCGTCGACGGCCGCCGCGACCTCGGCCGGGCGGTCGGGCACCAGCTCGGCCAGGCGGGCGTCGACGAGGTCGGTGGTCGCGGCGCCGTCGGCCAGCCCGGGGAGGTCCAGCAGCGCGGCGAGCAGGTCCGCGTTCACCGGCACCCCGGCGACGTCGAGCTCGGCCAGCGCGCGGCGGCAGCCGGCCAGCGCCCGCGGCAGGTCGCGGTCGGCCACGACCACCTTGGCCAGCAGCGAGTCGTAGCGCGGGCCGACCTCGTCGCCGGCGACCACGCCGGCGTCCACCCGCACGCCGCGCCCGGTCGGCGGCACGAACCTCTCGAGCCGCCCGGCGCCGGGGTGCACGGTCCCGTCGGGCAGCAGCGTCTCGGCGTTGACCCGCGCCTGGACGGCGGCCCCGCGCGACGGCGGCGGCTCGGCCAGGCCGAGGTCCGCGAGCGTCGCACCCTCGGCCAGCCGGATGCCGACCTCGACCAGGTCGAGCCCGGTGACCTCCTCGGTCACGGTGTGCTCGACCTGCAGCCGCGGGTTGACCTCGAGGAAGGCCACCTCGTCGCCGCGGGCCCCGTCGTGGCGCACCAGGAACTCCACGGTGGCCAGCCCGCGGTAGGCCAGCGACCCGCACAGCGCGGTGGCGTACGCGGCCAGCCGGGCACGCAGGCCGTCGTCGAGCCCCGGCGCGGGGGCCACCTCGACCAGCTTCTGCCGCCGGCGCTGCAGCGAGCAGTCGCGGTCGCCGAGGGCCACCACGGCCGCGCCGTCGCCGGCCACCTGCACCTCGACGTGCCGGGCGCCGGCCAGCAGCCGCTCGACGTACACCGCGCCGTCGCCGAACGCCGCCCGCGCCTCCGAGCGGGCGCGCTCGAGCGCGGCGGGCAGGTCCGCGGGGTCGCGCACCGGGCGCATCCCGCGGCCGCCGCCCCCGGCCACCGCCTTGACCATCACCGCGCCGCCGTCGCCCAGGCCGGCGAGGAAGGCGGTCGCGGCGGCGAGGTCGGTGTCGCCGTCGGTGGCGGCGAGCACCGGCAGACCCAGCTCGCCGGCGCGGGCGCGGGCGGCGGTCTTGTCGCCGAGCAGGGCGAGTGCTGCGGCGTCCGGGCCGACGAACGCGACCCCGGCGTCCGCGCAGGCGCGGGCGAGGTCCGGGCTCTCGGCGAGGAAGCCCCAGCCGGGGTGCAGCCCGTCCGCGCCGGCGCGGACGGCGGCCCCGACGACGGCGCCGACGTCCAGGTACGCCGCCGGCCCCGTCCCGGGCAGGCGGACGACCTCGTCGGCGCGGCGGGCGTGCAGGCTCCCGGCGTCGTCCTCCGGCGCGACGGCGACGGTGGACAGGCCCAGGGCGGCGGCGCTGCGGAACACCCGGGCGGCGACCTCGCCGCGGTTGGCCACCAGCAGGCGGGTGATGCTCATCGGCGCCGGAGTCTAGGTGGCGCCGGTCACGCCCGCGGCGCCGTCCCGGGAGCGGACCGGCCGGCCCGCGGGCAGGCTGCGGGCATGACGACGCCGTCGCAGCCCGAGCCGGACCAGCCCCAGCCGCGCGACATCGCCCTCGAGATGGAGGACGCGGAGACCGAGGCCGCCCTCGAGGCGCGCAGCGAGCCCGAGTCGCCCCCGGCCGGGACCGACTGAGGCGGGGACGCCGGCGCCCCCGTGGGCGTACCGTCCGCCCATGTCCGCCGACACGGGTGCAGGGCGGCTGGTCGCCGGCCGCTACGCGGTCATCGGGCTGCTCGGCCGCGGCGGCATGGGCGTGGTCTGGCGCGCCACCGACCAGGTGCTGGGCCGGCCCGTGGCGCTCAAGGAGGTCACCTTCCCGGTCCACCTCGGCGACGACGAGCGCGCGGCGCTGCGCGACCGCACCCTGCGCGAGGCCCGCGCGGCGGCCCGGCTCGTGCACCCGTGCGTGACCACCCTCTACGACGTCGTCGAGGAGGACGGCCGGCCCTGGCTGGTCATGGAGCTCGTCGACTCCCGCAGCCTGCAGGAGATCGTGGAGCGGCAGGGTCCGCTGCCCTGGCCGACGGTGGCCCGCATCGGCCTCGACGTGCTCGCCGCGCTGGAGGCCGCGCACGCCGCGGGGATCGTGCACCGCGACGTCAAGCCGGCCAACGTGCTCGTCGGCCGCGACTGCTCGGCGCACCTCACCGACTTCGGCATCGCAGTCGCCACGGGCGGGCCGTCGATCACCACGTCCGGGGCGATCATCGGCTCGCCGTCCTACATGGCCCCGGAGCGGGCGCGGGGCGAGGAGCCCGGGCCCGCGGTCGACCTGTGGTCGCTGGGTGCCACGCTCTACACCGCCGTCGAGGGCCGGCGGGCCTTCGACCGGCCCGAGTCGATGGCCACCCTGCTGGCCGTCGTCTCCGAGGACCCCGCCCCGGCCGAGCGGGCCGGCCCGCTGGCGCCGGTGCTCGAGGGGCTGCTCACCAAGGACCCCGCCCGGCGCTGGGACGTCGCGCGGACGCGGGCCGCCCTGCAGGCCCTGTCCGAGCGGGCCGGGCCGGCTCCGGCGCCGGCGTGGACCCCCGCCGACGGGGGTCCGGGCCCCCGCGGCGACCGCCCGCACCCCGCCCCCGGGGACCGGGTCGAGCGCTTCGACCTCGACGACCTGCGCGGGCTGGCCTCGGTGCTCGGCACCGTCGCCCGGGACGCCCGGGACCAGGCGCGGTACCTCGCCGACCGGCACCGGGAGCGGCGCGCCGAGCGGCACGCCCGGGCCGCCGCTCCCCCGCCGGCACCGCCGCCGCCCCCGCCGCGGCCGGCACGCCGGCGGCGGCGGTTCCGGCGCCGCTGGGTCGTCGTGCCGGTGCTGATCGCGGTGCTCGCCGTGCTGGCCGCGATCGGCGGGGTGCTGGCGCTACTGGCCGCCGCGTTCGGCGTGTGGTGACCGGTCCAGCCGGGCGACGTCCAGCCGGTGCGCCGCGACGTAGTACAGCGTCGCGCCCTCCGGCACCGGGGTGTCCCAGGCGGGGCTGACCCGCAGGTCCTCGGCGGTCCGCAGCGCCAGCACCGTGGCGCCGTGGTCGCGGCCGAGGGCGGTCTGCCACTCGCCGAACGCCCGCGGCCGCGCACCGGCCGGCACCCGCAGCGAGTAGGTGTTGCCGTGCCCGCCCGCCGTCATGAGCTCGTTGTAGATCTCGGTCAGCCCGGGGTCGGCGGCCTCCTCCGACAGCAGGAAGGGCATGTGCCACTGCACGACCTGCACGCCGGGGTTGACGTAGCGGAGGGTGTCGCGCCGGCCCAGGTCGCGGACCGCGGCGACCATGTGCACCCGCGGGTTGGCGTGGTCGACGGCGACCGCGATGGCCAGGGTCTCGTTGTCGTCGCGGCCGTCGATGACGACCGTGCGGGCGCGGGCCACGCCGGCGCGGATCATGACGTCGGCATGGGTGAGGTCGCCGCGGACGAAGGAGACCGCCGCCTCCTCGGGCATCGGGTTGACCGTCACGTCGTCGTGGGCGCACAGCGCGATGCGGGTGCCCGGCTCGACGGTGAGCTCGGTGACGATCCGCTCGGTCCGCCCCGGGGTGTAGCCCAGGACGACGACGTGGTCCCGGAGGTCCAGGCCGACCACTCCTCTCAGTCGCCTGCCCCGCGTGGTCTGCAGGGCGCTGGCCAGCTCGGTGAACAGCAGGGTCAGCGTGACGATCCCGCCGACGACCACGTACGCGCCGACGATCCGGCCGCCGACCGAGGACGGGTACAGGTCGCCGTAGCCGACGGTCGCGGCGGTGATCACGAAGTACCACCAGTAGCTCCCCGGCTCCGTGATGCCGCTCTCGGCGGGCTCGAGCAGCGCCATCGCCGCCCAGCTGGTGAGGAACACCAGCGCGATGACCGCCAGCGGCAGGCGCCAGCCCGAGAGCCGGGCGCGGAGGGAGCGCAGCAGCCGCTGCAGGACGAACACCACCGTGCTGGCTCCCTCGACGGCCGGGCGGACACCGCAACCTACCGTCGGCCGGCCCCGGCAGGCGTCCCCCGCGAGCGGGACGGGTAGCGGCCGGTCATGCGGACCCGTGACCTGCTCACCTACGCCTACTCGCAGATCGGCGAGACCCTGTCCGCCGCCGTCGAGGGCCTGTCCCCCGACCAGCTCGCCGAGCGCGTCGGCCCGGACGCCAACCCGATCGGCTGGCTGGCCTGGCACCTGCTGCGGGTGCAGGACGACCACCTCGCCGACGTCGCGGGTACCGAGCAGGTGTGGACCGCGCAGGGCTTCGCCGGCCGCTTCGGCCTGCCCGTCGACGACGGCGCCACCGGCTACGGGATGAGCGCCGAGGAGGTGGCGTCGGTGCGGGTGCCCTCGGCGGAGCTGCTGCTCGAGTACGCCGACGCCGTCGCCGCCCGCAGCGGGGAGTTCCTCGGCGGGCTCACCGACGAGGACCTCGACCGCGTCGTGGACGAGCGGTGGGACCCGCCGGTGACCCTCGGCGTCCGGCTGGTCAGCGTGCTGTCCGACGACCTGCAGCACGTGGGCCAGGCGGCCTACGTGCGGGGGCTGCTCGGCGCCTGACCCGACCGAGCAGGTCAGGACGGCGGCCACGTCGGCCGCCGTCCTCCCGGCCGCGCCCGTCGCCGGTCGGCCCTCCAGGTCGATGCCGAGGTCGCGGCGCACGACCGCGGCGAAGCGGGCCGGCGCCGCGTCGAGCTCGGCGACCTGCGCGGGCGTCGGCCGCGGTCAGCGTGCCCGTGAAGGAGTCCGGGCGACGACGATCCGCACGCCCGGCAGCATGCCCTGCCCGCGCGTAGCGTCGGGCCGTGCCTGAGACCGGGAGCACCGACTTCTACGCCCTCGAGGAGCTGCTCACCCCCGAGGAGGTCGAGATCCGCGACCGCGTGCGCGCCTGGTGCGACAAGGAGGTGACGCCGCGGATCAACGACTACTGGGAGCGGGCGGAGTTCCCGTTCGAGCTGGTGCCCGGGTTCGCCGCGCTCGGCATCGCCGGGGGCACGGTGCAGGGCTACGGCTCGCCGGGGATGAGCGCGGTCGCCGCCGGCCTGGTGGCCGCCGAGCTGGCCCGCGCCGACGGCAGCGTCGGCACCTTCAACGGCGTGCACAGCTTCCTCGCGATGCAGTCGATCGCGATGCTCGGCTCCGAGGAGCAGAAGGAGCGCTTCCTCCCCGAGATGGCGCGGATGGAGAAGATCGGCGCCTTCGGCCTGACCGAGCCGCAGCACGGCTCGGACGCCGTCGCCCTGGAGACCAGCGCCCGCCGCGACGGCGACGCCTTCGTCCTCGACGGGCAGAAGAAGTGGATCGGCAACGGCTCGATCGCCGACTACGTGCTCATCTGGGCGCGCGACGGGGAGGGCGCGGTCGGCGGGTACGTCGTCGAGAAGGGGACCCCCGGCTTCAGCACCCGGGTGATGACCGGCAAGACCGCACTGCGGGCGGTGTGGCAGGCCGAGATCACCCTCGACGGCGTCCGCGTGCCGGCCGAGAACAAGCTGGCGAACTGCCGCTCGTTCAAGGACGTCTCCACGGTGCTCGACCGCACCCGGTACACCGTCGCGTGGCGCGCGCTGGGCGTGGCGACGGCGGCCTACGAGCTGGCGCTGGCGCACTGCCTGCACCGGGAGCAGTTCGGGCAGCCGATCGCGGGCTACCAGTTGGTGCAGGAGAAGCTCGCGACGATGCTCGCCGAGATCACCACCATGCAGCTCATGTGCTGGCGGCTGTCCAGCCTGGCCGACGTCGGCCGGATGACCGCGGCGATGGCCTCGCTGGCCAAGCGGCACTGCTGCGCCACCGCCCGGCAGATCGTGGCCGACGCGCGCGACCTGTTCGGCGGCGACGGGATCCTGCTCGAGCACCACGTCGCCCGGCACCACGCCGACATCGAGGCGATCTACACCTTCGAGGGCACCGACCACGTGCAGGCGCTCATCGTGGGCCGGGAGATCACCGGCCTGTCGGCGATCAGCGGCCGGCGGCGCTGACCGCCGCGGTCAGCCGGCGCGGCTGAGCAGGGCCTGCTCCCGGGCCGGCCCGGACAGCCGCCGGCAGTCCGGGCAGCCGGTGCGCCCGGCACCGATGCGCTCCCACCGCTGGTGGCCCCAGATCTGCACGACCGACCCGCAGAGGGCCAGCTCCACCTCGCCGTCGCGCTCCGCCGCCGGCCGCGGCGACGAGACGGCGTGCCACGGGGTGCGCCGGGCGGCCGGAGTGCCCTGCTCCCAGCGGTCCGGACGGGCGAACCCGACCGCGAGTGGGCCCACGGGCTGCAGGTGCCCCGGACGGTCTCGGATCGATCCCCCGTCCGGGGAAACCGGCGGCGCGCCCGCACCCGGCACCGGGAGTGCGCCTGCGGCGTTACCGTCGGGAGGTCTTCGGAGCGGAGGAGCGACGACGGTGGAACCTGTCAGCCTGGTCATCGGTGCGGCACTGCTGGCCGCGGGCTTCGTGGCCGGCCGGCTCGGGCGCCGTCGTCCCGCGGGCCCGCCGCCCAACCCGACGCCGGTGTGCGGCTGCGGGCACACGCTGAGCCAGCACGACACCGAGACCAACACCTGCTACGCCGAGCTGCGCCGCGACACCTTCGACCGGCGCGGCCGGTTCGCCGGTCACACCTGGGTGCCGTGCACCTGCCGGCAGTACGTCGGCCCGCGCCCGATCGACGAGGTCTTCGTCCCCCGCATCCTCCCGCCGTCCGACTGACGGGGCGCCGGCGGCCGCCGGTCCCACCACACGGCTCACGGTGAGTCGATCACCGGATGCGTGCCGCTCGCGCCGGCGTGTCGGCGCGTGTCGCGTGCACCCAGCCGATGATCAACGGGGCGGCGCGTTCCCGGTGCGACTGCAGCCCGCTGGATGCGACTGATCGCGGGGACGGGCGCCGCCGCAGGGGTCAGGCGGGCGGGTCGGCGAGGTCGGTGAGCGCGGCGACCAGCGCGGCGACCCGGTCGGTGCCGAGCTCGGTGGTCAGCGCGGCTTCGTGCGCGGACACCAGCGCCTCCAGCCGGTCCAGCCGGCTGCGGCCGAGCGTGGACAGGTGCACCCGCACGCGCCGGCCGTCCTCCGGGTCGGGCAGGCGGTAGGCCAGCGCGGCGTCGACCAGGCCGTCGACCATCCGGGTGGCGGTGGGCGCCGGGACGCACAGCGCCGCGCACAGCCCGCTCATCGTGCGGCCCGGTCCCGAGGCGAGCGCGCGCATCAGCCGGTAGGTCTCCAGCGTCGCGCCGTCCTCGGCGAGCACCGCCCCGACGCCGCGGGCGACCCGCCGCGAGACGACGGCCAGCAGCTCGACCAGCGAGGCCGCGGGCGCGGCGGACGCCGCAGTGCCCGGAGCCCGCTGCTCGACCGCCATGGCCGCACCATACTCAGGAGGTGCCCGGACCGACCGTCCCGATGGAGGCGTGGGAGGCCGCCGTCGTCGGCCGCTCCCCCGACGTCGCCCGGATCGGACTGGCCGTCCCGCTGACCGGGCCGCTGGCGATGACCGCGCCGTCGGCGCTGGACCTGGCCGCGCTCGCCGCCGACGAGGTCACCGAGGCCGGCGGGGTCCGCGGTCGCGCGGTGGAGCTGGTCACCGTCGACGCCGGGCGCCGCCCCGCCGCGGTGGCCGCCGACGTCGCCGCCCTGCACGCCGCCGGTGCGGTCGACGTCCTCGTCGGCTTCTCCACCAGCGACGTCTCCCGCGCGGTCGCCGCCGCGCTGGCCGGGCGCGCCGGCTACGTGTTCACCCCGCCGCACGAGGGCGGGCGCGGGTCCCGCGGGGCGCTGCGGATCGGCGCCTCCCCGCTGGTCCAGCACGCCGCCGCGCTCACCTGGCTGGTGCGCCACCGCCGCGCCCGCCGCTGGGTGCTGCTGGGCACCGACTACGTGTGGCCGCAGGCGGTGCACCGCGCCGCGCGGTCGGTGCTGCTCGACGTCGGCGCGGAGATCGCCGGCGAGCTGCTCGTCCCGTTCGGCCCGGCCGACCCCGGCCCGGCGCTGGACCTGGTCCGCCGCACCCGCGCCGACGCCGTGCTGCTCAGCCTGGTCGGCCGCGACCTGGTGGCCTTCAACCGCGCCTTCGCCCGCGCCGGGCTCGACCGCCGCGTCGTCCGGCTGTCCGGCGCGCTCGAGGAGAACGGCCTCTACGCCGTCGGCGGCGACGGCACGGGTGAGCTGTACGCCTGCATGCCCTCGTTCGCGGCGGCCGACGGTGCCGGCGACGAGGGACAGCTCGCCCTGCAGGAGCGGCTCGCGGCCCGGGTGGGGCCGAGCGCGCCGGTGGTCTGCGCCTACGCCCGCGGCGTGCACGACGGCGTCCGCACCGCCGCGCGTCTGCTGGAGACCGGCGCCCCCGAACCGCCGCGGATCCCCCGGCCGCGGCTGGCGCGCGCCGACGGGCTGGTGTTCCGCGAGGTCGGCGCGCGCGACTGACCCCCACTGCTTCCGATCGGAAGGAAGGGGCCTACCCTCCCCGCGTCCGGCTCCGAGCCGGCCGAGAGGAGGAGTCGTGACCGACCCCCGCACCACCCCGTCCGCGTACGCCACCGGGAGCACCGGTGCCGGCGCGACCCCGGCAGCCGGAGCCGCCGGCGTCGAGGAGTTCGGCTACCGCCAGGAGCTCAAGCGCTCGCTGACGTTCACCGACCTGCTGGTCTACGGCCTGGTCTTCATGGTGCCGATCGCGCCGTTCGGCATCTTCGGCAGCGTCTTCCAGGCCAGCGGCGGCATGATCGCCCTCGCCTACGCCATCGGCGGCTTGGCGATGGCCTTCACCGCGGCGTCGTACTCGCAGATGTCCCGGGCGTTCCCGATGGCCGGCTCGGTCTACACCTACGCCGGCCGTGGCATCGCCCAGCCGGTCGGGTTCATCGCCGGCTGGATGATCCTGCTCGACTACGTGCTCGTCCCCGGCCTGCTCTACCTCATCGCCGCGGTCGCGATGAACTCGATCGTGACGTCGATCCCGGTGTGGGTGTGGCTGATCGGCTTCGTCGTCCTCAACACGGTCGTCAACTACTTCGGCATCGAGTTCACGGCGCGGGTCAACAAGATCATGCTCGTCGCCGAGCTCATCGTGCTGGCGATCTTCCTGGTCATCGGCGTCGTCGCGCTGGCCTCCGGCGAGGGCCGCGGCTTCGACTTCTCGCCGATCTACAACAGCGACACCTTCTCGCTGGAGCTGGTCTTCGGCGCGGTGTCGGTCGCGGTGTTGAGCTTCCTCGGCTTCGACGGCATCTCCACCCTCGCCGAGGAGAACCGCGAGTCGGCCCGCTCCATCGGCAAGGCGATGATCGCCGCGCTGGCCCTGGCCGGGACGCTGTTCATCGTCCAGACCTGGGTCGCCGCGCTGCTCGTGCCCGACCCCGACACCCTGATCGCCGAGGGCGACGCCGCCGGCACCGCCTTCTACGACGCCGCCGAGGTCGCCGGCGGGGCGTGGCTGGGCACGCTGACGGCGATCGCGACGGCGGTCGCGTGGGGGTTCGCCAACTCCCTGGTCGCCCAGGCGGCCACCTCGCGGCTGCTGTTCGCCATGGCGCGCGACCGCCAGCTGCCCGGCTTCCTGCGCAAGGTGCACCCGACCCGCCGCGTGCCGGTCAACGCGACCTTCCTCGTCGCGGCCGTCTCCCTCGTGCTCGGCCTGTACATGGAGCAGCGCGAGGACGGCATCACGCTGCTGTCCACCCTGGTCAACTTCGGCGCGCTGTCGGCGTTCCTGCTGCTGCACGTCGCCGTCGTCTGGCACTTCATCGGCCGGATGGGGAGCCGCAACTGGTGGCTGCACCTCGCGGTGCCGGTCATCGGGTTCGGCATCCTGGCCTACGTCGTCTACAACGCCCAGGTGGCCGCCCAGGAGCTGGGCTTCGTGTGGCTCGCCATCGGCGTCGTGCTGATGATCGTCCTGATCGCCACGGGCCGGAGGCCCGAGATCCGAGCGGAGGAGAACCTGTGACGGCGTCCCTCGAGGTCGTCCCCCTGGAGCCGACCCCCGACCAGCTGCGCTACTCCTTCGGCGGCGGCGAGCCGCTGCTCACCGTGGCGCCGGGCACGGTGGTCGAGCTGACCACCGAGGACTGCTACGGCGGCAAGGTGCGCAGCGTCGAGGACCTGCCGAGCCAGGTGTGCAACTTCCCGTTCCTCAACCCGGTGAGCGGCCCGATCGCCGTCGAGGGGGCCGAGCCCGGGGACACCCTGGCGGTGCACCTGGTCGACGTCGCACCGGCGCGGGACTGGGCGGTGTCCAGCACGTTCCCGCACTTCGGCGCGCTCACCACCACCCACTCGACGGCGATGCTGCACGAGCCGCTCGAGGAGCTGGTCTGGCTCTACGAGGTCGACCGCGAGCGGGGCACCTGCCTGTTCCGCCCCCGCCGCGGCGGCCCGGAGGTGGAGCTCCCGCTCGACCCGATGCACGGCACGATCGGCGTCGCGCCGGCCGCGGGCGAGGTGTTCGCCAGCATCACGCCCGGCGCGCACGGCGGGAACATGGACACCCCCGAGGTGCGGGCCGGCACGACCGTCTACTTCGGCGTGAACGTGCCCGGCGGGATGCTCTCCCTCGGCGACGGGCACTGCCGGCAGGGCGAGGGCGAGGTGTGCGGCACCGCGGTCGAGTCGGCGATGCGCACGGTCGTCGTCGTCGACCTGGTCAAGGGCGGCGGGCCCGCGTGGCCGCGGCTGGAGAGCGACGAGTTCCTCATGTCGACCGGGTCGGTCCGGCCGCTGGAGGACGCCTACCGGATCAGCCAGCACGACCTGGTGACCTGGGCGGCCGAGCTCGCCGGCTGGGACCAGCTCGACGCCCTGCAGCTGGTCAGCCAGGCGGGGCTGGCGCCGGCGGGCAACGTCGTCGACACCAACTACACGATGGTGGCGAAGCTGGCGAAGCGGTACCTGCCCGGCGCGGTCGCGGCCGACGGCGTGCACGAGCGGCTGCGCGCCACCGCGGCGGCGTACCTGCAGGAACGCTGACCCCGGCGCCCGGGACCCGCCTTTCGCGCGCGGAAGGCGAGTCCCGGGCGCCCGACGGGGTAGCGGTGTCGCAGACGTGCCACCGCCGCCGGGAGGAGTGCCCGTGACCGACGCCCCGAACAGCCCGGAAGCCCGCCGGCGCCTGCTCGCCGCCACCGAGCCCGTGCGGGCCGCCGCCAGCGCCGGCGCGCTCGCGCTGACCTACCCGCTGCTGCGCGGCGCCCCCCGCGGCGAGCCGCACGGGGTGCTCGTGCTGCCGGGCCTGATGGCCTCCGACGTCTCCACCGCGACCCTGCGCCGCTGGCTGCGCGGCCTCGGCTACCCCGTGGTCGGCTGGGAGCTCGGCCGCAACCGCGGCCCCACCAAGGAGATCACCGACGAGCTGCCCCGCCTGGTGCAGCGCCTGGCCGACCAGCACGCCGGCCCGGTGAGCATCGTCGGGCAGAGCCTGGGCGGCATCTACGCCCGGCGGCTGGCGCTGCGGGTGCCGCGGCTGGTCCGCCAGGTGATCAGCCTCGGCTCGCCGTTCGGCCTGGCCGGCGGCCCGCCCGACGACAGCCCCGGCGCCCGCGCCTACGCCCGCTACCGCCACCTGCACGCCGTGCCGCGCGGGCGGGGCGGCCTCGGCGGCCTGCCCGTCCCGAGCACCGCGGTGTACTCGCGCTGGGACGGCGTCGTCGACTGGCGGGCCTGCCGGCAGACGCCCGGCCCGCGCGCGGAGAACGTCGGCGTGCACGCCAGCCACCTCGGGATGGGACACGACCCGGCGGTGCTGTGGCTGGTGGCCGACCGCCTGGCCCAGACCCGCGACGGCTGGCGGCCGTTCACCCCGCCGGCCCGGCTGCGGCTGCTCTACACGAGCGAGGACGACGTCACCGGCTGACGGCGCCGCGCCCGCAGCACCGCGTCGGCGGCGTGCGCCGAGCCGTGCTCGTGCCCGCGGGCCTCCCGCGGCCGCGCCTCGGCCACCTGCACCTCCCAGTCGCCGGGGTCGAGCACCGCGGCCATCTGCCCGCCGGCGGCGTACCAGTCGGGCAGGCCCGGCCGCTGGATGCCGTGGGCGACGTCGCTGCCGTCGTGCATCGTCACCAGCAGCGTGCCGCCGGGCGCGACCGCCGAGGCCAGCGTCCGCAGCACGTCGTCGCGGGTGCCGGGCGGGAAGTGCAGGAACGAGGCGGTCACCAGGTCCCACCGCTCGTCGCCGGGCTGCCACGACGAGACGTCGACCTTGCGGGTCTCGATCCTCAGCCCGGCCGCCTCGGCCGCCGCGGCGGCGCGGTCCAGCGCGGTGCGGGAGAGGTCGAGCGCGGTCACCGCCCAGCCGCGGCGGGCCAGCCAGACGGCGTCGCCGCCCTCGCCGGCGCCGGCGTCCAGCGCGCGGCCGGGCGGCAGGTCGGCGGCCTCGGTGGCCAGGACGTCGTTGACGCGGCCGCTCCACACCCCGGAGCCGTGCGCGCGGTAACGCTCCTCCCACCACTGCTCGCCGTACTCCGGGTCGCTCATCGCGCGGATCACGTCGACGGCGGCCCGGGTGTCCTCGGCGACCAGGTCGGCGTTGACCTGCGCGCCGGCCATCAGCCCGGCGGCCGCGGCGCCGATCACCTGGGCGCTCGGGTCCGCGACGTTGCCGGCCGCCCACACGCCGGGCACCGCGGTGGCGCCGCGGGCGTCGACCGGCACGTGCGACCCGACGACCGCCTCGCCCATGCGGAACGGCTGCGCCTCCAGCCCGAGCCCGGTCAGCACCGCCGAGCGGGCGGTGAACCGCGGGGCCACGACGACGGCGGCGCGCGGCACCACCTCGCCGTCGGCCAGCCGGACGCCGGTCAGCCGGCCACCGTCGGTCTCCAGCGCCGCCACCTCGCCGCGCACCACCCGGATCCCGCGCGCGGCCAGCGCCTCGGCGGTGGCGTCGTCCGGCTCCGGCGCGGTGTGCAGGAAGAACACGACGTCGGCGCTCCACTGCCGCCACATCTGGGCCTGGTGCAGCGACATCGGGCCGGTGGCGACCACGCCGATCGCCCGGTCGCGCACCTCCCAGCCGTGGCAGTACGGGCAGTGCAGGACGTCGGTGCCCCACAGCTCCCGCACGCCCGGGACGTCCGGCAGCTCGTCGGTCAGGCCGGTGGTGACCAGCAGCCGCCGCGCGCCGAGCACCCGCCCGGAGGCGAGCTCCACGGTGAACGCGCCGGCCGCCCCGCCGACCGCGGTGACCGTGCCGTCGACCAGCACCCCGCCGTAGCCGGCGACCTCGGCCCGCCCGGCGGCGAGCAGGTCGGCCGGGGGCGTGCCGTCGCGGCCCAGGTAGTTGTGCATCTCGTGCGCCGGCGCGTTGCGCGGCGTCCCCTCGTCGACGACGGCGACCGAGCGCCGCGCCCGCCCCAGGGCGAGGGCGCCGGACAGGCCCGCCGCTCCCCCGCCGATGACCACCACGTCGTACGTCTCGTCCATGCCGCCCACAGTGCACCCGCCGTCGCGAAAAAGGCAAACACCTTTGCCATACTGGCAACGTGACCGATCCCGACGCGGACCTCGACGCCGTCCTCGACGCGGTGGGCCCGCGGCTGCGCGAGCTGCGCCGGCAGCGCGGCGCGACGCTGACCCAGCTGTCCGAGGACACCGGAATCTCGGTGTCCACGCTGTCCCGGCTGGAGTCCGGGCAGCGCCGGCCCACCCTCGAGCTGCTGCTGCCGCTGGCCCGCGCCCACCAGGTGCCGCTCGACGAGCTGGTCGACGCCCCGGAGACCGGCGACCCCCGGGTGCGGCTCCGGCCGATCACCCGGCACGGCGCCACGTTCCTCCCGCTCACCCGCCGGCCGGGCGGGCTGCAGGCCTACAAGATGGTGCTGCCGCCGCGCTGGGGCGGGGAGCCGGACGAGCAGCGCTCGCACGAGGGCTGGGAGTGGGTCTACGTGCTCTCGGGCCGGCTGCGGCTGCTGCTCGGCGACACCGACGTCGTCCTCACCCCCGGCGAGGCGGCCGAGTTCGACACGCGCACCCCGCACTGGCTGGGCAACCCCGACGGCCGGCCCACCGAGGTGCTCGCCCTCTTCGGCCCCCAGGGCGAACGCGTGCACGTGCGCGCCGCCCCCCGGGGCCGCGGCTAGGGGACGACGACCAGCCGGACGCCCGCCTCGCCGGCGGCCTGGCGGGCCCAGGCGCCGCCGACGTCGGCCAGCGGCACCGTCTCGTGCGCGACGGCGACCCGGCCGGTGGCGGCCGCGGCGAGGACGGCACCGAGCGCGTCGCGGCGCTGCTGCGGGGTCAGCGCGTTGTTGGTGTAGCCGAGCACCTCCGCCGACCGGCCGCGCAGCACCGCCGAGGAGAACACCGCCTCGTCGCCGGACGCCCCGCCCAGGTTGACCAGTCGCCCGCCCGGCGCCAGCACCCGCGACGCCGCGGTCGCCGCCACGCCGAACACCGGGTCGACGACGACGTGCGCCCCGCCCGGGCACGCCCGCGCCAGCGCGGCGGCGAGCGCGTCGACGTCGCCGGTGAGCGGCACGACGGCGTCGGCGCCGGCGGCGCGGGCCCGCTCCCGCGCCGTGGTCGAGCGGCAGACCGCCACCACCCGCCCGGCGCCGAGCACCCGCGCCGCCCCGACCGCCACCTGCCCCACCGCGCCGCCGGCCCCGAGGACGAGGACGGTCTCCTCCGGCTGCAGCCGCCCGCGCCAGGTCAGGCACATCCACGCGGCCACGCCGGACAGGCCGATCGCCGCGACCGCGGCGTCGGGCAGGTCGGCGGTCAGCGGCACGAGGTCCTCGTCGTCGACGGCGCACCGCTGCGCCAGGCTCCCGTCGCCGGGCGCCATGCCGGCCGACGTCGCGAACCAGACCCGGGTGCCGGCCGGCAACCGCCCGGACTCCTCGACGACGCCGACGCCCTGCACCCCCGGCACGTAGGGCACCGCCGGCGCGCCGAAGTAGGACGTGCCGGACGCGCACAGCAGGTCCAGCGGCACGATCGGCGCGGCGGTGACGCGCACCAGCGTGTGCCCCGGCCCGACGGCGGGGTCGGGGTGCTCGGCGTGCTCGGGCGGCGTCCCGGGCGCGCGGACGACGGCGGCGCGCACGTCAGGTGGCCCGCACGTCAGGTGGTGATGTCGGGATAGGGCAGCGTGACGTGCTCCATCGCCTTGCCGTAGGCCTTCTGGTACTCCAGCGGCCCGTGGTCGCGCTCGAACATCGCGATGAACAGCGTGAGCGTGAGGAACGGGTGGGCGCCCATCCGGAACAGCGTCACGTGGTCGTGCTCGCGCAGCGCGCGCCGCTCGTCCTCGGTGAACTCCAGCCAGGTGGACCGCTCGTCGTCGGTGCAGTTGAGGATCTTGTTGGCCATCTCGGCCTCCCACCACTCGACCGTGCCGGCCGGGTCCTCGCGGTAGCGCTCGACGAGCGCGGGGTCGCGGTCGACGGTGAAGAGGAACTTGTCCAGCAGGTAGCGACTCATGCCGGGGCCACCTCTCCGGGGACGCCGTTCGGGTACCAGGTGAAGTAGGCCTCCATGGTGTGGAACAGGTCGAGGGTGTCGACGTGGTCGGCCTTCTGCCCCTCGCCGGCGGCGCCCATCATCAGCATGAAGTCCATGAAGCCGTGGGTGGCGTTGCCCGGGGCGTGCAGCGAGTCCAGCGACACCTCGGCCAGGCAGCCCTCGATGTCGCCGGAGGCGATCCACTCGACGGCCTTGCGGTCGAACTCCGGGTCGGGCCCGTGCTCGCCGAACTGGCGCGGCCCCCCGAGCTCCAGCGACAGGTGGCCGGTCCCGATGATCGCCACCCGCTGGTCCGACTCCCAGGACTCGACCATCTCCCGGATCGCCCTCCCCAGCTGCACGAACCGCCTCGGCTGCGGCAGCGGCGGGGCGAAGATGTTCGTGTAGACCGGCACGATCGGCAGGTCGGCCTGCGGGCGCAGCGTGATGATCGGGCACGTGATGCTGTGGTCGATCCGCAGCTCGTTGGAGAAGGCCAGGTCGAAGTCGCGGTCGAGGCCGTCGCGCAGCAGGTGCGCGGCCAGGTCCTCCTCGCCGCGCAGCGTCATCCGCGGCAGGCCGAACTCGCGTTCCTCGTTGTACCAGTTGGCGTCGAAGAAGGGCGCCTTGCCGACGAGGAACTGGGGCATGTTGTCCAGCCACAGCTGGTGGAAGTGGTCGCTGCCGACCATCACCAGCACGTCGGGCTCGGCGCGGGTGAGCGTCTCGCGGAACCGCTCGATCTTGGCCACCCACTCGTCGGCGAACGGCGGCCGGTCCGCGCCGGTCGAGGTGCTCGCGCGGTAGTAGAAGGGGTGGTGGGTCGACGCGATGACCGCGGCCACCTCAGCCATGACTGCCTCCCGGGGTCTCGGGCTCGTAGGGGTCCGGCGCGACGGAGCGGTTGTGCAGGTCGACGGACAGGAAGACCTCGTTGGCGACGGGACGCCTGATCTCCTCGGCGAGCTGGCCGATCAGCCCGGCGGTGCGGGCCAGCAGCGCGAAGCCGCGCAGCAGCTCCAGCGGCAGGCCGAGGTCGGCCAGCGCGGCGCCGCAGACGCCGGCGCCGTTGAGCGGCAGCGTCCTCCCGAGCACCTGCGGGTGCACCCGGCCGATCGCGGCGAACAGCGCCAGGTGCGGGCCGACCAGGCCCTCCTCGCCGGCGATCTCGAACAGCCGCGGCGTGCGCGGGTCGCCGTCCTTGTGCACGTGGTGGCCGAGCCCCGGGACGAACCGGCCGGCCGCCCGCTGCGCGGTGACCGTCTCCAGGGCGAGGGCGTCCCAGCCGGCGTCGTCGGCCGGGAGCTCCCCCGCCGACACCAGGACGTCGTGCAGGAAGCGGCCGCAGTCCTCGGTGACGCCGAGGAAGCGGGAGCCGCCGCCGAGCAGCCCGGCGGCGAGCGCGCCCTGCACCGAGTCCGGCGCGGACAGCCAGGTCAGCCGCGTGACGATCGCCGTCGGGGTGAAACCGTGGTCGGCGAGCGCGGCGAGCACCGCCTCGAACACGCGGGTCTCCCCCGGCGTGGGCCGGCGCTGGGTGGCCAGCCAGAACGCCAGCTCGCCGAAGCCGACGGTGCCCATGACGTCGCGGGCGAGGTCGGTGCCGAGCAGGGTGATCGACTCGCGGCTCGAGGCGCCCAGCGCGGTCGGGTACCCGTCCTCGGTCACGGCGCCTCCTCGCCCTCGGCCAGCCAGCGGCGGATCTCCGCACCGTGCTCGTCGAGCGCGGGCGGTGGCAAGCGGTACCGCGCCGCCGTCCCGGAGAACCGGATGGGGTTGCGGATCGAGGGGACCCCCGCGCCGTCCTCCCCCGCCGTGACGACGGGGTCCAGGCCGACCTCCTCGGCGAAGGCGACGCCCTGGTCGACGGTGTTGATCGGCCCGCACGGCACGCCCGCGGCGATGATGTCGCGGAACCACTCCATCTTGGTGCGGGTCTTCAGCCGCCCGACCAGCAGCGGGCGCAGCTCCTCGCGGTGGGCGGTGCGGTCCTCGTTGTGCAGGAACCGCGGGTCCTCCACCAGCTCGGGCACGCCGAGCACCTCGCACAGCTTGCGGAACTGGCCGTCGTTGCCGGCGGTGACGATCAGGTCGCCGTCGGCGCAGGGCAGCGGCTCGTACGGGAACAGGCTGGGGTGGCTGTTGCCCATCCGGAACGGGACGACGTCGCCGGCCACGTACGCCGAGGTCTGGTTGACCAGCCCGGACAGCGCGCTGGAGAGCAGGTTGACCTCGACGTGCTGGCCGCGGCCCGTGGCGTGCCGCTGGTTCAGCGCGGACAGCACGCCGACGGTGGCGTGCAGGCCAGCCATGACGTCGAAGACGGCGACGCCGGCGCGGTAGGGGTCGCCGCCCGGGTCGCCAGTGAGGCTCATCAGCCCGGAGATGGCCTGCACGATGAGGTCGTAGCCGGGCAGCGACCGCCCGCCGGGGCCGCTGCCGAACCCGCTGATCGAGGCGTAGACGACGGCGGGGTTCGTCGCGGCCACCGTGCCGTAGTCGAGGCCGAAGCGGGCCAGGCCGCCGGGCTTGAAGTTCTCCACCAGGACGTCGGCGCGGCGGGCGAGCTCGCGGGCCGCGGCCAGGTCGGCGTCGTCGGTGAGGTCCAGGGCCACCGACCGCTTGTTGCGGTTGACGCCCAGGTAGTAGGTGGAGACGCCCTCCCCGCCGACGTCGCGGACCGGCGGCGCCCAGGTGCGGGTGTCGTCCCCGCGCGGGCCCTCGACCTTGACCACCTCGGCGCCGAGGTCGGCCATGAGCATCGTGGCGTAGGGGCCGGCCAGGATCCGGGAGAAGTCGGCCACGAGCAGGCCGGCGAGGGGGCCCTCGGGGTCGGGTCCGCCGGGTGCTGCCGTCATCGTCGCGTCGCGCTCCTCGGCGTCGGGGCTGGTGCGGGCGGACAGTCGTCCGCCGGTCGCGCCGAGTCTCGGCACCGCCGCCGAGCCGTGTCAACCGCACGGCCGCAGCCTTGACATGTGCCGCAGGTCACGAGCAGGGTGACCGCGTCCGCGACCCTCGTCCGGTGGGCGGACAGGTGTCCGTCGAGCCTGTGACGTCCGAGGAGAGTCCATGACCGAGCCCCAGACCCCGGCGCCGCAGGCCGGGCGCCCCGTCGTGTTCCGCGGCGGCACGGTGCTGACGATGGACGACGCCGGCACGGTGCTGACCGACGCCGACGTCCTCGTCGTCGGCGACCGGATCGCGGCCGTGGGCCCGGAGATGGAGGCCCCGCAGGACGCCCTGGAGGTCGACGCCACCGACGGCATCGTGATGCCGGGGATGATCGACACGCACCGGCACATGTGGCAGACGGCGATGCGCGGCTACGGCGCCGACTGGTCCCTCACCCAGTACTTCGTCTGGTACTACCTCGAGCACGGCCGGCGCTTCCGCCCGGAGGACGTCGCCGCGGGCAACCGGCTGGCCGCCGTCGAGGCGCTCGACGCCGGCGTCACCACCGTCGTCGACTGGTCGCACGGGCTGCAGACGGTCGACCACGCCGAGGCCGCCGTCGACGCGCTGCAGTCGGTGCCCGGACGGTACGTGCTCGCCTACGGCAACATCCAGGCCGCGCCGTGGGAGTGGACCGCCGACGAGGCCGTGCAGGGCTTCCTCGAGCGCCGCCGCACCGGCGCGGGCGACCTGCTCGCCTTCCAGCTCGCCTTCGACGTCACCGGCGACCCGGCGTTCCCGGAGAAGGCCGCCTTCGAGGTGGCCCGCGAGCTCGGCCTGCCGGTGACCACGCACGCCGGCGTCTGGGGCGCCACCAACGACGACGGCATCCGGCTCATGCACGAGCACGGCTTCGCGACGCCGGAGACGGTGTACGTGCACGCCGCCTCGCTCTCCCCCGACAGCTACCACCGCATCGCCGCCACCGGCGGGTCGATCTCGGTGTCCACCGAGTCCGAGCAGAGCGCCGGCCAGGGCTACCCGCCCACCTGGCAGGTGCGCGCGCACGGCATCCCGGTGTCGCTGTCGATGGACACCAGCGTGTGGTGGAGCGGCGACCTGTTCTCCGCGATGCGCACGACGCTCGGCGCCGACCGCTCGCGCGAGCACTTCGAGGCCCACCTCAAGGGCGAGACGGTGACCCACCTGGCGCTGCGCGCGCAGCACGTCGTGCAGTGGGCCACCCGCGGCGGGGCGACGGCGCTCGGCCGCGACGACCTGGGCCGGCTGGTCCCGGGCGCGAAGGCCGACGTCGTGCTGATCAAGAACGACGCCTCGCCGGTGTCGTTCCCACTGCTGAACCCCTACGGGCACGTCGCCTTCCACGCGCAGCGCGGCGACGTGCACACCGTGCTGGTCGACGGGCGGGTCGTGAAGTCCGACCACCGGCTGGTCGGCGTCGACCTGGCGGCGGTCCGGCGCGAGGTCGAGGCGACCGTCGAGCACCTGCGCGCCGACATGGGCGAGGACGTCTGGACCACCGGGATGGACCCGGAGCTGCCCTCGGGCGAGGTGCTGGACAACCCGTACCAGTACACCGACTACCGGTCGGAGAGCACGCACGCCGCCCGCGAGGAGGCCTTCGAGCGGCACCTCGCCGGGGAGCGCTGAGGGCCGTCGTGGCCGGGCGCGGTGAGGGGCCGGACTTCGTCGAGGCGCTGGCGCGGGGCCTGGACGTGCTCACCTGCTTCGACGCCGACCACCCGGCCATGACGCTGTCGGAGGTGGCGTCCGCCGCGGGGCTGGCCCGGCCGACCGCGCGGCGGCTGCTCCTCACGCTCGAGGAGCTGGGCTTCGTGCGGTCGGCCGGCGGGGTGTTCTCGCTGACCCCGCGGGTGCTGTCGCTCGGGATGGCCTACGTCGGCGCGCTCGGGCTGTGGGACCTCGCCCGGCCGCACATGGAGGCGCTGGTCGCGCGGACCGGCGAGTCGTCGTCGATGGCGCAGCTCGACGGGTCGGACATCGTCTACGTCGCGCGGGTGTCGGTGCCCAAGCTGATCGCGCTGCGGGTCGAGATCGGCACGCGCTTCCCCGCCGTCCAGACCTCCCAGGGCAAGGTGCTGCTCGCCGCCCTGCCGGCCGATCGGCTCGAGGCCACCCTCGCCGAGCCCAGCCGCTCGGGCCTGCCGCCCTACATCGGGCGCACGGCCGAGCAGCTGCGCGAGGAGCTCACCGAGGTGCGCGCCCGCGGCTGGGCGCTGGCCGACGAGGAGCTCGCGCCCGGCGTCCGCTCGGTCGCCGTCCCGGTGCGCGACGGCACCGGCGCGGTGCGGGCGGCGATGAACGTGACCGTGCACGCCGCCGAGACCTCGACCGAGCGACTGCTGGCCGAGCACCTGCCGGCCCTGCTGCGCACCGCCGGCGAGGTGAGCGCGGACTGGGCGCGCTGGCAGTCCCGCCCGCACGTGGAGGTGGACCGGTCGCGCTCCGCTGGATGAGACACGGCCGGATCGGGTACTCCCGGTCCATGAGCGGGAAGTCGGCGGAGGACTACGCCCGGGACTACACGGACCCCGAGCTGCGCGAGCGGCTCAAGGAGGAGATCAAGGCCGGCGACAGGGGCGGGCGGCCCGGCCAGTGGAGCGCCCGCAAGAGCCAGCTGCTGGCCCACGAGTACGAGGCCGCCGGCGGCGGCTACCGGCACGAGGGCGAGCGCAGCGAGTCGCAGCGGCACCTGCAGGAGTGGACCGGGCAGGACTGGCACACCGCCGACGGCGGCGACCGCGCCCGCGGCGAGGGCGGGACGAAGCGGTACCTGCCCGACGCCGCGTGGGAGCTGCTGTCCGACGAGGAGGAGCGGGCCACCGACGAACGCAAGCGCGGCTCCGGCGAGCAGCACGTGGCCGACACCGACGCCGCGAAGGAGGCCCGGAAGGCCGCGGAGCTGGTCGACGCGAAGGCGACCGAGGCGCGCGCGAAGGTCCGGGAGATGCACGGCGACTCCCAGCTCGACCGGGCGGAGAAGGCGGAGCGCGAGCTCGGCGCGGGCCGCAAGACCGTCCTCGAGGCGATCGAGCGGCAGCGCGACCGCGACTGACCCGGGCCCGGGTGGCAGAAATGGCCATCCCTGCCGCCCGGGCCCGCCGGGACACGCCGTGCACTACGTGCAAGCTTGCGCGGACTGCACGTTTCGGCCGATGATCGGGGGGTGACCTCCGGACTGCGCGAGCGCAAGAAGCTCGCCACCCGCTCGGCACTGCACGCCGCCGCGCTGCACCTGGTCGCCGAGCGTGGGCTCGACGCCGTCTCCGTCGACGACGTCGCCGAGCGCGCCGGCGTCAGCCCCCGCACGTTCTTCAACTACTTCGCCACCAAGGACGACGCCGTCCTCGGCCTCGACCCCGCCGACTCGGCCCTGCCCGCCGAGCGGTTCGCCGCCCGCCCCGCCGGCGAGGACCCGGTCACCGCCCTGCGCGCTGTCCAGGCCGAGCAGGCCGCCGCGATGGCCGAGGAACCCGCGGGCGTGTGGCCGCTGCGGCTGCGGGTCATCGACCAGCACCCCGTGCTGCTCGCCCGGCTGCACGCCGCCTTCGGCGCCTCCGAGCGGGCGCTGGCCGACGCCGTCGCCGCCCGCACCGGCACGCGGGTCGGCGTCGACGCCTACCCCACGCTGCTGGCCGCCGTCGCCGGTGTCGCCCTGCGCACCGCGCTGCACCGCTGGCTGTCCACCGACTTCACCGTGCCGCTCCCCCACCTCGTCGACGAGGCCTGGGACGTGCTCGCCGCCGGGCTGCCCGCCCCGCGCTCCTGAACCCTCCCGAGCGGCCGGCGCCGTCCGCTCCCCTCTCGGTGCCGCGCGCCCGCGGCACCGCCGTACGACCGAAAGAGGACCTCCGTGCAGGCCCCGCCCCCCGACTCCTCCGCACCGCCGATCGTCCTGACCCGGCGCCGCATCAACCTGGTGTTCTCGGCGCTGCTCGCCGGCATGCTCGTCGCCGCCCTCGACCAGACGATCGTCTCGACCTCGATGCCGACCATCGTCGGTGAGCTCGGCGGCGTCTCGCACATGGCGTGGGTGACCACCGCCTACCTGCTGGCCACCACGCTGGTCATGCCCGTCTACGGCAAGTTCGGCGACCTGTGGGGCCGGCGGACCCTGTTCCTGGTCGCCATCGGCCTGTTCACCGTGGCCAGCGTCGGCGCCGCGCTCGCGCCGGACTTCACCTGGTTCGTCGTCTGGCGCGGGGTGCAGGGCCTCGGCGGCGGCGGACTGATGATCCTGTCGCAGGCGATCATCGCCGACATCGTCCCGGCCCGGGAGCGGGCGACGTACATGGGCCCGATCGGCGCGCTGTTCGGCCTGTCGGCCGTCGCCGGCCCGCTCGTCGGCGGCTTCTTCACCGACACGCCCGCCCTGGGCTGGGAGTGGTGCTTCTGGATCAACGTGCCGGTCGGCGTGGGTGCCTTCCTCGTCGGGTGGTTCGCCCTCTCCCTGCCGCGCCGGCGCAGCACCACCCCGCTCGACGTCGCCGGGATCGTCGCGCTGTCGGCGACGACGACGTCGCTGGTGCTGTTCACCGACCTCGGCGGCAGCGACGGCTGGACCGACCCGCTGACCCTCGCGCTGGCCACCGCGTTCGTCGTCTGCGCGGTCGTGTTCGTGCTGGTCGAGCGGCGCGCGGTCGAGCCGATCGTGCCGCTGGGGCTGTTCCGCAACCGGACGTTCGTCGTCGCCACGGCGCTCGGCATGGCCGTGGGCCTGGGCATGTTCTCGGCGATCGCCTTCATGCCGACGTTCCTGCAGATGAGCTCGGGGCTGTCGGCCGCGAACTCCGGCCTGCTCATGCTGCCGATGACCGCCGGGATCATCCTGACCATCCAGTCCTCGGCGGCGGCCATCCTGCGGAACGGCCGCTACAAGCGGTTCACCACCGCCGGGGTCGCGGTCATCCTCGCGACGATGGTCTGGATGACCACGCTGGCCGGGGACACTTCGCTGTGGACGATCGGCGCGATGTTCTTCGCGCTCGGCTGCGGGCTGGGGCTGATCATGCAGAACGTCGTGCTGGCCGCGCAGAACGCCGTCCCGGCCACCCAGATCGGCACGGCCACCTCGACGAACAACTACTTCCGCGAGGTCGGCGCCACCCTCGGCGTCGCCGTCTTCGGGACGCTGTTCACGACCCGGCTGGCCGAGAACCTCACCGGCGCGCTGACCGGCAACGCCGAGCAGGCGGCGGCCGCGGGCATCACCTCCCCGGACACGCTGGTGCCGTCGGCGGTCGACGCCGCCGGCGACCCGCTGCGGACGGCGATCGTCGACGCCTACGCGGACTCGCTCGCGCCGGTGTTCTGGTACCTGGTGCCGATCCTCGCCGTCGCGCTGCTGCTGTCGTCCGCGCTCAGGGAGATCCCGCTCGCCGAGCAGGCCGGCATGGTCGCCCGCGGCGAGGCGGTGGAGTCCGAGGAGGAGCTCGCGACCCTGCTGCGGGCCGGCGCGCAGGCCGCCGTCCCGGCCCCCGAGCCGGCCCTGACCAAGCGGGACGACGACCCGCTGCCCGTCTGACCCTCCCCGGGGTGGCAGGAATGGCCATCTCTGCCGCCCTCGGGCGGGCGCTGAACCCCGGTGGCCCAGGACCGCGCAGGTCCCGGGCCACCGGCGTTCACGTCACCGGGCGCCGCGGGCGGCGGCGGTCTCGGCCATCAGCCGGTCGAGCAGGTCCTGCGGCAGCGCGGCGCCGAAGTCGGTGGCGAACCGGCGCATCGGCATCGACCCGATCATCCGCAGCATCATCGCCTGCTCCTCGGGCGAGGCGGCGTCCGCGGGCATGGTCGCGGTGAGCGCCTCCACCAGCGCGGGCCCGGCGGCCGGGTGGGTGAACCACTCGCCGACGGAGGAGTCCATCGTCAGCACCCGGACCAGGTCGTCCCCGGGCAGCGTCACCACCCGCTCGGCGAGCACGGTCCCGGCGTCGGCGCAGACCTGCACCGCGTACTCCCCCGGCGCGACCACCCAGCCGGACTCGACGACGTCCCAGTACGCGAACGCGCGCCGGCCGAGCTCCAGGGTCACCTCGCGGCCCTCCCCCGGCCCGAGCGCCACCTTGGTGAACGCGCGCAGCTCCCGCAGCGGGCGGCGCACCGGCCCGGCCGTCGTCGACACGTACACCTGGACGACGTGCCTGCCGGCCCGGTCGCCGGTGTTCGTCACGGTCACCGAGGCGGTGGCGGTGTCGTCGCCGGTGGGCTCGACCCGCAGGTCCGACGTCGTGACCGTCGTGTACAAGAGCCCGTGCCCGAACGGGTACCGCACCGCCCGGCCCTGCGTGACCAGCCCGCGGTAGCCGACCAGCACGCCCTCGCCGTAGACGACCCGGCCCTGCTCGCCCGGGAAGGAGAGGAAGCTCGGGGAGTCCTCCAACCGCAGCGGGACGGTCTCGGCGAGCCGGCCCGACGGGTCGGCGACGCCGTACAGCAGGTCGGCCAGCGCGCCACCGCCGGCCTGCCCGAGCAGGGCGCCGTCCAGGATCGCGTCGACGTCGTCGTGCCAGCCCTCCAGCGACACCACCCCGCCGTGGGAGAGGACGACGACCGTCCGGGGCGCCGCGGCGGCCACCGCGCGGACCAGCTCGACCTGGTCGGCGGGGAGGTCGATCGTCGTCCGGTCGAAGCCCTCGGACTCCTCGGCGTCGGTCAGGCCGAGGAAGACCACGGCGACCTCGGCGTCGCGGGCCAGCGCCACGGCCTCGTCCCGCGACGCGGCGGCGTCGTCACCCGAGCCGGGCGCGAACGGGAGCTCCCGCCCGGCCAGCGCGCGCATCGCGTCGAGCGCGGACTCGACCCGGGTGGCGGTGACGTTCGAGCTGCCGCCGCCCTGGAAGCGCGGCGTGCGGGCGAACTCGCCGACGACGGCGACGCGGGTGCCCGGGGACAGCGGCAGGGTGCCGCGCTCGTTGCGCAGCAGCACCGCGCACTGCGCGGCCAGCTCGCGGGCCAGCGCGCAGTGCGCATCGACGTCGACCTCCCCGGCCGGCCCGCCGGCGTACCGGGCCAGGGCGGCCACCCGGGCGGCGCTCGCGTCGACGTGCGCCTCGTCGAGCTCCCCGGACCGCACCGCCTCGACCACCCGCCGGTTGCCGGCGCCGCGGTCGCCGGGCATCTGCAGGTCCAGCCCGGCGGCCAGCGCCGCGGCGCGGTCGTCGACGGCGCCCCAGTCGGAGACGACGACGCCGTCGAAGCCCCACTGCTCCCGCAGCACCTCGGTGAGCAGCCAGCGGTTCTGCGACGCGTAGACGCCGTTGACCTTGTTGTAGGCGCACATGACCGTGGCCGGCGCCGCCTCGGTGACCACCCGCTCGAAGGCCGGCAGGTGGATCTCGCGCAGCGTCCGCTCGTCGACCTCGGCGCTGATCCGCATGCGCTCGGTCTCCTGGTCGTTGGCCGCGAAGTGCTTGACCGAGGCGCCCACGCCGGCGGCCTGCTGCCCGCGCACGTGGGCCGCGCCGAGGACGCCGGACAGCAGCGGGTCCTCGGAGTAGTACTCGAAGTTCCGCCCGCCCAGGGGCGACCGCTTGACGTTGACCCCTGGTCCGAGCACCACGTGCACGCCCAGCGCCCGCGCCTCCCGGCCGATCGCCGCGCCGATCCGCTCGGCGACCGCCGGGTCCCAGCTGTTGCCCACCGCCACCGCGGGCGGGAAGCAGGTGGCCGGCAGGTTGTGGGTGATGCCGGGACCGCCGAAGTCGCCCTCCTGGCGGCGCACGCCGTGCGGGCCGTCGGTCAGCACGAGCGAGGGCAGCCCCGCCTCCTCGACCGGCGGGGTCGACCAGAAGTCCTGGCCGGAGAGCAGGGTCGCCTTCTGCTCGAGGGACAGGCCGTCGAGGTCGGTCACGGGAGCTCCTGCGGGTCGTCGGCGCCGGCGTACGCGAACGAGCGCACCACGAGCGAGCCGCGGGCGCACCACACGCCGCCCAGCCGGCCGGTCATCCCGCCGGCGACCTCCGTGGAGACGTAGCGCCCGTCCAGCCGGCCGAGCTCGGCGAAGCCGCCGGGCCTGACGACACCGGCGACGACGACGTCCGGACCGAGCGTGGCCGAGGAGAGGTGGCCGGCGGCCGCTCGGTGCGGATCTCCAGCACCGCCTCCGGCCCCGCGGCCGCCTCGCCCAGGACGAGCGCAGCGGGCCGACCTGCGCCACCGCCTGCAACCGGTCGCCGTCGACCTCGACGTCGAGGTGGTGCCGCCCGTGCTGCCGGCGCGCGGGTCGTCTGCGTCGGGCTGCGGGTGCAGACCCGGGTCGACGGCGAGACCGTGCAGGACGCCCCGCACCGACGAGATGGCCTACACCGTCGGCGACACGCTCTCCCTGATCAGCCGCACGTTCACGCTGCGCCCCGGTGACCCGCTGGCCACCGGCACCCCCTCCGGGGCCGGGTACGCCCGCACGCCGCCGTGGCTGGTGCAGCCCGGCGACGCGACGAGCGGCACCTGGCCGGCGCGTTCCAGGAGAACCGGGTCATCCCGGTCGGGGGGGCCGGGTCGCCGACCTGCCCGAGGGCGCCCGGCAGCGGGTGCTCGACGTCGTCGCCACCTTCATCGCGCCGCTGCCCGCCGGTCCCCGGACCGCGCGGCTGCGCGAGGTCGCAGACCACCTCGACGAGACCTGGTTCTCCTGGATCGGCGGGCACGGGCCCGGCGACGTCTTCTACTGCCGGGTCCAGTCACCGGTGGTCGTCGCCGAACTCGACCACCACTGCGGCGTCCTCCTCGACTCCGACACCCCCCAGCCCTTCCCCGTGCACACCGTGCTGCGCACCCCGCACGGCGACGACTACGGGCCCCGCGCCTGGGTCCGGCCGTTCCGGGAGCACGCCGGCGACTGAGCGGGCCTCAGCCGGCCTCTTCCTCGTCGTCCTCGTCGTCGTCCTGCTGGGTCTCGTCGTCCTGCTGGGCCTCGTCGTCCTGCTGGGCCTCGCCCGCCTCGTCGTACCCGTCCGCCGGGCCGGCCATGACGGCGTAGAGGTCCTCGAGGACGTCGAGCGCGGTGTCGACGTCCTCCGGCGCGCGGTCCGCGAGCGCCCCGAGCGACTTCAGGCGCTCCTCGGTGAGGAACTCGGGCAGCCGCTCGAGCAGCGTGGCGACCGCCTGCGGCCCCTGGCCGGTGAGCGCCCGGCCGACGCGCAGCAGCGCCCGGACCGCGGCCGCGCCGCGCCCGCCGCCGAGCAGCTCGCCGGCCTGGTCGAGGTTCTCCTCGGCCAGCACCCGGTCCAGGCCGGCCGTCACCCGCTCCACCCGGCCGTCCCCGAGCACCTCGCCGGCGCGGTCGACCACCTGCGGCAGGCGGTCGTCGGCGAGCAGCACGTCGAGCCGGGCGAGCAGCCGGCCGATCCGCTCGTCCTTCGCGAGGTCCAGCAGCCGGCCGAGCCGCTCGTCGGCGGCGAGGTCGAGCAGCGCGTCCAGCCGGTCGAGCCGGTCCGGTGACGCCAGCCGGTCGACCGCGGCGCCGAGCTGCTGCAGCCGGCCGGAGGACAGCAGCCCGTCGAGCGCGTCGAGGGCCCGCGGCACGACGTCGGCCCGCGCCCGGACCGAGTCGGCCACCCGGGACATCCCCGCGATCCGGTCGGGCGTGAGGACCGCGACCAGCCGGTCGGTCAGCGCGGCCACCGCGGCCGTCCGCTCGGGGGTCAGGACGCCGGCGATCCGCTGCACCACGCCGGTGGCCGTGTCGAGCACGTCCGGGGCCGCGGCCGCCGCCCGCGCCACCGCGGGGCCGACGCCGTCGAGCAGCGTCCGGGTGCTGCGCAGGACGTCGTCGGCGACCGGCAGCAGCGTCTCCGCGCGCGGCAGGGCCGCGCCGAGCGTGCGGACGGACTCGACGAGGGTCCGCGGCAGGTCGAACAGGTCAGCGGGATCAGGCAGGCGCACCGGCCCTCCCTACCCGCCCGGTGACCCGACTCACTCCCGGACGCGCCGACGGCGGTGCCGCCCGGTCGGGTGCCCCGCCCGGCGGTCGTGCTCTGCCCCGGTCGTGCTCTGCCCCCGGTCGTGGGGGGGGGGGGGGGGGGGGGGGGGGGGGGGGGGGGGGGGGGGGGGGGGGGGGGGGGGGGGGGGGGGGGGGGGGGGGGGGGGGGGGGGGGGGGGGGGGGGGGGGGGGGGGGGGGGGGGGGGGGGG